>JANRKR010000067.1:0-13746 GCA_033763375.1 Rickettsiales bacterium
TTTTGACATTATTTTTACAGCTTTAGTTTTTGATTTTTTCTTCCAGCGTTTTTATTTCTTGTAAAAAATTATTATCTGAATTGATCAGATTTTGAATTAATTTAACTGAATGAATTACAGTTGCATGGTTTTTACCGCCAAATTCTTTACCAATTTTTGGCAGACTTTCTTCAGTAAAATTTTTAGCAAAATACATGGCAATTTGTCTTGGACGCGCAATTGATCTGGCGCGATTATTAGAAAGTAAATCAGCAATTTTAAGATTGTAAAATTGAGCAACAATTTTTTGAATTTTTTGAATTGTTGGTGCTGAAGAGTTAGCGGCGCGAATATAATCTGATAAAACTTCTTTGGCATTTTCTAGTGTAATTTCTTGCTCGTCCAACATTTTGCTGCAAACAAGTTTTCGCAAAGCGCCCTCAAGATCGCGCACATTGGTTGTGATTTTTTCGGCAAGAAAGCTTAAAATTTTTGGACAAATTTCTTGCTCAGTTAATTTGGCTTTTTCTTGTAAAATTTGCAGGCGATCTTGGTAATCAGGATTTTTAAAATTGACAATCATACCACCAGAAATGCGTGATTTAAGCTTTTCATCAATATTTTCTAGGTCAGAAGGGCAACGATCGCAAACCAAAACCACTTGTTTATTTTCAGCAACCAAATGATTAAAACTATTCATAAATTCTTGCTGCGTGCTTTCTTTGCCAGCGATAAACTGCACATCGTCAACAATTAAAACATCAATTGAGCGTATTTTTTCCTTAAAATCCATAATGCCATTGCTGCGAATTGACTGAACGAAATGATACATGAATTTTTCAGCCGATAAGTATACAACTTTTTTGGCTGAATTCGATTCTTTAATTTGCCAAGCAATTGCTTGTGCCAAATGCGTTTTTCCCATGCCAACATTGCCGTGAATAAAAAGCGGAATCTTGTCGTCAAATAAATTTATCTGCGCATCTAAACCAGCAACAATTTTAGCCATTGAAAGCGCTAATTTATTATATTTACCACTAACAAAGTTTTGAAAATTATAGCGCGGATTAAGTTCGGTGCCAAAAGCAAAAACATTATCATATTTAGAAAGATTAATAATTTTTTGATTGGCAGAATTTTCTAAAGAAGTGCCAGAAATATTTTTATATTCAGAGCCAGATTCTAATTGATTGTTTTTGACAAGATGAATTACTGAAACTTTTTTTAGTTTTGGCAGCATTATTTGCAGCAAGTTCAATAAATTTTGGGCTAGAGATTTTGTTTCAATAAATTCACGAATAATCCAATCGCGAACAAACTTTGAAGGTGCGTTAAAGATAATTTCGCTAGATTCAGATTTAATTTCAGAAATAATTTCCAGATCAGCAAACCATTTAGCAAAAGTTTCTTCGCCAAATTTTTGACGTAAAAAATCAAAAACTTTATCATCCAAAATTTTATCAGAAAGTTGATTTAGATTGTCTTTTGTTAAAATTTCTAATGTCATTATTTCATTCTCCAAGGTAATGACTGAGCTTTCCAACCGTTGATTTTTCCTCTTTGTGAAAATTCGTCAGCATCGCCTTCAAAACCATTAATCAGATTATAACAATTTTTATAACCATTGGCTTGAGCTTTAAGAGCTGCTTGAGTTGATCTGGCACCACTGCGACATATAAAAATAATTTTTGCTTCTTGGTTTTTACTGCCAAAAAGTTTTTTGGTTTCTAGATCAAGATTTTTATCAAATTCTTGATTTATTTTCATTTCCGGAGCTAATTGCCAAGGCAGCAAAATCATGCGATTATCAAACTGATCGGCGGCAATTATACCAATTGAGGCGAATTCTTCAAAAGTTCTGACGTCAATAATCGCTGACTGAGAATCATTCTTTAAAAGTTCAAAAGCTGCGTTTGGAGTTATTTGGTTTACTTGCGACATTAATTAATTACTTTACTGAATTTGAAAATTTAAAATTTTGGAACTTAAAAAAGGGCGATTATCCCAAGAAGTACAACCAGCCCCGTCATGAAGACGGGGTGACAACGTCATGAAGACGGAATGACCAATCTTGGTTAATATAAAACAAGATTTTTTAGAGTTCTTGCAAAAGTCTTCGGTTAAAAACTTCTAAAAAAAGAATTTCATAAAATTTATATTTATTTCGTATTTTTTTCTAAGATTTTCTCTGGAGTAAAGAAGATTATTTTTAATTTTGTCAAATAATAAACTTGACACATTGCGCAGCTAAAAAACATCAGGCTTAATCTTTTTGTGATATTGATTTTAAAGGCTTTAGAGCATATTTTTGATCACGGATATTAGAAAAGAAGCTGACGGTTTTCTGACAAGATTTTTTTTAAAAAAGTTTTAAACTTTTTTCAAAATTTCTTTTTTGAAACTAAATCTTTTTTTGCTCCTTACGCAAAGCAAGAACGACTAAAAAAAATCCAACAATAGCTAACGGAAAAGATAAAATTTGTCCCATGGTGACTTTATAAAATAAAAAACCAATTTGAGCGTCGGGCTCACGAAAATTTTCAATCGAAATTCTAAAACAGGCATAAAAAGCTAAAAAACATCCGCTTAAAGCGCCGTGATATTTTCTTATTTTGGTAAAATGATTGAGTAAAAATAAAATTAAGAAAAGCGCAATACCTTCAAGTGCTGCTTCATAAAGTTGACTTGGATGACGCGGCAAATCACCAGCATTTGGAAAAACTACACCAAAATTTGATCCAGAAATACGACCATAAAGTTCCATATTAACAAAATTAGCCAGGCGACCAAAAAATAAACCAATTGGCGCAGAAATTGCCAAAACATCAGTTAATTGCAAAAAATTAATCTGATATTTTTTAGCAAAAAGCCACATGCCAAAAATTGCTCCAAAAAGTCCGCCATGAAAAGACATTCCGCCTTGCCAGATTGCAAAAATTTCTAACGGATGATTAAGAAAATAATGAGGATTATAGAAAAAAACATAACCCAAACGTCCGCCTAAAATTATTGATAACACAGCCCAAAGCAGCCAATTTTCATAGGCTGATTCTGATAAAAAATTATCCTGACGGTTAATTTTTTTAAGCCAAAATAAGTTAAATAAAACTCCGGCAATATAAGCCAAAGAATACCAGCGAATTTCTAAAGGACCAATTTGTAGAGCAACCGGATCAATCGCTGGTAAAATTATTGGAAAATTTATCATTTAACGCGCTTTATAAGTTGAAATTGATTGATCGGGAAGCCACAAATCTTTTGGCTTAGCGGAAGTTTGATAAAAAATATCGATTGGAATTCCGCCGCGCGGATACCAATATCCGCCAATTCTAAGCCATTTTGGTTTGATATTTTCAATAATATCTTTGGCAATTTGCAAAGTGCAGTCTTCGTGAAAAGCGCCATGATTACGATAAGAAAATAAATATAATTTTAGCGATTTGCTTTCGATAATTTTTTTATCAGGAACATAATCAATTACTAAATGAGCAAAGTCTGGTTGTGAAGTTATCGGACAAATTGAGGTAAATTCCGGACAAGAAAATCTGATTGAATAAAGTGTGTTTAAGTGTGGATTTTCAACATTTTGCAAAATTTTTTTATCAACTTCGTTTAAAGAATATTTGGTTTTCTGACCTAAATTTAACGATTTTTTTTTAGTATTTTTCAAAGCTGACATGGTAAATTATGATTTAAATAAGATAAGAATTGGTATAAGGTTTTTAAGATCAAATTCAAAATAAAGTTTGAATTTGATTAACTATATACAAGTAAAAATATAATCTAAATTATCATATCGTAACTAAATAATGCAAAAAAATATCATTGAAAATCTTAGCAAAATTATTGCCAAACTTCCTGGAATGGGACCGCGGGTTGCTAAAAGAATTGTTCTAAACTTAGCGGCGAATAAGGAAAAAACTTTACTACCTTTAATTGCAAGCTTACAAGCCCTAAACGATAAAATTCATAATTGTGAAAATTGCGGTAATTTAGATGAAAATGAAATTTGTAATATTTGTGCCAATTCAAATCGTGAGCAAAATATAATTTGTATAGTTGAAGAAGTGGCTGATTTATGGGCAGTTGAGCGCGCTCAAAGTTACAAAGGTGTTTATCATGTTTTGGGTGGAAAATTATCCGCAATTTCAGGAACAAACATCGAAGATTTAAACCTTAAACAGCTATTTGATCGCTGTAAAAATAGCCAAATTAAAGAAGTTATTATCGCCACCAGCGCCACAATTGACGGTCAAACTACCGCACATTTTTTAGCTGAAAGTTTAAAAGATTTTCCACTTAAAATAACGCGCCTGACTTATGGAATTCCAGTTGGCAGCGAACTAGACTATTTAGACGAAGGCACAATTAGTATTGCTTTTAAAACCAGATCAGAATTTTAAATTTTGAATTAGCGACAACTATACTTAATCAAATTCAAACGCAGTTTGAATTTGGTCTAAATTGAACTGCTGCGCACGAAGTAAATTCGTGCATCCGCAATAAATTTTATTTTTTAAGAAAGATCGGTTTCTTGAATCAGGTTGAGTATATACCAAAATCATAAAATCTCTTGATCTGGTTTTTAATTAACTCGATTAACTTTATCTTTTTGGCTAAAAATTACGGACTAACAAGTTAATGGGTTTTTGTTCTAATTCAGCAAGTAAATGGACCCCGTCATGCGACGGAGGTTAGTTCTTTTACCCGGTCTTACTTATGTCACCCCGTCGTATGACTGGGTCCATTTACTCTTGTATTAAGACATGATTAGAAACGAGAACCTATTAACGGATTAATCAGAAAAATTATAAAAAAGCCTTGAGCCATAAGAAATACGACTTCATTTTTTTACAATTTTTATCTCAAAAATAACGATGGTTTTAGATTTTCTTCTCTTTGTTTTTTTGGAAGCAAATAAATTAAAATTTTCTGTTAATTTGATTCAACATCAACAACTTTTTCAATAGCGCGCAGCCTTGAAATATCTGCTTCCTCAAGAAGATATTTTTCTGGCAATTCAATTTTCGTAACTTTAACACCTTGCATAACTACTAAAAAAACTTTGGTAAATTTTTCAAAATCAACTGGCGCAATTCTTTGAGAAAGTAAGCTTTTGATTGCTAAAATTGCTTCGCGATCTTTTATAAAAATTTGCGTAGTTGAAAAAATTTTTTTTGCTTTTAACGCTTTAATACGATCTTGATCAGAAAATTCTTCGTTTGCTGAATTTTTTTCAAAAGATTTTTTGCCTGAATTATTTTGCCAAGAATCAACGTCATTAAATTTTGATTGCGATTCGCGATTGAAATTTCTTTTAGCTGGTTGCTTTTTAATATCTTCAAAATCCTTATCTTTAGCGGGCGTGGCGCTAATAAAATCAGCTAGTTTTTTTACATCACGAGTTAAAATTCTAATTCCGCCATCATCTTTTTTAATCAAACATTCGAGAGCAATCATGCTTCCATCGGTAATTAGATCGCGCGCTTTAGTTATTAATGCTTCATCAAAAATCATCGCTTCAAAAATTCCTAGCGGATCAGAAATTGTCAAATAAGCAAAACGTCCACGCGCGCCGGAGCGATGTTTACTTGCTGCAACAACACCCGCCATTTTTACTAAACTATTATCTTCCAGCTCGTCGCGCTCTAATTTATCAGAAAAAATCACGCCGCGTTTTTTTAGATCAGAAATAAAATCGTCAAGCGGATGTTCGTTTAAGAAAAAACCAAAAGCTTCAAATTCTTTTTGTAAACGCTCGTGACGCGGCCAATTTTCAACTTTTTTTAGCTGAGGTTTTTTTTCAGCTTCTAAAGTTCCTTGAAAAAGACTCATTTGATTAGATGAAGCAAGCTCGCTTTGTTTAGTTGCAAAAGCAGAAAGAACATCAAAAGATTCGGCAATTTGACGACGATTATCGTTTAAAGAATCGAAAGCGCCGGCTTTTGCCAAAGCTTCGATTGATTTTTTATTAATAGTTTTTGGATTAAGGCGCTTGGCAAAATCGTAAATATCTTTAAAATCGCCATTAATTTGTCGTTCTTTAACCGCTAAATCAACCATGTTAAAGCCAACAGCTTTAATGGCGCCAAGACCAAATCTAATTGCTAATTTATGAGCAGAATTTTGCTGCATTGCTTAAATAATAAAAATCAAAATAAAAGTTCCGGCAATAATTCTGTAAATTCCAAATGGTATAAAATTATTTTTACTAATAAAGGCGACAAACCATTTTATAACCAAAATTGCTGAAAGAAAGGCGGCGAGGGTGCCAATTAGAATTAGCTCTAAATTTGAAGTGGTAAGTTGATGGAAATTTTCAATTAAATCTAAAATAGTAGCAGCGAAAATTGTTGGAATTGCTAAAAAAAAAGAAAATTCAGCAGCGACTTTCCGATTAAGCTTAAGCAAAAGCGCGCCAATTATAGTTGCACCAGAACGCGAAGTTCCTGGAATCATTGCTAAACATTGAAATAAACCAATATAAAAAGCCTGAATTGGTGCGATTTCGTCAATATTTTCAATCTTTTTAACATTAGTTTTTGGTTTTGTCTCAACTGCGATCATAATAATTCCGCCAACAATAAGCGCGATTGCAATTACTAAGTTAGAAAAAAATATCGCTTTGATTATTTTATGAAATAAACCACCAATAATAAGTGCCGGCAAAAATGCCAGCAGCAAATTAAATACAAATTTTTGATTGTTTTTTTTACGCAAGTTAGAAATTACCGAGAAAATTTTTTGACGATAAATTATACAAACCGCTAAAATTGCGCCAAGTTGAATGACAATTTCAAAAAGATTATTTTTGATTGACTGAAAATCGATAAGATAAGATGAAATCATTAAATGCGCCGTCGAAGAAACAGGAATAAATTCAGTTAATCCTTCAACAATTCCAAGAAGTAAAGCTTTGAGAAGATCAACCAAATTTGTCATTTTTAATGAAAACTAAGTTAGAAGTTTGGCAATTTACAAGCTAAGAATTTTTAGTTTGGTACCTCCGATCCGAATCGAACGGACACGTCCCAAAGGACAATAGATTTTGAGTCTATCGCGTCTACCAGTTCCGCCACAGAGGCAATTTGAGCAAAAAAGCAAACAAATTGTGAAATTTTTACTAAAAAAAGTTGTAAGGCTTAAAATTAAAAGACCTAAATATCAAAAGCCCAGAATATAAAAATCCTAGAATATAAAAATGCTAGAATTTCAAAAGAAAGGCTTGGTCAGATTTAAGTTCAAAAACTTAAAAAACTAACCAAGCCACCCAAAATAAAAAATCTAAAAAGTAAAAAAATTGGGAGTTTCACTCTAAAAATCGACGCTTAAGAAGTCAAAAATCTTTTCTGATAAAAATTTTCAATTCTTTATAAATCTTTTACTAGAAAGGTTTAAGGTCATATATTTTTTATATAATTAGTTTTACATAATACACATTATGGGAAAAAATGATTGCAAAAAAGTGAAGAATAAAAATTCAAATCTTTTGATCTTTTATTTTGGTTAAGGCTTAAGGCTTTTTGGTTTTTTTATGAAATTCTTTATAGAACTAAATATGAGACTTGAGACTATAGAGGTTTTTGACTGGAGGCTTTTTATAAAACATCTAAAAATCTTGCTTCAGCGAAGAAAAATTTTCTAAGTTACAAAAATTTTAATTAGTGAAATAAAAACTGATTTAAAATCCGGTTGATAATCTGAAGTTTTTCTTTGGAGCTTGTTGAGAATTGTCCTGTTGAATATTTTGCTTAGAACTATCCTGAGAAGAATTTTTTAAATCCTGTTCAATTTTTTCATCAATTTTTGGAGCCGAATTTTTGTTTCTCTGCTGCACTCCTTTTGGCTCTGATTTTGATCCTGATTTTGGTCCTGATAAAAATTTAAAGCTGCTAACAATTGGAGGAATTGGCGCAATTTTATCTTGCGAATCTTTAGAGATATTTTTATTGGCTTCAGTGGATTGCTTGATTGTTTTAACTTCTTTATCGTCAATAACTTTATCAGTAATTGGATTTGGACCTTGAGAAAATCTAAATTTTTTACTTTTTAAAACTTCAACAACGTTTTTATCGTTAATTTTAGAATTCATTAAAAATACTGCGTTACTATCATTTGATTTAAATTTTTTATTTAATGTCGGTTTATTTTTGGTTTGAGAATTTTCATTAGGAAGATCTGAAATTAAAACGAACTTATTACCTTTTTGAATTTTAAATTTTGAAATAGTTGGTTTTTTCTCAACAATATAAGTTTGTGACGAATCAGACGAAGAATTGCTATCGATTATTTTTGCTCCCGCAAATTTAAATTTATTTTTAACATTTGTTTGTTGATTTTTATTGGCATCAACTAAATCTTTTTCAACGAAATTACCGCTATTTTTGGTTACTAAATTAAGTTTATTGTCTTGAGTAATCGAAATATTTCCTAAATCTTCATCAACATTTTGTGGTTTTGCCAAAGCTGACATTTTGATTATTGAATCAAGATATTTTTCTAGAACATTTTGCACAGCCTGATTTTCGTGATTTTTGGCAATTAGAAAAGCTTCATTAATTTGCGCTTTCAAAAAGCTTTCATCCATCAATTTAATAAAATTAAATTTTTCAAACATCAAAGCTAAGCATTTATCGCAATCAGAAGAAGCGGCGTGAATTATTGCCGATTCGTTCACTGAATTACTTAAAGCGGCATTAGCATTTTTTGATAAAAGCAAATTAATAATATCGTTAGAACCAGACAAGGCGGCGCGCATCAAGGGTGTCCATCCTTCATTGTCAGCAATATTAACGTCAGCGCCGTTTTCAATTAATAATTGCGCAATAGCAAAATTATTGTTACGACAAGCAATGCTTAAAGCAGTAGCGCCACCAATATTTTTTTGGTTAATTAAAGATAAGCCACCTTTGCTAAAAAATCTGACTCCAGCAATGTCGTTAGCAGCAACCGCTGACATTAGAGAATTTAAGCCAGCAACTTGAGCAACATTATCGCCATAAATATTTTTCATCTGAGCAATAATCGCTTGGTTATTAATAAAAACACCAAGAGAAACGATGCTTAGAAAAAATATAAACAACAAAAAATATCTTCTGCTTTTTGTCTGATTAATTTTTGTTCGATTAATTTTAAACAAGGAAATTTTTTAATTAAAAATAGTCAAAAACCTGCTTTAACAAGGCTTCAAGAGATAGTTCTAAGAGTAAGCAACTTGCGAAGTTAAAACAGAATTCAAAATAATAATTTAAGTAGTGATCTTAAAAAATATTTTTACTAGAAAAAACTTATAACAAATAACAAAATTTTATTTCCACTTATTTTCTAACTCTTTGATTACGGATTCTTGATCTGGATCGTAAGGTTTTTCAATCCAAGGTTTAGCACCATTTTTTAATAATAAAGTTACTGCCAAATCTTGTTTATAACGACTTGCAATCGCCAGCGCCGTGAAGCCATCATTATCAATAGCATTTACATCAGCGCCTTTTTTTATTAAAAGATCAATTGCTGGCAAAAAGCCAAGGCGAGCTGCATGCATTAACTGCGTTCTGCCAAAACCATCAGTGTAATTTACATCAGCATTGCCATTAACTAATAAATTAACTGACGCCAAATCAGACATTTCGATAGCAATTTGTAACGGTGTAAAGCCAAGATTGTTGTGCAAATTTGGATTAGCGCCTTTTGCCAATATTGAAGAAATCACCTTATATTTTTGTAAAATAATCGCATAAGTTAAAATAGTATCACCACGATCGTTGCGCAGATCAGGAATTTCCAACTCTTTATAAGCATCATTAAAATAAGAAATATCTTCAAAAGAAATTGAGCGAAATAAATTACTAACTTTTTCTGCGTCAGATAAAATTATTGGAATTCCTTCGTTTTCTCTACTACGATAACGATTTAAAATTGGTGGCGCTGGCGTTTCGTAGGAAATAAATTTGTTTATATCTTTTTTGTGAGGAACAATTTTTTCTTCATCTTCAAGCAAATCTTCATCAATATTTTTGTCTTCTTGTGCTTTATCTTGTTTTATTTTTAGCAAATAAGTTTGACGCAATTCATTTAGTTTTATCAACTTTTCTTGGCGCTTTTTTTCATTTTTTTCTGATTTCTTTTTTGCCGCTAATTGTTTTTTTAAATTAAGTTTTTTTTGATTATTAAGATTTTTATCAGTCTTGCTTATTTTTGCCAAAACCTTTGTTTTAGCAGTTTCTTCTTGTTTATTTGAATCATCATTTTTATCACTTTTTTGTCTGCCTAAAAAATTCTGAATTTTTTTTGTCGCGTCACTTAATTGAGAATTTTTTACTATATTATCAATTTTTTTAAAAACTGATTTTGATTTCTCTTTATTTTCTTGTGCTTCTTTTTCGCTAAGAATTCTGGAGTTTTCTATTACGTTATTTGAATTATTTTTTTGACTGTTTTTTTGATTATCTTCATCTTCTCTCTGCTCTTCTTTTTGTTGATTTGAATCCGCTTGATTTGAATTTGGCTGACTTGAATCTGATTTGGAAGTTTTGTTTTTACCGTCTTTTTCGTCAATTTCGTCAAGCCCAAGCGATTCAATATCAACTTTTACATCTTTGTCATTGAAAGGTTCTGATTTAGATTTTTTTGCCAAAAGATCAGCATTGATTTGCTCTAAACTTTCCGGAGTTTTTTTACTGTCTTGAGCTTGTAAATTCAAGGCAATCAAAGAAAATATAATGATAAAAAAAACTCGTAACATTTATTTATAAATTATTTTACCGGATCAAATCCGCTTTTTTTTGAGAAAGGCTGACATTTTAAAATTCTTAAGCAGCCAAGAAAAAAACCTTTGACTAAACCTTTTTTTTCAATTGCTTCCAACATATAATGCGAGCATGTCGGCTTGAATCTGCAATTGCAACCACCAATTAATGGTGAAATAAAAAATTGATAAATTTTAATCAAAAAGATCAATATTTTTGTCGCTATTTTTTCTAAGAATTTGCAATTAAATTTAACCATTCTTCTTCATTTAAAATTTTTAAGTTTAGCTCTTTAGCCTTTTTTAATTTTGATCCGGCTTCACTTCCAACAACAACAAAATCAGTTTTAGAAGAAACTGATCCAACCACTTTCAATCCTAAATCTTCAGCTTTTTTCTTGGCTTCAACGCGCGTCATTTTTTCTAAAGTGCCGGTAAAAATAACTGATTTTCCTGATAATTGCGAAGCGGAATTTTTAATTACAAAGTCAGAAATTTTTAATTCAGGAATTAATTCTAAAACCATTTTTAAATTGCGCTGATCACGAAAATAATCTAAAAGTGCTTGCGTCATTTTTTCACCAACGCCATCAATTGCTACTAAATCTTGATATTCATGATATTTTTCATTTTCTTTTAACTGCATTTCGTCGTTGCAATTAGCCAATTTTAACATAGTTGTTATAAAGTTTTCACAAGATATGAAATGCTGTGCCAATAGTTTTGCCGTGGTTTCGCCAACATGACGAATGCCAATCGCATAAATAAATTTTTCCAAAGAAATTTGGCGTTTTAGGTCAATTGCTAAAAATAGATTTTCAATTGATTTTTCACCCCAACCTGTTTTTTCTTTAAGTGGATTTAGGGAGTTTTTTTCATTTTCCTGCAAGCGAAAAATATCAACAAAACTTTTTATTCTTCCCTCAGCAAAAAAATTATCGATTTGTTTTTTACCCAAACCAGTAATATCAAAAGCATCTTTTGAAACAAAGTGTTTAAGAGTTTCGTTCAATTGCGCCGAGCAAGAAAGTCCGCCACTACAACGCAAAACTACATCATCAGAATTTTTAATGATTTCGCTTTCACAAACTGGACAAGTTTTAGGAAATAAAAATTTTTTTGAGTCAGAATTTCTTTTGCTAAAATCAACCTCTAAAACTTGCGGAATGACATCGCCAGCACGCTGAATTGTAACCACATCATTAATGCAAATATCTTTGCGAATAATTTCATCTTGATTATGCAATGTTGCGCGTGAAACAACAACGCCGCCAATATTTACCGGCTTTAAAATTGCAACTGGCGTTAAAGCTCCAGTTCTTCCAACCTGAATAATAATATCTTCAATCACGGTTTTGGCTTTTTGCGAAGCAAATTTATGAGCAATTGCCCATCTTGGGCTGCGTGCAACAAAACCAAGACGATCTTGCAATTTAAAACTATTTACCTTGTAGACCATGCCATCAACGTCGTAATCAAGCTGATAGCGCAAATCATTAACTTTTTGATAAGTTGTAATTATTTCATCAAGGTTGCGACATAATTTAGAGTTTGGCTCAATTACAAAACCAAATTGCTGCAACTTTTTATGTAGATCACTTTGATTATGACATTTAAAATCATCGGAAAATTCACCAAGAGAATAAGCAAAATAACTTAATTTACGCGAGGCGGTAATATTAGAATCAAGTTGACGAAGTGATCCGGCTGCAGCATTGCGAGGATTAGCAAAAATTTTTTCACCCTGCTCTTCTTGACGCAAATTAAGTTCATTAAAATCTTTTTTATCCATGTAAATTTCACCACGAATTTCTAAAATTTTTGGTGGATTTTGAGTTAGCAAAGTCTGTGGAAAATTTTTTAAAGTTTTAACATTCGCCGTAACGTCTTCGCCTTCAAAACCGTCGCCTCTGGTTGCGGCTTCGGTCAATTTACCATTTTCATATCGAGCATTAAAAGACAATCCGTCAATTTTTACTTCACAAAAAAATTCAAGCTGCGACTTTTCTTCAAAGTTAAATAAATCTGCTTTTTCTTGTTTATCTAAGCCTAAAAAACGTTTTAAGCGATCAATAAAATCTTGAACATCTTCATTAGTAAAAGCATTTGCCAGCGACAACATTGGCTTGCGATGACGAATCTTGGCAAAAATTTCTAAAGTTTTGCTACCAACTTTTTCTTTTTCATTATTAAAAAATTGAGGAAAATCTTTAGCATATTTTTCTAAATCTTGACGCAACTTGTCATATTCAGAATCAGAAATAAGCGGAGCATCTAAAGTGTGATAAGCTTCGTCATGTTTGGCAATTTCGGCTTTTAGCTGTTGAATTTTTTCTAAAGTTTTATCCATTTTAAACTAAGTTATCATCATTGACGTAAGTAAGATCTTTAGTATATTTTTTTAGATCAAATTCTGCGAAATATTCAAAATCAATAGAGTGAATAAAAATTTTATTACCATCATGACCAACAAATAACAAACCGGTTTTCATGTTAATTGTAGCGATTAAAATACTTAAATTAAAATTTTTATATTCGCTTAAATTCAGAGCTTCAATCTTTGGTTTTAAAGGTTCAAGACTGAAAGCTAAACTTTTTATTAACTTTAAAGAACTAACAAAATTAGCTAAATAAATTTTAGTAAAATGGCGATAAAAACCAAAACTAAGATAAAGCAATTCACTTTTCTTTTCGATTAGTTTTAATTTATAAGAAAGAATTGCACTACAAGCTGAAGATAAAATGCCACAACTCAAATAAAGCCAAGAAATATTGCCCGTTAAAAATATCAAAAATATCCAAAGCGCAAATAAAAATAAAAACAGATTGAAGATATTGAGCATTTAAAAAATCATTCTAATAAAAGTTGTTTTTGTAGACAATGTTAGCTAATTATTTTCATCCCGTATTTAGAACTGTTTTTGCTTATTTTTTGATAAAATTATTCAAAATATATCCAGATATTTATCTTAATTTTATCAAAAAAGCGCTAAAAACATTTCAAAATCTGTGCTAAAAATAAT
>JANRKR010000068.1:0-1746 GCA_033763375.1 Rickettsiales bacterium
TTTTCCGAAATTCTGGCAATAAAAAAACTGAAACTAATTCTGTATCAAGAGATCTAGAATCAGAATTATCAGAATTATCAGAGTTATCTGAAGGAGAAGATGAAAAATCTAAACACTTCGTAAATTCAAAATCCGGAAACTCAGAATTCAAAAATTTAGTTGCTTCAAACAAACTTAATCGCGCTTTGCTCAATTTAAAAAACTCTTTGGAAAAAATTGAGAACAAATCAAATCTAAGCGACGACGAAGTTAAAAGAATCTGGTTGGCTGATCTTACAACTTTGGATAAAAAAGTCTTGCTTGTGGCTTATGGTAATTTTCTTTATATATCTAATATAAAAGAACCTAAAATCGATAAAGATAAAATTAAAAATTTACCTGAATTAAGAATTGATAGAAAAGAAATTAAGAATGTAACTGACCTAAGAGTTAAAGAGCTAGAAAATAACAACAAGGTTGATGGTGCAAAAATTAGAGAAGATAAAATCACAGAAGCTCTAAATAATAATAAACTTTCAGGTGAAAAGAAATTTGCAGGTGAAGATATTAAATTGGTGAAAGGGTTAATAAATTATGCAAAAACCCTTCAGGCAGATGAAAAATTTTTAGAAGAAAAAAAACTAATAAATGCGGCACTTTATGGAGAAGCTCAAGATGAAAAAGCTCCAAGTAAAAAAGTTGAACAGCCAATTACCGCAGCTACTTTAGCAGCTATTAGAGAAGTAAAAAATATTTTAGGAAGTCGAACCTAAAATTATTTCTGACATTTGTTGCAATAAAAAGTTGAACGACCATTTTGTTTAATTCTGATAATTTTATTTTTACAGATCTCGCAATCTAAATTTTGGCGACCGTAACTTTTAAAATTATTTTGAAATTTGCCCGATTCACCATTTACTTTCGCATAATCAGAAATTGACGAGCCACCAGAATCGATAGCTTTTTTAAGAGTTTTTTTAATTGAAAGAATTAACTTTTTTATCTCATCATCATTTAAAGAATTAGCGCCGCGAAGTGGTGAAATTGCTGAATCAAACAAAGATTCATTTATATAAATATTGCCAACGCCAACCACAATTTCATTATCCATCATGGCGGTTTTGATGTTCATTTTTTTGGCTTTCAGTTTTTGTTTGAGATAAGAAAAATTAAATTCTTTAGAAAGCGGCTCGCACCCAAGTTTGGCAAGCATTTTATGTTTGGATAAATTTTTGGTTTCAATTAAGTCAACAAAACCAAAGCGGCGCGCGTCGTTAAAAATTAACCACCAATTATCACTAAATTCGCAAGCAAAATGATCGTGTTTTAGTTGTTTAAAATGCTTACTAAGCGTGATTTTACCGCTCATTCCCAAATGCACTATCAAACTTTTTTTATTATCAAAATTGATAATCAAATAGCGCGCGCGACGATTAATTTCTAAAATTTTTGCATCTTGCAAAATTTTTAAATCGAGAGTTGAGTTAATCCGCATTTTTTTGTCGGAGCGAAAAATTTGTTTAACTTTTTTGTCAACCAAATTTTCAAGTCCGCGCCGCACAGTTTCAACTTCGGGAAGTTCGGGCATAAATAAAATTTATGAATAAATTAAGCAAAGTTCTTACTAAATTTGACTTTGAAGGAGTTGGAGTAGCAACTAAAATTAGCGCCACTAAAATTAACTCAGAATTTGCCGCTTTAATTGCTGAGTGCTTTTTACATAAGCTGCTCCATAATTCTCACGCAACAAGAAAGAGAGTAATTGAG
>JANRKR010000069.1:0-9997 GCA_033763375.1 Rickettsiales bacterium
AGAAATACCTGCTTAAATATGCGCCTCTTCAAGAGCTTGCATAGATTTTTTCTACAATTTGTAGATTCTATACTGCACATAACTTTGTGAAAAAAGCCAATCGGGTTATTAGTACTGGTTAGCTCAAAGCATTACTGCTCTTACACATCCAGCCTATCAACGTGGTAGTCTTCCACGACCCTATAGGGAAAACTTGTTTTGAGGGAGGCTTCCCACTTAGATGCTTTCAGCGGTTATCCCGTCCGTACTTAGCTACCCAGCAATGCTTCTGGCGAAACAACTGGAACACCATTGGTACGTTCAACTCGGTCCTCTCGTACTAAAGTCAACTCCTCTCAATTTTCCAACACCTGCGGCAGATAGGGACCGAACTGTCTCACGACGTTCTGAACCCAGCTCACGTACCACTTTAATCGGCGAACAGCCGAACCCTTGGGACCTTCTTCAGCCCCAGGATGTGATGAGCCGACATCGAGGTGCCAAACGATTCCGTCGATATGAACTCTTGGGAATCATCAGCCTGTTATCCCCGGCGTACCTTTTATCCGTTGAGCGATGGCCCTTCCATACAGAAACCACCGGATCACTATGACCGACTTTCGTCTCTGCTCGACTTGTAGGTCTCGCAGTCAGGCAAGCTTTTGCCATTACACTCTAAAACTGATTTCCGACCAGTCTGAGCTTACCATTGCGCGCCTCCGTTACTCTTTGGGAGGCGACCGCCCCAGTCAAACTACCCGCCATACAGTGTCCTAAACATCGATTCAGATGTTCTAGTTAGAATTTAAAAGGAAGAAGGGTGGTATTTCAAGGACGACTCCACCTGGCCTAGCGACCAAGCTTCAAAGTCTCCCACCTATCCTACACGTCTTATTTTTAAATTCAGTGTAAAGTTATAGTAAAGGTGCACGGGGTCTTTCCGTCTAACCGCAGGAATACCGCATCTTAACGGCAAATTCAATTTCACTGAGTCTACACTGGAGACAGAGGGGAAGTCGTTACGCCATTCGTGCGGGTCGGAACTTACCCGACAAGGAATTTCGCTACCTTAGGACCGTCATAGTTACGGCCGCCGTTTACTGGGGCTTCGATCAGGTGCTTGCACACCATCAATTAACCTTCCAGCACCGGGCAGGCGTCAGACCCTATACTTCATCTTAATGATTTAGCAGAGCCCTGTGTTTTTGGTAAACAGTCGCTACCCCCATTTCTGTGCCACCCGTTGTAGCTTGCGCCACAACAGGCCATCCTTTTCCCGAAGTTACGGATGCATTTTGCCTAGTTCCTTCAGTGTAGTTCTCTCAAGCGCCTTAGTATCTTCAACTTATCCACCTGTGTCGGTTTTGGTACGGACTTAACGTGGGGCTATTTCCTGGAAGCAACTTCGACGCATCTTCAATCCAATAAGAAGACACGCAAAAGAACGCTCCGTCACTCACCACTTGGTTTGGGAATATTAACCCAATTGCCATCGACTACGCCTTTCGGCCTCGCCTTAGGTTCCGACTAACCCTGCGCAGATTAACTTTACGCAGGAAACCTTGGATTTTCGGCGAAAATGTTTCTCACATTTTTTATCGTTACTCATGTCGGCATTCTCACTTGTGATATCTCCAGCAAACCTAACGATTCACCTTCACAGACTTACACAACGCTCCGCTACCACTCATTACAACAATAGTAATGAATCCATGTCTTCGGTATATCACTTTAGCCCCGTTACATTTTCGGCGCAAAAAGGCTTAATTAGACCAGTGAGCTATTACGCTTTCTTTAAAGGATGGCTGCTTCTAAGCCAACCTCCTGGTTGTTTTGGCCTCTTCACTTCCTTTCCCACTTAGTGATAATTTAGGGACCTTAGACGATGGTCTGGGCTGTTTCCCTCTCGACGACGGACCTTAGCACCCGCCGTCTGCCTGCCAGACTGTACTTGTTGGTATTTGGAGTTTGTTAAGGTTTGGTAAGTCTTTTGGACCCCCTAGCCTTGACAGTGCTCTACCCCCAACAGTAATCATCTGACGCCCTACCTAAATAGATTTCGCGGAGAACCAGCTATATCTAGATTTGTTTAGCCTTTCACCCCTAATCACAGCTCATCTCGTAATTTTGCAACATTAATGAGTTCGGTCCTCCAGTAGGTGTTACCCTACCTTCAACCTGGCCATGACTAGCTCATCTAGTTTCGGGTCTAATTCGCCGTACTAATTCGCCCTGTTAGGACTCGCTTTCGCTACGCCTACACCTTACGGCTTAAGCTTGCACGACAAAATTAACTCGCCGACCCATTATACAAAAGGTACGCTATCACCCCATAAAGAGGCTCTAACTGCTTGTAGGCATTCGATTTCAGTGTCTATTTCACTCCCCTTATCGGGGTTCTTTTCACCTTTCCCTCACGGTACTTGTTCACTATCGGTCGTAGAAGAGTACTTAGGCTTGGATGAACTGGTCCACCCCCCACATTAAAGTGATTTCAGACAGGATTTCACGTGTCCCGCCCTACTCGTGCCTGAAAATTTGCTTTTGCTCATACGGGACTATCACCCTCTATGGTTAACCTTTCCAGGTTATTTTGATTAACAAATTCTCAGGACTGGCCTGATCCGCGTTCGCTCGTCACTACTAACGGAGTCTCTGTTGATGTCTTTTCCTCCAGCTACTTAGATATTTCAGTTCGCTGGGTTTTGCTTCTCTAACCTATGAATTCAGTTAAAGATAATCTCTAAAAGAGATTGAGTTTCCTCATTCGGAAATCCTCGGATCAAAGCTTATTGGCAGCTACCCGAGGCTTATCGCAGCCTGTTACGTCCTTCATCGCCTTTCTACGCCAAGGCATCCGTCGAATGCCCTTAATTTGCTTACTTTCCAAAGTTATGTGCAGAATAAAATCTGCATTAGATCTATTGGCTCTTGAGATTTACATATTTGCAATTTGCACTTGAATTTCTTCAAGCACATTAATTGCGGTATTCTCTAGTTATCAATTATTCACTATTTTAAACAACGAACTCGATTAAAACTAAATTCAGCTTTTATAAAAATATCAAACACAAAAAACCCCGAAAGTTTTTACTCTTAAAAAAATTGTTGCTTCTGGATAAGTAACTTCAGAATTTTTTTCAAAAGTTTCTAACCAAAAGTTTTTTATCTAAGAGCGCACCAGAGTCTTTTATTATTGCTATAAATTTAAAGGAATTAGTTTTACTAAACTTTTAACTGCAGCTTCAAAATTAATGCCTCAAGTTCAATTACGAACTTTGATCATCTATTATCAAATACTATTTTAAAAAAGTTAGGAGGGCGTCGATTATAATCAGTTGAAATTTTATATGTCAAGCGTGTTTGTTAAAAATCTTCATATGGCTTTAAGCCTTGAAAATCAAGCTTTTGCAAACTTTATCAAAAAAATCAAAATGAAAAAATTTTGAAATTTAATAAAAAATTTTTATAAAAATTTGATAAAAAATTTGCGACAGCGCCCTAAACTTTTGGCTAAAAAAAGATTAAAAAAGACAATAAAAAACGCTGGCAAAATCTGATCTTGCCAGCGTTTTTGTCAAAAATGAATTAGAAAAATTTAGAAAAATTATTCAGCTTTTTTCTTTCTTGGTTTTTTGATTTTTTCCGATTTTTCAACCAAAGCTTCCTGAGGATTAATTTCATTATTTTCTTTTGCTTCTGATTTTTCAGATTTTTTTTCACCAACTTCTAAAGCTTTTTCAGATTTTTTTTCTGCTTTTAGAAGAGCTTCAATCTCTGACTCACTTCTGGTTACAATTAATCTTGCCTTAATTTCAACATTTGAATGCAAAGCAATTCCGGCTTCATAAATACCAATTTCTTTGATTGGTTTCTTTAAAAAAATGTTGGCTCTGGAAGTTGCTTTATTTTTTAAAACTTCATTAATTTTTGCTGAAATAGAAGACGAATTGACAGAACCATAAAGCCTGCCATCGTCAGAAGCATTCTCAATAATGATAATATCTTTACCAGCAAGTTGCTCTTTAACTTTATTAGCAACAGCAAACTCACTGTCATTTTGCTTTTCAAATTCTTGTCTTTTGGCTTCAAAAATTTTGTGATTATTAGCACTAAAACAAATAGCTTTTTTGCTTGGAATTAAAAAATTTTTACCGTAGCCACTTTTTACTTCAACTACGTCACCAATCTTTCCAAGGTTAGAAACTGCGGCTATTAAAATAATTTTCATAATTTTTAGAATTAATTTGAGATGTCTTCTTTATCGATAGGAGAGATCAAAGCCAAGTGGCGAGCTCTTTTAATTGCATTTGCCAACGCTTTTTGTTTTTTAACTTCAACATTGGTGATGCGACTTGGAATAATTTTACCTCTTTCAGAAAGAAATTTATTCAAAAGACGCAGATTTTTATAATTGATTTCGGCAATAGATATATCGCGCAGCGGACAAGTTTTTTTCTTCCGAATAAAAACACTTTGATTAACCAGCGATACTTTAACATAACCTTCTTCGCCTTCATTTTCATTGGCGTGATTGTTAGTTTTGTTATTTTTTTTAATTACTTTAGCGACCATAAATTACCTAAAAATTAGATTTCGAATTGAACTTGATCAAGTACCAAGTCAACTTTGCTTGGCTCTCTTTTTGTTGGAGTTTTTCCGGCTTTATAATCTTTAGCATTGGCCGAAAGAAATAACTCGGATTCTTCAAAATGTTGATCAACTGTGAATGTTAAACTTCTGATTATATCTTCATTATAACCAATTACACGATTAAGTTCAGACACGGCAGAATAGTCGGCATCAATATTAAGAAGTACGTAATGTCCGCGATTATTTTTTTTAACTTTGTAAGCTAAATTCCTTAATCCCCAATATTCTTTGGAGATAATTTTACCATCACCTTCGGTAATGATTTTGGAAAGTTTAGCTGATAAGGCGTCAACATCTTCCACGGTTAAGTCTTGTCTGGCAATAAAAACAGTCTCGTAAAGAGCCATAAATTAAAAAATTGATTAATACTGATTTGAAAGTTTTGGCATAGGTCTAAAAATTTAGCCAAAGCTTGATTTTCTTGGGTTATTTGCTTGTTTGTTTTGTTTTTTTTGTTTTGTTTTTTGCTTGTTCGCTTTTTTGCAGCATTTTCTCTTAAAATCAAAGAAAGCTAAAGACCAAAAAGGACCAAATTTGATAAAACTAAAATTTATAAACCAAGATCACTTACAAAGAAACTAAATAGCAAACAAAAAGGCGAGGCAAAATAGTAGCTGGTATTTTTAATTGCAACATTAAAATTGGCTGACCTTTTTACCTCAATGCCAAATATATTTAACTTAATTTGTATTTAATTCATTCGTGCAAATTTCAAATCGTAAAGCTCATTTTAATTACACAATTGAAGAAGAGATCGAAGCTGGAATCGTTTTAGTTGGCAGCGAAGTAAAATCTTTGCGCGAAGGTAAAGCCAGCCTTAATGAATCATATATTGCCGAAAGCAAAGATGAATTATTTTTAATCAATTGTAATATCAGCGAATATAAAGGCGCTAATAAATTTAATCACGATCCTAAAAGGAAGCGCAAACTTTTGTTGCATAAAAAACAGCTTGATAAAATCACCGGTAAAATGCAGGCGCAAGGCTACGCCGCAGTTCCTGTAAAAATTTTTTTTAATAAGAAAAATTTTGCCAAAGTTATAATTGGTCTTGGTCGTGGCAAGAAAATTTATGATAAGCGCGAATCAATCAAAAAGCGTGATGATAACCGAAGAAATCAACGCGGTGAAGAATAAAGTTAAATTCAAACTGGAATAATTATTATATAATTGAAGACGCTAAAACTGCCTAAAACCAGACCCCGTCATGAAGACGGGGTGACAATTTAACTGGAATAATTATTATATAATTGAAGACGCTAAAATTGCCTAAAACCAGACCCCGTCACGAAGACGGGGTGACAATTTGTAGTATCCGGAGCAACTTCCGATGTCACCCTGTCTTCATGACGGGTCTGGAAAATCGAATTCTTCAACTTGAATGAGCAATTAATTTAGATAAATGACCACGCCGCAATTACTTTTACCAATTTCCTCACTAAAACGTGTCGGACCAACTTTGACGCAGTTCTTAAGCAGGCTTGTTGGTGGAAATAAAGTTTTTGATTTGTTGCTTCACAAACCTATTCGCGCTGAAAAAATTTTATTGCGCCCGCGCCTTTTTGAAGCGCCAAATGATGCGCTCGTCATAATTATTGCCAAAGTTGAATCGCATGTTAAGCCCGCAAATAGTCGTCAGCCTTACAAAGTTATTTGTTACACACCAACTGGTTATGTGAATTTGGTGTTTTTCAAAATTTTTCCCAGCCAAATTGCTAAAATGCCAATTGGCCATGAAATCGCTATTCTAGGCAATTTACAGAAATTATCTGGCGAAAATCAGATCATTCATCCGCAAGAAATTTTGCCGGCAAGCGAGATTGATAAATTGCCAAAAATTAACGTGATTTATCCTTTGGGCGCGGCGATTTCGCAAAAATTTTTGACTCAAAAAATTACTGAAGTTTTGACAAAAATTGTGGCAGAAAAAAATGAGTGGATTGATGAGAATTTGCTTAAACAACAAGGCTGGCCAAACTTTAATGAGGCGCTAAAAAATATCCATAATCCAAAAGATGAGAGTGATTTTTTACCAAGCAATTCAAATCGTAAACGCTTAGCTTATGATGAATTATTAGCTTGGCAAATCGCTATTTTACTGGTAAAAAATAAATCAACCGCAATTAAAAATTACGTTACAACAAACCTAAATTTGCCGAGGGAAAATTTAGCTGAGAAATTTATTCAATCATTATCTTTCGATCTTACAAAATCACAAATTAAAGCTATCGCGGAAATTTCTGCCGAAATAAATTCTAACAAAAAAATGCTGCGACTTTTGCAAGGTGACGTTGGCAGCGGCAAAACCATCGTGGCAATAGTTTCATGCCTTCATACTATTTCACAAAATAAGCAAACTTGTATAATCGCACCAACAACTGTGCTTGCCAAACAGCATTTGGCTTACTTTAGCAAGCTTTTAGATGGTTTAAAAATTAATTGCCAAATTCTTACCTCAGCTACAACTAAAAAACAAAAAAGCAAAATTCTTGAAGAATTAGCGCAAGGAAAAATCGATATTCTAATCAGCACCCACGCGGTTTTAGAAGATAACGTAAAATTCAAAAATTTAGGATTAGCCGTAATTGACGAACAACATCGCTTCGGTGTAATGCAACGTCTACAACTTATTAAAAAAGGTAATGATGTTGATGTTTTGCTAATGAGCGCAACGCCGATTCCACGCAGCTTGATGATTGCTTTATATGGCGATATGGACATTTCAATTTTAAGTGAAAAGCCCAAAAATCGTCAAATAATTGAAACGTTGATTATGTCAGCCAAAAAAATTGATGAAAATATTTTGGCAATAAAACGCGCCATTGATCGTGGTGAAAAAATTTATTGGATTTGTCCGGCAATTGAAGAAAATGAAGAATTAAATTTAGTTAGCGTCAAAAAAAAATATGACGAATTAACCAATATTTTTGGCAGCAAAATTGTTGGATTAATTCATGGTAAAATGAAAGAAAGTGAAAAAGAAAAAGTGATGAGCGAATTTTCTAAAAGCGACGGAAACTTGAAATTACTGGTTGCAACCACAGTTATTGAAGTTGGAATTGATGTTGCGAGCGCTACAATTATAATAATTGAAAATGCTGAAAATTTTGGACTTTCACAACTTCATCAATTGCGCGGAAGAGTTGGCAGATCAGAAAAAAAATCTTTTTGTATTTTACTTTACGGAGAAAAATTTGGCGCCAAAGGCAAACAAAGATTAGCGATTTTAAAACAATCAAATGATGGATTTTTCATCGCCGAAGAAGATTTAAAAATGCGCGGCAGCGGTGATTTACTTGGCACCAAACAAAGCGGCTTTCCTGAATTTAGAATTGCTGATTTAAATTTTGATTCTGATTTATTAAAAATTGCTCACAAAAATGCCCAGTTAATTTTGCATCAAGATTGCAATTTACAAAACCCACAAAACCAGAAATATAAATATTTGTTGCAGCTTTTTGGTTATGATGATTGTTTAAAAATTATTAGTGGCGGCTAGTCTTCTAAAACAAACCTTAAAAAATAGCTTATGTCTAAAAATGTTGCCCTTGTTAACTCTGAAAATTCTCTTTCCAAAATCCTTTCACCTGAAGAGCGTCTTGAAAAAAGGAGCCTACTTGCCGAAGAAAGTAAAAAAATAGAATTAGATGAGAAATTTATAGCTGCTGTGCAAGCTCTGAAAAATACTAGTGACAAATTGGTAACCGAAGAACTAATAGAGCTAATAAATCAAGGAGCTGACATCGAGGCTAAGGGCGAGGGTGACTTTACAGCTCTGATTATTGCCATTGATATTAACAGCCCTGATGCTGTCAGATTTTTGGTAGGATTGGGAGCTGATATAGACTACGAGAGTGAGGTTGCTGGTACAGCTCTAAAATATGCCATTACTGAGAATAATGTAGAACTTATCAAACTTTTGCTAGAGCTAGGAGCTGATATCAAAAAAAAAGATTACAAAGGTCAAACCCTTCTATTTCATACTTCCAACAAAAATACCGCTAAACTCCTAATAGAAATGGGAGTCAATGTAAATGACAGAGATAATAATGGCGAAACAGCCTTAATTTATGCTGTCATAGAAAATAGTCCGGCAAAAGTTAAAATGCTAATGGAGCTAGGTGCCGATATTAGGGTCAGAGATAATGAGGACAGAACAGCCCTGATGGTTGCCAGCATATTACTTATGAATAAGAATTTGGAGCTGAGCGATTTAGTTAGGGACGACAAATATGAAGTGAAACACTACCTGATTACCAATCGCATCGCCGATATTATAAAAGTTTTAAAGAATATTATCATTTCTTCAGCTTCGAATTGGCATCATAACTTAGAAAGTGATCAAGGATTAAGCGATTGGGATTTTATTAAAAATGTCGAACTAACAAATCCAGAAATCCAAAATTCTTTAGACAAGGAAATCGTTATTTTTTTGGCATCTATTCTTCCGGAATTGGATCAGAATACTGAAAATTATAACCGAAACAATGATGTACGAAGACAGATTTTAGAAAAGTTTAAATCTCCTAATCCAAATCAATCCAATCCAGCAAATCAAACTAATCGACTAAACGAAGAAGATTTGATTAAAATAACTCAATTAAAAAAACTAAAAGAGTTTTTGTTAGAAGTTTTAACGCCAGAGCAAAACTTAGAGCCGCAACAAAAAACCAAAGCTTTGGCAAAAATTACCTCCGAGGTAAATGGCATAATCGCAATTTTTAATTCGTCTAAAAATATTGATGCTCCGATTAGTTTAACAGACTCTCTTAAAAGTATTTCTTTTATTCCTAGCTATCATGCCCGTATAACTAATAATGCTAATTCAAAAAACCTACCAAATCTGAATTTAGATCGACAAACTGCTATCTTTTTAGCTACTGTACTTCCCGAATTTATCGAAGCACCAACACCAACAGAGAGATCGGATAAAAAAATCCCCGTTCAACCCGATAAAGAAAATCAAAATTTTTTACTAAATTTGAGCTTAGCAAGAACGGCAATATTGGAGCAATTTAATGCTAAAAATTCCGACAATCCTCTGAATCCAGAATTTTTCTACCCCATAGAAGAGGCTTTGCGCAAAAGTCTTATTAAATATATCAAACCCTCAGAGGGAGAAACGGTAAAAAACTTATCAGAAATCTTATTAATCCCAGCCTCAAAACAGTTATTTAAAATAATTGCAGAAAATATTCAGGAAAAAAATTCGTCACAAGACCTAACTGCAAAACAATCAACAGAGAACGGAAAGATGGCCACGAATCTTGAAATCGAAACTCCGAGGCCGAATCCGAATCTCAAAAACAACATCTCTGCTCCAGTAACAAGTCAACACCAAACTAAAAATCACAGGTGATTGAGG
>JANRKR010000070.1:0-2348 GCA_033763375.1 Rickettsiales bacterium
ATGACCGATCCAATTAAAAAACACGTAATTGCCATTTTGGTTGATAATGAATTTGGCGCCTTGGCGCGCATTGTTGAGCTTTTCTCGGCTCGCGGTTACAATATCGAATCACTTAATGTCGCACCAACCACTTTAGATAAAAAACTCTCACGCATTACCGTTACAACCTTTGGCACTACCAAAACTGTTGATTTGATTTGCAAATTATTGAAACGAATTGTGCCGGTTCACACCGCTGCAGAACTTACTCGCGAAGAAGGTTATATTGAACGCGAATTGGCTTTAATCCAAATTATTGCTGATGAAAAAAAACGCGAAGAAGCCTTAGTTTTGGTTGATAAATATCGCTCCAGCGTCGTTGACATTGCTGGCGACTCGATTGTTTTTGAAGTGATTGGCAACTCTGAAACTATCGATGAACTTTTGCAAAAGCTTGCTAATTATGGCTTGGAATCAGTCTCGCGAACTGGAATTGCTGCTGGTTTTAAAGGTGAAAAGAAATTAGCAAATAGCTAAATTTTTGGCGATTATCCCAAGAGACGCAACCAGACCCCGTCATGAAGACGGGGTGACAAGTTAGGATAGTTTTGTGATCTTTCTCGTAATTGTCGCATAGTCTTCATGTTGTTGTGATTTGATTTTAGATTCGGATTTTGTCACCCCGTCTTTATGACGGGGTCTGAAAAAATTGTGAGTCAAGGGATAATCACCAAATTTTTCTTGACTTGAAGCTTACAAAAAATATTTTGCCGCGTCTTTTTAAATCTTAAAAAACTTCAACAAATCTTTCAGGATAACTATGGCTGGAAAACCAAAAGCTTCGAAATCAAAAAGAAATTCAATTTTATTTAAAATGGTCAGCACCGCTGATACCGGATTTTTTTATTTAGCACGTCGTAATCCTAAACAAAAACAAGAAAAAATGGTTTTTTCAAAATACGACCCAATCGTGCGCAAACACGTAGAGTTTAAAGAACAAAAGCTTTCTTCGTAGTTTCTTAGAACCTGTTTAGAATCTTTTTTAACTTCAGATTTTGACATATTTTTAGCGCTTTTTTAGTAAAATTAAGAGTAATATCTGGATATATTTCGAGTAATTTTACTAAAAAATAAGCAAAAATAAGACGAAATCTGAAGTTAAAAAATATTCTAAACAGGTTCTTATAAATCTAATTTTTATTTTTAAGCTACAAATTACTTGCCGAAGCATTTGTAACTTATGCTGAAAAATCGTTTTAATCTAAAAATATAGTAACTTCAAAACTAGACACTGTTAGCTAACAATGTCTAACTAAAACTTTTCACCATAAAGAAAAATAACTCGAGATGAAAACTTTTTCAATTTTTTGGCGACAAATATTTTTCTTGGCTCGCAACTTTTTAGCGAGACTTGCAATTATATCTTTATTAGCAGAGCAATTTATTTTTGTCACGACAGCAACCGCTCACGCTGCTGAACTTCCCGTTACTCCTGATGGTTCTACAAATACCTCCATTGATCGAGCGGCCAATAATGTTCCGATCGTAAACATCGCCGCACCTAACTCTTCCGGACTTTCGCACAATCGTTATTCTGACTTTAACGTCAATCAACAAGGGCTGATTCTAAACAACTCTATTGGCAGTCAAAATGGCGTTATTCAAACTCAGATTGGTGGATTGATAAATGATAATGCTAACTTAAAAAATTCTGGTGCGGCTTCAGTAATTTTAAATGAAGTTACGAGTAACAATATTTCGCAGATTAATGGTTATACTGAAATCGCTGGAAAGAAAGCTGATTTAGTTTTGGCGAATCCGAATGGTTTTGTTTTTAATGGATCGGGCTTCATTAATGTTAGTAAATTTACAGCTGTCGTTGGTTCTGTCACCCCGCACCCTGTTGCGGGGCAGTTTAATCCAAATCCTGCTGATCTTACTTTTAGATTAAGTGATAATGCTTACGCTGTAACTCACGGCTTCTTGCCAAAGCTAACAATTATGGGTGCTGGTATCGATTTAGAAAATATCACCTCAACTGACTTGGTGGCAAATGTTATGAATATTGTGGCGCCGGTTTATGGTGGCACGAATGATGTGAATTTAAGAACCGGTGATCAAACTTTTAACTACGCAAGCAAAGAAGTAACTTCGGATAATTCAAATCCTGGCCATAACCTTCCTGATGAAGTGGCAATTGATGCTTCAGTCTTAGGAAAAATTCAAGCTGGGAGAATTTTTATTGTGGCAACAAAAGAAGGGTTCGGAATTAAATATTCTGGCGATCTTTTAGCATCGCGCGCAGGAATTACCATCGATAACCAAGGTAATATTGATTATAACAACATCGCATCAGAAGTTGGAAATAT
>JANRKR010000071.1:0-5237 GCA_033763375.1 Rickettsiales bacterium
GGTTTTTTTAGTTCGGCGCATTTTGCCGCCATTTCTAAACTTAAAGCGGGTGATGAAAAATCAATTACGGCGTCGCAGCTTTGTAGGAATAAATTAATGTCAGAAACGATTTTGCTATTTGATTTTTCAAAGCCTAAAAACTCGCCCAAATCAGCATCTTCATTGCCGCTGCCTTTGCGACCCAAGCCTGAAGCCAGTTCAACTAACTCGTCTTGCAAAACTAAAGTGGCAATAGTGCGGCCCATTCTGCCAGTGATTCCAGTAACTCCAATTTTCATAAATTTACAATTTGGTTGGTTTAATATTTTTTAAAAAATTACCAATATGAAAAATCAACGCAAATAAAAATCTTGCGTCGCGGGAAAGCAATTCTTAAAATCGAAAAATCTGTTTCAATCAATTTGCTTTAACTTCCATTTTATAAAATGACTCAAGAAAAAATAACTCAAGTTGCCAATCAAGTTGCCAATCAAGTTGCTGTGGGAAAAGATATTCAATCTGTTTCTCTAGTAACGGAGATGAAGAAATCATATCTTGATTATGCGATGAGCGTGATTGTGGCACGCGCTATTCCTGATGCTTGCGACGGTTTAAAACCAGTGCATCGCCGCATTCTTTTTGCCATGCATGAAGGCAATTATGATTACAACAAACCATTTAAAAAATCGGCCAGAATTGTCGGTGAAGTTATGGGTAAATATCATCCGCATGGCGATTCAGCGATCTACGAATCTTTGGTGCGTATGGCGCAAGATTTTTCAATGCGCGTGCCATTGATTGACGGACAAGGAAACTTCGGTTCAATTGATGACGATCCAGCCGCAGCAATGCGTTATACCGAATCACGTTTGGAAAAAATTTCCCACACTTTACTTGATGATCTTGATAAAGACACGGTTGATTTTATTCCCAATTATGACGGCTCCGAGCAAGAACCAAAAGTGTTGCCGGCGCGCTTTCCTAATTTATTAGTGAACGGATCTGGCGGAATTGCGGTTGGAATGGCAACCAACATTCCGCCGCACAATTTAGGCGAAGTAATTGACGCTTGTTTGGCGTATATCGACAACAACGAAATTTCAATTGAAGACATTATCAAAATTGTTCCAGGACCAGATTTTCCAACTGGTGGAATTATTTTGGGTCGCGCTGGTTATGATTCAGCGGCGCGCACTGGTCGTGGTTCGGTAGTGATGCGCGGCAAACATAAAATTGAGAAAAAAGCTGGTGGCAAAGTTGCGATCATTATCGAAGAAATTCCTTACCAAGTTAATAAAGCCAAGCTGGTCGAAAAAATTGCCGATTTAGTTAAAGAGAAAAAAATTGAAGGCATTACAGATCTGCGTGACGAATCTGATCGCGATGGAATCCGCGTGGTTATTGAGCTTAAACGTGATGCCATGGAAGAAGTAATCATCAATCAACTTTACAGCTTTACTGAATTACAAAGTAATTTCAGCGTTAATATGCTCGCCTTAAATCATGGCAAACCTGAGCTGATGGGCATTTTAGATGTTATAAAAATTTTCGCGGCTTTTCGTGAAGAAGTTACCACCAGACGCACCAACTTTTTATTAAACAAATCACGCGACAAAACTCATATTTTAATTGGTTTAATGGTTGCGGTTACAAATATCGATGAAGTTGTTGAATTGATCAAAAAATCTCAAGATGCAACGCAAGCCAAAGAAAAATTATTAGCAAAAAGCTGGCCAGCGCACACGGTAGAAACAATCATCAAGCTGGTTCAAGATCGCGGCAATATTATCAAAGACGGCAAATTTTATTTTACTGAAACCCAGGCTAAAGCCATTTTAGAAATGCGTTTGGCACGTTTAACTGGTTTAGAAATTGGCAAAATTAATGAAGAATTAAAAACCTTAGCCGCTGAAATTTCTAACTATTTAGAACTTCTTTCCAATCGCCAAAAATTATTAGAATTAGTTAAAAAAGAATTAATCGAAGTTAAAGAACAGTTTGCTACGCCAAGAAAATCAATCATCGAAGATTCTGAATTTGAAGTTGATATTGAAGATTTAATCCCGAAAGAAGATATGGTGGTGGTTGGCACCATGAATGGTTATATCAAACGCGTTGCTCTAAACGCTTATCGCACCCAAAAACGCGGTGGCAAGGGTCGCAGCGCAATGGATGTGCGCGATGAAGATATTGCCACCGATATTTTTGTTACCAACACTCACACACCAATTTTGTTTTTTTCCAATAAAGGCAAAGTTTATCGCTTAAAAACATATAAACTGCCACTTGGCAATCCGCAAGCTCGCGGCCGCGCTTTGGTAAATTTATTGCCGCTGGAAGCTGATGAAAAAATCAGCACCATTTTAGCACTTCCCGAAGATGAAAATAAATGGAAAGATTTAAGCATCGCTTTCGCCACTTCGCATGGCGATATTCGTCGTAATTCGATGGATCAATTTGTTGATATTCGTTCAAGCGGCAAAATTGCCATGAAATTAGAAAGTGGACAAGCTTTGATTGGCGTTGCTTTGTGTCAAGAATCTGACGATATTTTACTTTCAACCAAAGATGGAAAATGTATTCGTTTTCCGGTTGAAAAGTTGCGCTTATTTCAAAGCCGCAATTCTACCGGCGTGCGTGGAATTAAACTTGAAAAAGGCAATAAAGTAATCGCCATGTCAATTTTAAAACATGCTGGTGAAGATATGGAAGTTAAAGAAAAATATTTAAAAATTGATTTAGAAAAACGCCTACAATTGCGCGACGCTTTGTTGTTTAATCAAAAAATTATTGAAAATAATTCAACCGATTTATTGGCTCAACCAAAAGAAGTTATTGAAATTAAAGGCTGCAATTTGCCGCAAGAAAAAATAATTGAAATGGCAAAAAATGAAGAATTCATTTTCACCATGACCGAAAATGGTTTTGGCAAAAGATCTTCCGCTTATGAATATCGCATCACCAATCGTGGTGGTTCTGGAATCACCAACATCATCACTTCTAAACGCAACGGTGCGGTAATTGCCAGCTTTCCAATTGAAGCGCAAGATCAAGTTATGATTATCACCAACAAAGGCACTTTGATTCGCACTGAAATTGCTACGGTAAGAATTACCGGCAGAAATACTCAAGGCGTAACTTTAATTAAAACCAAAGATGAAACCGTGGTTTCAGTTGCCAGAATTGCTCACACCGGTAATAAAGAAGTTGATGAGGCTGAAACTGGCGAGGAAGCTTCCGAAAATTTTTCCGAGATAAAAGAAGCAGAAATATCAAACTAAATTTAAAATAATATGATTGTCACTTCTTTTTACGCAGCAATTTTTGCTCTTATTTTTGTTTTTCTGACCGTTCGCGTTATTAAACTTAGAAGGCTAAATCATGTCGCAATTGGCGATAATGGAATTGTAATTTTACAAAGAGCTATTCGCGCTCATGGCAATTTTTGTGAAAGCGTGCCGCTGGCGCTAATTTTATTACTTCTTGCCGAAAGCAACGCTGCCAACATTTTGTGGCTAAATTTTTGTGCTATAATTTTAATTATTGGCAGAATTTCTCACGCTTATGCAATAAGCTGCGAAAGCTCGAAGATGATTTTTCGTATCGCCGGAATGGCTTTAACTTTTACCTCGATTATTTTTTTGGCGTTGACCAATTTAATTTTGAGCATTTTCTAAAATGACATATATTATCAAAGGCAAAAATCACGATTACGAGTTAGTTGTTGGTTGTGAAATTCACGCTCAAGTTGCTTCAAATTCAAAACTTTTTTCATCCTCTGCAACAAAATTTGGCGCGCCACAAAATTCGCAAGTTTCTTTGGTTGACGCAGCAATGCCTGGAATGTTGCCAGTTCTAAATATAGAATGCGTAAAACAAGCGGTTAAAACTGGTCTTGGCATTAACGCTAAAATAAATCTGCGCTCAGTTTTTGATCGCAAAAATTATTTTTATCCGGATTTACCGCAAGGATATCAAATCTCACAATTTTTTGAACCAATTGTCAAAGAAGGTCATGTTGAAATCTCGCTGGAAAATGGCACAAAAAAAATTATTAGAATTGAGCGTATTCATCTTGAGCAAGATGCCGGAAAATTAATTCATGATCAACATCCAACTTTATCTTTGATTGATTTAAACCGCTCAGGAATTGCTCTGATGGAAATCGTTTCTAAACCAGATATGAATTCTCCAACAGAAGCTGCGGAATATGTCAAAACAATTCGCGGAATTGTGCGCGCTCTAGGAACTTCTGACGGCGATATGGAAAAAGGCAATCTGCGCTGCGACGCCAATGTTTCGGTGCGTAAGATTAGCGAAGAAAAATTGGGCACACGCTGTGAAATTAAAAATTTAAATTCGATGCGTAACATTGCGCGCGCTATTGAATTTGAAGCAGCGCGCCAAGTTGAGATTCTTGAAAACGGCGGCAAAATTGACCAAGAAACTCGTCTGTTTGACGCGATAAGCGGCGCAACCAAAACCATGCGCAGCAAAGAAGACGCCATGGATTATCGCTATTTTCCTGATCCAGATTTACCGCCGCTAATTTTAACTGAAGAATTTGTGAACGAGATTCGCAAATCTTTGCCAGAATTGCCGCAAGCTAAAAAACAGCGTTATATTCGTGATTTTAAAGTTCCTGAATATGATGCCGGAGTTATTACTAACGATGGCGATTTAACTAAATTTTTCGAAGAATTAATTCAAAAACATGAGGCTAAATTAGTAATAACTTGGCTTACCGTTGAGCTATTTGGACGCATGAATAAACTTGGCATTAATTTTGAAAATTTAAAAATTAACGCCACTAAAATGAGTGGGCTTTTAGACTTAATCAAAAGCGGCGAAATCTCAGGCAAAATTGCCAAAGATGTTTTGGATATTATGATTGAAAGCGGCAAAGACGCGGCAGAAATTGTCGAAGAAAAAGGTTTAAAACAAGTCTCGGATTCTGGGTTAATCGAAAAAATCATCGCTGAAGTTATTGCAGCAAATGCTAGTCAGTTTGAAAAATATTTGTCTGGTGACGAAAGAATCCATGGATTTTTTGTTGGTCAAGTTATGAAAGCCAGCAAAGGAAAAGCCAATCCGCAATTAGTTAATGAATTATTGATCAAGGCAAAAGAAAAATAATTTTGACAACAGTTTTATATTTAAACACTGCCACAATAGGTAAATTGTTGGCGAATTTTTAACTGCTTATTTTAAATAATTTTTGTGAAAAGTTTTCTTCTTCTTTTCAAAACTCTAAATCC
>JANRKR010000072.1:0-15434 GCA_033763375.1 Rickettsiales bacterium
TATCTTTTAAAAAGAGAGATGGAAAATTTTGGTTCTAAAGTTAGTGAAATATGTGATTTTTCTTCTTTATCAGATGGCTCAACTGCTAATATAATTCATTATTCAACTGATCAAATATTAACTATAGGAAATTGCGGCGATTCACGAGCAGTTTTATTTATTATAGGAGATGACGGAAATTTTTATTATAAAAGATTAACCAATGATCACGATCCTGAAGATATTATAGAGAAAGCGCGAGTTGAAAATATTGAAGCAGGAAGAGTTAGTGATGGAAGAATTTGGGGAGATAATCGTATTGGCCTATCTTTATCAAGAAGCTTTGGCGATTTACCTATTTCTGCTGATAGACAAAGATTGATCTCTCAAGAAGTTGATATTTATCAATATGACATAGCAAAAATTAAACAAAAATACGGAGCAGGAAGCAAAATTTTTTTGATGAATTCTTGTGATGGCATGTACGACAATAGCCGATCTAATGAAAAAATTTACGCCGCAGCACTGAAAAATTGGCATGAGCAAGAATCGTTGCGCATGAAGTGGAAAAATAATCCGGCAGAATATTTACGCGATTTTTCAATGGCGCTCGGCAGCGTTGATAACATCACAACTTGTTTTTTTGATATTACCTTAGCTCCAACTCAACCAATTATTAATGGTATTTTTGATGGTCATTGTGGTGATAGGGTTTCAAGTTTAGCTGCCGATTATTTTGGTAAAACTTTACTGCAAGAAAATAGCATAATTCATTTTCAAAACCAAAATTTTGTCAATAATTTTGGGCAAACGATGCTCTCTTTAACAACAGATGAAAGAGGAGTTATAACTAAAGAAAGTTTCGTTATTAATCCAAATTTGGAAGACTTAACAACCAAAGATCTTTTGGGAAATTCCTACTATGATCAAGACTATATAACGCTTCTGACTACAGCTTATGCTCTTGAGAAAAAATTTAAAACTGAAGAAATTTCCGGTAAAAATTTATTAGTTAAAAAAAGTAATATTGTTTATTTTGAAGCTGATCCTGACAATAGTTTTTCTGCCGAAAAAATTAGCCAAGCAACTGAAAGAGTTTTAGATATTTTAACAAATGAAAGACCAGAAATTACTCAAGCCCAGATTTTTTTTCTCATTGATATAAAAAATAATTGGCAAGTTGTGGAAATTAATTTTAGCAAAACAGCAGAAAATAAATTTCTGGTTAATCAAATATATTTTAATTGCGAGCAAGATCAGATTAACTCACATCAAGAATTAATTCAAAATAGTTTGGGCAATAATCAATTACTGATTTTAAATCTACCTCAAAATAACGTAATTCTACCAATAGAAGCTAAAAATAGCGGACCACTTATTTGTCAATATCTGGGCACAAGATTAGGAGAAATAAATGCTGATCATCAAACAATAATATTTTCACCAGAAGAATTATTAAATCTTAGAGTTGAGCAAATAAAATTAGCCTCAAAAAATCTTGGTCTTCAATATGCTTATGATTTTTATATATCTGATTGCAACCCAAGAAGTGAAGATTTGCTGGATTTTGAATCTGATTTTAGCGATAGCGACAATAAAGAACAAAAACTAAATTACTCTAGCAATAATTCTGAACTAAAGAAACCATCAGCTAAAACACTAAAAAATAATCAACATGAACATCATAATTAAATGAAAACAAACACACTCATATTTTAAAAATTAAAAAAGACAAAGTTGAAAAAATTAACAGATTTTGAAAAAGAGCTAAAAACACTTCATTTAGCATTAAATGAAGCCATCACTTTGACGAAAGCGAAGTTTATTCACCATTACGATTCATTACCAGAAATTGATGAAGAAGAATATTTAACTTATTTTGACAACAAAACTCTTGAGCAATTCTTAATTTATCTGTCGGGCTTAAGCATTACGGTAATTGATGAAATTTATAATGTAGTTTCAACAAGAAATCTGCTTTCTAAAGCAAATATTATTTTCTTCAGAAATCTAGCTGAAAATAAAGATTTTTGCAAAAGTCGAAAATTCTTCCATCAATTTATTTTAGAATTTAACCAAGAAAGAGCATCGCAATCTTGTGCAATTGATAATGGACTGGCAGCTAAAATAAAAGAAATTCCAACTCAAAGTCTATTAGCTTCAAATAGGATTTTAGCTGTAAGAGAAAAAAATGAAAATTTATCTGGAAACAAACTTTGCGGTAATATCGATATTTTTTACGCAAAAACTATTGGACCTAGAGAAAAACTAGAAGATGCAATTATTGGTGGAAAAATAAAACAACCAGACTCCATAGAAGATTCACCAATAGTTCCATTTTTTTTAGAAAAAACTATTAAAAAACTTGGAGACAATTTAATAAAATTCTTTGAAAGAAATAATATAGAAGATGGTTCAACTGCTTTAATGGCTTTTTACTCTATTGATCAAAAATTAACCATAGCAAATATTGGCGATTCACGAGCAATTTTATTTATCAGAAAACCAGATGGTACTTTTGATTACAAAAGATTAACCGATGATCACGAGCCACAAGCTATATTAGAGCAAGCTCGAATTGAAAGTTTGGGTGGATTTGTTAGCGATGCCAGAACTCCAAGAGTTAATGAGATTCTTTCATTATCAAGAAGTATTGGCGATATTCATATCAAATATGGCGAGCAAAGATTAATCTCCGGAGAACCGGACATTTTTCAATATGATATTGCTAAAGTATTGCAGAAATATCCTCCAAGAAGCTCAGCTATTTTGGCAATTTGCTGCGATGGCATGTTTGATCACGGCATTGCTAATGAAAGAACTTATGCCAAGGCTTTAGAAAAATGGTTTAATAACATAGACAAAATCCAAGATAATTTTACCAATGTTGCCCAATATTTACGCGATACTGCTATATTACTTGGAAGTGGTGATAACGTAACAATCAGCCTTTGCGACATTACCGCAGCGCCAACAGAACAAATTTTAATTGGGGTATTCGATGGTCATGGCGGCGATATAGCTTCAAGCCTTCTTGCTGGTCTTATTGCTGAAGAAATCTTGCAAGAAGACAGCCTAATTCATCTGCCAAATATCGATGTTGTAAAAGAATTATTAAGTATAAAAAAAGCACAATTGCCTGATAATTTAAATGATCATATTATTAGTTATCTCATATTAGATGATAATCGCGTTGCTATAGATAATATTAAAGACCTAGATTCTCTATCTAATACAGATTATTCAAACCTACTAAATGCTGAATTTGAACCATTTTTAGAATTTGCCAGAAATGGTGGAGAAATTTTTATCAATCCAAGATTAATCGAAAATTATCAGCACACTTATATTAAAATTCTTCTTGATGAAGAACGGAAAATTGAAAATCAGCAACCGCCCAATAACCGAAATAAAATTGAAATTTTAAGAGGATCTTTGCTAGAAATAGAAAATGCCAAAGCAATTTATGGTTTAGAAGCCTATTGCCAGAAACTAACTTATAATATAGAAATAGAAAGATCGCCATCATTAAGCCCGGAAGGCACTATTAGCTCTAGATTTATAAGCAATCAAATGACGAGATAGTTTATACCAAAACATAAATCTCTTTAAAAAAAATATTAAATTGATGACTGGAAAAAAAATCCTTTTAATTATTACTGGTTCAGTTGCCGCTTACAAAGCCATGGATTTGTTGCGTTTGCTTACTAAAAATTCTTTTGATGTTACTTGCGTTTTAACAAGTGCTGCCACGCAATTTATCACGCCGCTTTTGGCTTCATCACTTTCAGGAAATAAAACTTACAACGAATTATTTTCGCTTGATGATGAGCGCGAAATGGGTCATATCAAGCTGTCGCGCCAAACCGATTTAATTATCGTCGCGCCAGCAACGGCAGATTTTATCGCCAAAATTGCTAATGGTTTTGCTGATGATTTAGCATCAAATGTAATTCTTGCCGCCAATAAAAAAATTATTTTAGCGCCCGCAATGAATGAAAAAATGTGGCAAAATTTGCAGACGCAAAAAAATTTAAACAAAGTTATAGAATCAGGAATAACAATAGTTGAGCCCGAAAATGACATTCTTGCTTGCGGCGAAATTGGCATTGGCAAAATGGCTGATCCACAAAAAATTTATGAAAAAATTTGCAATTTTTTTAGCCATCAAAATCAATTAAAAGGTAAAAAAATTTTAATCACTGGTGGCGCAACTTTTGAACCAATTGATCCAGTGCGCTTTATTGGCAATGAATCTTCAGGAAAGCAGGCAATTGCAATTGCTCAAACTTTAAATGAAATGGGTGCCGATGTAAAACTTATTGCCGCCAATATTCGCGAAACTATTTCTTTACCAAAAAATAAAATTATCAAAGTTAAAACTGCTGCTGAAATGCTGGAAGCGGTGAAAAAAAATTTAGAAAAAAAAGATGTTTTTATCGGTTGCGCTGCCGTTGCAGATTTTAAGGCAAAAAAAGTTTCTCAGGAAAAAATTAAAAAAACTGACAACAAAAATTTTATTTTAGAGCTAGAAAAAAATCCTGATATTTTAGAATTTGTTGGTAAAAATAAAAAGCGTCCAAAGCTAGTAATTGGCTTCGCCGCCGAAAGTGAGAATTTAGAAAAATACGCCAAAGAAAAATTAACCAAGAAAAACTGCGACTTAATTGTGGCCAATGATATTGAAGACGGAAAAATTTTTGGCAGCTCTCAAACCAAAGCCTTTTTTGTTAGCAAGAAAAAAACTGAAAATTTAGGAAAAATCTCCAAAGAAAAATTAGCACAATTATTGGCGCAAAAAATAGGCAAATTTTTTGAAAAAATTTAACATCAAGAAAAAATCAGCAATACTTCTTTTTAATTTTTTACGATGGTTTTTATTTGGTAAGATTTTTCGAAATGTTAAGGTCGGAATTCGATTCAGGCGCCAAAAAAATATTGCAGCTTTATCTAGAAAAATATTCTTCCAAAACCACTTCAAATCGCTAGAAGACATAAATCTCCAGACTTGATAACGATTTAATAAAATCTCCCAAATTGCCATTCTAATAAATTGCGGCGCTAATATTTTCACAGATTTAATATTGCTAGCTGCTGAAAATTTCATCATCTCGCCATATTTAAACCAACGCGAAATTTTTGGTGCCAAATCATCATCAATAAACTTGGTAAAATCGACCCAAACATTTGGGCGCATATCAGCTTCAATAAAATAAATTTTTCCATCAATTTCTGATTTGATTGCTGAAATATTTACAAAGCCGCTAGCGCCAATTGCCAAACCCAAACGCTGCATTTCATAAAATAATTCAGCATCGTGATTTTCTAGTTTTTTATAAGTGCGAAGTTTTGACGGACCAAATTTACTGATAGTTTTTTCAACTTCGCTATAACCAAAATGGATTAATTTGGTATTTTGATAAAAAGCTGACAAATCTAATTCTTTGCCAAAAATTTTTTTTTGTAATAAAACCGGTGCCAATAATTTTTCTTCCGGAATCAAATTAATATCCGCTAAATTTTTACATTCAAAAACGCCGTCACCACCTCCGGAATAATCAGCTTTAACCATTAAAGGAAATTCAAGATTTTGAGCAGCTATTTTAATTTCAGCACGACCTTTCGCTACTAAAAATTCAGGAGTTAAAATTTTTCCTTGCTGTAAAAATTCTGATAAAAAAATTTTTGAACCAAGATGTGAAAAATATTTTTTATCAATTAACGGTAGTAATTTTATTTTTTTACTCAACGACAAGCCTGAATTAGCAACACTTTTAAGAGAAAAATCATCAAAAATTATTATAAGCTGGTAAATTTCTAGATCAATTTCATCAAGTTTTTTATGCAAATCTTCTTCGGTAATTATCTCAAAAAAGTTAGAAATAAAAGAGCTGCCATTGAAAAAATATTTAGTAGAAATCGCCTCAATTTCAAAACCAGCGCGAGTCAATAAAAACGGTAATGCCTGACCTAAATCTGGATAGAATCCAGCTAATAAAACTTTTGGCTTATTCATTAAATTATAAATTTTTTTGATAAATTTTCTAACCAAATTTTCTCATCACTTTCCAAATCATCAGCAAAAACTGTGAGCAAGTTTTGGTGATATTCTTTTAGCCACTTTTTTTCAGGATAAGTCAGCATTTTAAAATCAACCAAAGCCGCGTCAATTGGCGCTAAAGTTAAAGTTTTAAACTGCAAAAAATCTTCATTAAATTTTTTAACCACCATCAGATTTTCAATGCGAATTCCATATTGATTTGGCAAATAAAATCCAGGTTCGTTTGATAAAATCATTCCTTCTAAAAGTTCTTGCGTTGCTCTCTTACTTATTCCGCAAGGTCCTTCATGAACTGACAAAAAACTGCCGACACCATGTCCGGTGCCATGATCGTAATTAATGCCAATATTCCATAAATGCTCGCGCGCTAAAACATCAAGCTCTGCACCACTAGTGCCGCGAGGAAATTTAGCCCGCGCCAAAGCAATATGACCTTTTAAAACGCGAGTAAAACTTTCAATCATTTTTAGCGAAATATTTCCAATTGCAATTGTGCGCGTAACATCAGTTGTAGCACAAAAATCTTGATCAAAATATTGTCCGCCCGAATCAATTAAAAGTAGCGAATCACCAGAAATTTTTTTATTAGTTTTTGAATCAGCGTGATAATGAATAACCGCGCCGTTAGCGCCAAATCCACAAATTGTAGCAAAACTTGGATAGAGAAAAGCTGGGTTTTTTTTGCGCATTTTGAGCAATTTTTCTGCCGCTTTTATTTCGTCAATTTCTTCACCTTTTTTTAATGAATTTTCTAACCAAAATAAAAATTTGGTTAAAGCCAATCCGTCAATTTGATGTGCTTTAATCGCACCAGAAATTTCGGCAGAATTTTTGCAAGCTTTGTTAATTTCAATTGGATCAACTTGATAATTTATTGAAAAATCATTTTTTTGTAAAATACTATAAAGCCAGCAATTTGTAGAGCTTAAGTCAATTTGAATTTCTTTAATTTTTTTTCTTAAATTTGAAAAATGTAAATCAATATTCTTTGGATCAATAAAATTTACTTTTTCTAAATTGATATTTTGCAAATCTAAAATGCGCTTTGAATCAACAAATAAATCAATTTCACCATTTTTAAATAAAATTGCATAAGCCAAAAAAAGTGGCGAAAATTCAATGTCAGAGGCGCGCGCATTTAAAAGCCAACAAATATTTTCTGGTTTGGTAATTACTAAAGCTTCGGCTTTGAAAGCTGATAAAAGCTGATTGCGTTTGGTTTTAGAATCAAAACCAACGGAATTTTTATGACAAAAATAAATTGCTGAATTTTTTTCAAATGGACGATTTTGCCAAATTTCATCAATTGGATTTTGATTTAGAAAAACAATTTTAGCGCCAATTTTTTCTAAATGTTTTATAAAATTTACGCTGACTAATTTTGGATCAAGCGCCAATTTTTGCGATTTTTGTAAATTCTCTTCCAACCATTTTAGAACTGATTTTTCGCCAATATTAAAAATTTCAAATTCTTGTAAATCTAGTTGATTTTGCGCCTGCAAAATATAACGACCATCAGTAAAAAAATAAGATTTTTTTTGCCCTAAAATTATTGTGGCGTTTGAACCGCTAAAACCTGTCAAGTACTGAATTCTCTTTTCACTTTCAGGCAAATATTCTAAAAAAAATTGATCAGAATTTGGTAAAAATAAGAAATCAATTTTTTGTTCTTTTAAAAAAGATTTTAACTCTGCTAACATAGGTTTGTTCTATTTTTAAATTAATTTTTCACCAAAAATTATGCCCGAGATCAGCCGCTTCTTTGGAATTGTAATCAAAATGTATTTTGATGATCACAACCCGCCACACTTTCATGCAAAATATGCAAACTATAAAGCATCTATTTGTATTAAAGACTTTAAAATTTTAGAAGGATTTCTCCATCCAAAAACTCATTCTTTAGTAATTGAGTGGGCTTCAATTCATCAAAAAGAACTTTTGGCAAATTGGGAAAAGTTACAAAAATCCAACGCTTTTGAAAAAATTAAACCATTGGAGTAATTATGCACTTGGTCAACGTTAAAGATGCTAAATACCAAAAAGATTACCAGATATTTTTATCCTTTGACGATGGCTTATCTGGCGTTGTAGATTTTAAAAAATTTCTTTTTGAAGAGAATCGCGCCGTCTTTAAAAGATTAATAGATATAAACCAATTCAAGAATTTCTCAGTTGACGACACTTTAATTTGGGGTGACGATCTTGACCTTGCTCCCGAATACTTACACTATTTGCTAATCAAGCAACATGGTAAAAAAAAATTATTAAATGAAAAAAAATAAAACCGCCTATTCCTGTCAAAGCTGTGGCGCTGTTCATTTTAAATGGGCGGGAAAATGTCCTGATTGCGGATCTTGGAATAGTTTAGTTGAAGAATTTGCCGAAGGCGGACAATCACATTTTAGCAGAATTTCTGACGATAAAAAAACAAAAAATTCTGACGCTAAAAAAATTGATTTGGTGCAATTAACCGGCAAAGCGCAAGAATTTCCGCGTATTAAAACCACAATTAATGAGCTTGATCGCGTGCTTGGCGGCGGGCTTGTGCAAGGTTCGGTCGTTTTAATTGGGGGTGATCCTGGAATTGGTAAATCAACTTTACTTTTACAAACCGCCGAAAGTTTGGCTCAAGGAAAAAATCAAGTAATCTACATTTCTGGCGAAGAATCGGTTGATCAAATTCGCTTACGCGCTCAAAGAATGGGCGTTAAACAAGATTCAATTCAACTAGCCGCCACCACCAATGTTGCCGAAATAATCAACTCAATTGATGGCAAAAATTTACCAACAATTGTGATTGTTGATTCCATTCAAACCATGTTTTTAGAAGAGCTTTCTTCAGCTCCGGGAACGGTTTCGCAAGTGCGCGCCGCGGCGGGTGAACTAACAATTTTTGCTAAAAAAAATAACATCACTTTATTAATTGTTTCGCATGTTACCAAAGACGGTCAAATCGCCGGACCCAAGGTTTTAGAACATATGGTTGACACGGTGCTTTATTTTGAAGGAGAAAAAGATTTACATTTTAGAATTTTACGCGCTGTTAAAAATCGCTTTGGAGCCGCCAATGAAATAGGCGTTTTTGAGATGAATGATGTTGGTTTATCGGAAGTTTTAAATCCAAGCGAACTTTTTTTAACTTCTTACGAGCGCGAAACCAGCGGCTCGATTGTTTTTGCTGGCGTTGAAGGCTCGCGACCAATTTTAGTTGAAATTCAAGCTTTAGTTTCACCATCTTTTATGCCAACGCCAAGGCGCGCTGTTGTTGGTTGGGACATCAATCGCTTGGCGATGATTATTGCAGTTTTAAATAATCGCTTTGGCCTAAATTTATTCGACAAAGAAGTTTATTTAAACATTGTCGGTGGTTTAAAAATTGAAGAAACAGCCGCTGATTTGGCGGTAGCTTGCGCTTTGATTTCCGCGGCGCGCGACATTGCGCTGCCTTCTTCAACAATTGCAGTTGGCGAAGTTGGATTAAGCGGCGAAATCAGAATGGTAGGAAATTTGGAAGGTCGCTTAAAAGAAGCTGCCAAATTGGGTTTTAAAAATTGTATCATTCCCAAAGCCAATGAGAAAAATAAAAATTTTGCCGCTTTGAAAAAAGCTTTGCCCGAATTAAATTTACATTTAGTTAGTCACATTCGCGATTTGGCGAAGTTTTTTAAAAAAAATTAAAACAGCACGATTGCTCTAAAACCAGACCCCGTCATAAAGACGGGGTGACACAGCAAAGATAGGTGACAATTCCAGCATAGTTGTCACACTGTCTTTATTACGGGTGACAACTCAGTTGAAATCTTCATCGCCTCTACCTTGTCACCCGTCTTTATGACGAGTGACAACTCAGTTGAAATCTTCATTGCCTCTACCTTGTCACCCCGTCTTTATGACGGGGTCTGGTTTCACTAATTAAAATTAAAGTAATTTATGAAAAAATTTATCACAGCTTTAGCCTTTATTTTCATAGCTTTGCAAGCTTTGGCGGAAGAAAAGACACAAGAAAAAGAATTTCTAATTCAAATCAAAAACAACAAATTCGAACCAGCAATTATCGAGGTTGCGCCAAATCAAAAATTTAAATTAATCATCGAAAATTTAGACAAAACTTTAGAAGAATTTGAAAGTAACGACTTAAAAAAAGAAAAATTAATCGGCGCTGGTAAAAAAGTTACAATCATTATCGCGCCTTTAAAATCAGGGGAATATAAGTTTTTTGGCGACTTCCACCAAAAAACTGCCCAAGGAAAAATTATTGTAAAATAAATTTATGTCGAAACCAGATGATCAATTTCTTTACGAAGAATTTTATTTTAACCCAGCTGTTGATGATTTTAATGAAGTTGTAAAAAATGCCATAAAGTTGAGGGACTCGGCTCTAAAATATGAAAGAGAGAAAAACCTAGAAATTGAATTTTATAAAAGTGAAGACGAAATTGCTAATGATGATCGTAGAATTGCAGCCTCAATTGCTTTTTTTTATCAAGAATTTGAAGGGCAAAAAATAAATCAAAAAATTAGAATAAGAAATAATCCGCCAATACAAGGTTCACAAGAAATTGACGCTTGTTCAGCAATTCTTCCTTATCGAGAAAAAATTAGTGGCGAAGTGGAGGAAGAAGAAAAACTGGTAGAAATAAAAACTGTTATTTTTCGTGATACTAAAAATGGTAAAGAATTAGATCCTCTAAAAGTAACTGTTGGCTTTGCAGATTCAAAATTACTCAAATCTCACACCAAATTATGCGATGATATTTTAGAACTTAGCGAAAACCGTGTAATTTCCCTTACCACAAATCCAGGAACATATCAATTTCTTTCCAGCTTAAAAGGAAAAAATATTACAATTCACCGATCATTTACAAAAAATCTTCAAGACGCAACTCACGCCAGCAATAATTGCGGCTCAAGATTTCTTGGCGTGATCGCGCCAATTGACGCCTATCTTAATCTCACAGAATTGATTAAAAATAATCTTCGTCCTGATTTCGAAGTTATTAGAACACCAAAGTTTGGTGTCTTTGAAGTTAAAAGTCTGCAACCTTCAACCGGGATAACACCAACACGTTCCTCGCAACTTTCTTTCAAAACAAATCTTTTAGAGCAGGAAACCTCTAATAAAGAAACCTCTAATAAAACTAGATAAATATTTTCTTTAAAAATTATGGAGCTTGCTCGTCATTTTTTTAAGCCAAAACTTGATCGATTTTTTCAACTATTTTTTTAGCAATATTATCAGAATTTTTAATCACATCTAAAGCCTTGACAGACATAGCTTTAGGCGCATCATGGTTTCGTAAAAAATCTCCAACTTTTTTGCTTAATTCAGTCGCTGAATTAATTATCACGCAGGCATTTTGCTCTTCTAAAGATTTATAAATTTCCTTAAAGTTAAAAACTTGCGCGCCCGAAATCACCGCACAATTAAGTTTAATTGCTTCAAACGGATTGTGGCCACCAATTTCAAGAAGTGAGCCGCCAATAAAAGCGAAATTAGCCAGAGAATAAAAGGTTCCAAGCTCGTTTAAAGTATCAGCTAAATAAATTTCTGTAGCGTTTGTGATGCTTTGTTTTTGGCTGCGTTGCGCTAATTTTATTTCACCAAATAAATTTTTTATTTCCTCAGCGCGCGCTGGATGGCGCGGCACAATTATGGTTAGCAAATCGGAAAAATCTTTTTTTAGTTCAAGGTGAGTTTGCAAAATAATTTCTTCTTCACCTTTGTGAGTACTGGCAGCAAGCCAGAATTTACGCCGACCAATTTGATCCTGTAATTTGTTAAGTTCAAAATTATCAACATTTAAATTAAGTGCTTGCGACTTCAAATTGCCAAAAAATAAAACTTCATTTTTACTTAAACTTAGAAAGCGTTTTTGATCTTCTGAACTTTGAACAAAAATTAAATCAAAATAATCAAAAATTCTAAAGCCAATTTTGCTGGCTAAATTCCACTTAAAAAAAGTTTTGTTAGAAATTCTGGCGTTAACTAAAAAAACTAATGCACCAATTTTATGAGATTCAAAAATCAGATTTGGCCAGATTTCTGACTCGACAAAAATTACTTTGCTTGGTTCCCAAAAATTTAAAAAATCTTTGACACAACCATAAGAATCAATTGGCAAAAATTGATGAATGACGCGCCCTTTAAATTGCGGAATTTTTGCAGCAACAATTGATGCCGAGGTCAAAGTTGTAGTTGTAAAAAGAATAAAGCTGCGAGGAAAAGTTTTAAACAATTCATCAATTAAAATTAAAGCTGAATTAACTTCGCCAACACTGACGGCATGAAGCCATATTATATCGCCTTCAGGACGATTTTGGCTAGCTTCACCAAAGCGCTCTCTTAGGCGTTTTTTATCTTCTTTTTTTTTGTAGACGCGATAAAAAAGATAAAGCTCTAAAAAAGGAAAAAGCAAAATTGATAAGATGCGATAAAAAGTCATTTAGAGAATTTATAAATTAATTTAACTCGATCAAAAACCGCCCGCTGCTTTGATAAATATTTTTTTTAAAGATGGAATTTTATTAACCAAACCAAGCCCAAGGTCGCGCGCCAAGCTTATTGAGAGATTTTTAGTTTCAAAAAGTGAATTTAAAACGTCAGTTGCAATTAACATTTTTTTAGCACCGCGTTTGGCTTTTTTATTATAGTCTTCAATCAAACTTTCACTTGCGATATCAAGACCGCAAAACAAATTATTTTTGATTAATTCACGCAAAATTTTAATTCCTGAAATTGCTAAATTAAAACCTTGTCCAGCAATTGGATGCACGCCACAAGCGGCGTCGCCAATTAATAACATTTTTTTGTGATAGAATTTTTGCGCTTCAATCAAAATTAGCGGATAAGAAAATTTTTCTGAAATTATTTTTACATTTCCTAAAAAATCTCTTTGGCAATTTTCCATTTTTTTATTTAATTGCTGCAAGAAATTTTCTTCATCCAAATTTAAAATTGTTTGAGAAATTTTATCAGGCACAATCCAGACAATTGAAGATTGACGCGGATTTTGTAGCGGTAAAATCGCTAATGGTCCACCGGGTAAAAACTTTTCGTAAGCAACATTTTCATGCGGTTTTTCATGTTCAATATTAAAAACAATTGCGGTTTGCTGATATTTTTTTTGCGTAGTTGGAATTTGATAAAGCTCGCGCAGCTTAGAAAAACGACCATCGCAAGCCAGAAGTAATTTTGAATGTAAAATTTTTCCGTCATCAAGTTTTACTAAAACTTGATTAGCAAAATTAATTTCTTGATAAGAATTAGGACAAAAAGTTGTGATGTTTTTACGAGTAACAAGCTGATTTCTTAGCGCATTATGAATGTGATAATTTTCAATAATTTGACCCAGTTGCGCTTCTTTTTCATCAACTTCAGCGCCAATAAAATCAAGAATAAATGGCGATTTGTGATCGGTAATTTTTATATCAGAAATTTTTCCTGCATGTTGATTAGTTTCACTAAAAATTCTAATTTCACGAAAAAGTTGTAGTGACGCTGAAGAAATTGCATAAGCTCGTCCATCGCGCTTGCGATCTTGATTTATGATATCTTGTTTTTCGATTACGGCAATTTTTAAATCAGAAGAAATATCCGCCAAAGCAAGAGCCGTGGTCATTCCAGCGAAAGATCCGCCAATTATTATGATGTCAAAATTTTGTGACATTAAAGCCTGTTATTTTTATTATTTAAAAAGTTTTCTGCACTATACCAAAGTCCTTTGGACTTCAGTATATACTAAAAACCCGAAAATTAAACTTTTTTGCCGTCATTGCGAGGAGCATCTAGGTGACGCGGCAATCTGTGAGAAACCGAGGGCAAACTCCTCAAGATTGCCACGTCGCTTCGCTCCTCGCAATGACGAATATTAGTTTTAATTGGCTCGGATTTTGGACTTGGAACTGATTGGATTAAGCGAAAAACGGTTTCGAGATCGGCAACGTCAGTTATCCTCATTTTTCCGTCTTCAGCAATCATTTTCAGTTGGTTACAATTTGTGACCACCTCACTTCCTTCCTTTACCAGCCTGTGTTTGAGAGCCTTCCAATAATTTCTGGCTAGGTTGAAATCGCTTTGCTCAATTAAAGCTGCAACAATATCAATAACCGAGAAAAACCATTTTTGTGATTTTTCATCAAATTGGCGACGGATTTTAAATTTTTCAAAAATTGCGAGAGTATTTTTCATGGTGAGAAATTTTTGGTTGATAATTAGATCATATTTTTTGGATTAACCCATTCATCAAATTGAGCCTCGCTAACAAGTCCTAAATCAAGCGCGGCTTGCTTTAGCGTAGTTCCTTCTTTATGAGCTTTTTTAGCAATTTTAGCGGCATTGTCATAGCCAATATAAGGATTTAGAGCCGTAACCAACATTAAAGATTGCTCGAGTAACTCGGTGATACGCTTATGATTTGCCTGAATTCCCACCAAACATTGATCGATAAAACTATTAATTCCGTCATTAAGCAAATTAAGCGATTCAATGACATTGCGAATGATCATTGGACGAAAAACATTTAATTCAAAATGACCATTCGAGCCGCCAACCGTTACAGCCACATGATTTCCCATCACTTGACAAGCAATCATCGTTAGCGCTTCGCACTGTGTTGGATTGACTTTCCCTGGCATTATTGAAGAGCCGGGTTCGTTTTCTGGTAAAGAAATTTCACCCAAACCTGAACGCGGGCCAGAAGCTAGAAAGCGAATATCGTTGGCGATTTTCATGCAAGAAACCGCTAAAGTATTTAACACGCCGGAAAAATTAACCAACTCGTCATTACAGGCCAAAGACATGAATTTGTTTTGGTGGGTAAAAAATCCTTTGTCGTAAAAGCTTTTGAAACGCTCATCAATTTTAAAAAGTTTTTCTTGAATTGCGTTAAAGCCGCTAACTTCAATTATTTTCTCCGCAAAACTTTCCGCAAATTTTGGATGACAATTAAGTCCAGTACCAACCGCCGTTCCTCCTTGTGCTAACCCAAAAACTTCTCTAATTCCGTCAATTACAAAACGAACCGAGGTTTCAATTTGTTTTTTGTAAGCACCAAATTCTTGACCCAAAGTTACGGGCGTTGCGTCTTGCGTGTGGGTTCTGCCGATTTTTACAATGTCACTAAATTCGCTTTCTTTTTTAGCAAGTTCGTTAGCAAATCTAACTAAAGTTGGTAAAAGCTTTTCATAAGTCGTAAGCACAGTTGCCACATGCATTGCGGTTGGAAAAGTATCGTTAGAACTTTGACCTAAATTGACGTGATCGTTTGGATGAATTGGCGATTTTCCACCTTTTTTTCCAGTTGCCTTTTCGTTAGCAACTGATGCAATTACTTCGTTAACATTCATGTTGGTTTGCGTGCCAGAGCCAGTTTGCCATACAACTAAAGGAAAATGA
>JANRKR010000073.1:0-15827 GCA_033763375.1 Rickettsiales bacterium
CGAATTTTTAAATAAGATTTAGACGCCGCTAAACGCGAAAAATAATGCGACATTGCCCCAGTTGGCGGCGCAATTGACATGTCATTGTCATTTAAAATTACAATCAAACGATTGTCATGAAAAAATTTATCTTCTAATGCGCCCGCATTATTCATGGCTTCATAAGCCATTCCTGCCGACATTGCGCCATCACCAATTACGGCAATAACATGTGATTTTTCTTCTTTAAATTTTTTAGCAACCGAAATTCCTAAAGCCGCCGAGATAGAAGTTGAGCTGTGTCCCGCGCCAAAAACGTCATATTCACTTTCACTTCTTTTGGTAAATCCTGAAAGTCCCAAAGGCTGGCGAATAGTGTGCATCAAGTGGCGCCTGCCAGTCAAAATTTTATGCGGATAGGCTTGATGACCAACATCCCAAATTATTTTGTCACGGGGCGTATCAAACACATAATGCAGTGCGGTAGTGATTTCAACAACGCCAAGCCCCGCACCCAAATGTCCGCCGGTTTTAGCAACGCTATTGATAGTTTCAAATCGTAGCTCGCTAGAAATTTGTTTTAATTCAGCAAGTGAGAATTTTTTTAAATCAGCTGGAATTTTTATTTGATCAAGCAGCGGAGTTTTAGAATTTTTAGCTGACATTTTAATTGTAAGTTTGCAAAAGGGATTTTGTTAATATTTATGATAAATCTACTAATATTACCTGATTTGACATAACTGTTGTAACCTGCAAAAAATAAACAATAATTTGTTTATAAAAAAGCGCTAAATTCAGAAAAAAAATCAATAAAAGTGTATAAAATTTTTCAACAACTCAATTTCAGTCGTGAAATAAATTTGCTTTTTTTGAGCGTTTTTATTTTTGCTAGTGCCATTGGAATCAATGCCGTCACCTTCCCAGCTATTTTAAATAAAAATAGTGTTGATGCTGCTCATGTGGGGATTGTATTTATGCTTGATAGTTTTGGCGGTATTTTGATGTCATTTTTTTTAAGTCGTTTGATAAAACAATTAAATATTTTACGCGCTTTAATGATAAGCAGCTGTTGTTATGCCTTGATAATTTTGCTAATTTATTTTTACCAAAATTTATATCTATGGGGCGTTTTTGCTTTTTTGATGGGCAATTTGTGGTTTATTTATGTAATCACCCGTCAATCTTGGCTAAACATTCTTTTAAAAGATAAACAACGCGGCGTTGCAACAGGAATTTTTAGCATGTTGATTTCAGCTGGAGTTGCTTTAGGTCCAGTAATTGTTAGTTTCAGCGGTGCTGAAAATTATTTATCATTTGTAATTTCTGCGGTTTTAACTTTGACTTCTTTCAGCGTACTTTTGTTGGCAAAAACTACCGCAAATCCTAGACTCGAATCAGAACGCATATCTCTTACTGAATTTTTTAAAACCAATCCACGCATTTTTTTAAGCAGATTTTTCTTAGACTTCCAAACTTGCTCTTTGGTTTTTTTTAGTGTAATTTTTGGTATTAAAATTGGTTTATCTTATGAGCTGGCAGGTCTTTTAATTAGCGCTTATATGGCGAGTGGATTTTTTGATGTTGTGGTTGGATTTTTACTTAAAAAATTTAATCCTTATCAACTAATTAATTTAGGATTTATTGGCTGTTTATGCTGTTTTTTGCTAATAATTTTTATTCATAATTATCAATTTTTACTCAGTGCCTATTTCTTTTTTGGCATTTTCATTGCCTGCATTTTTGTCTCTTCTTTCAAGGTTTGTAACGAAGATTTTAAATCTAAAAAACTAGTTGCCGCTAATGCTACTTTTCAACTAATTGGCTCAATTGGCGCAATTTGTGGCAGCCTTACTAGCGGCATTTTATTAAACATTTTCTCAGCCGTAGGCTTTCCAATTTCTATTGTTTTAAGCTGCATTTTTTACTTAAGTTTTTTGGTAATTTACGAAAAAACAAAAAATTTTAAATCAAAATCATGATAAGCAAAAAATCTACAATCCGTCTGGGCGTAAATATTGATCATGTTGCCACGATAAGAAACGCACGCGGCGGCATTCATCCTGATCCAGTTGATGCTGCAATTTTAGCTGAGAAAAGTGGCGCTGATGGCATTACCATTCACTTGCGTGAAGATCGACGTCACATTCGCGATGAAGATTTATCGCGCTTAAAAAAAGAAATAAAATTGCCCATAAATTTAGAAATGGCAGCAACTGCAGAAATGCTTAAAATCGCCCTTAAAACCAAACCCAACGCTGTTTGTATTGTTCCTGAAAAAAGACAGGAAGTTACCACCGAAGGCGGACTTGATGTGATCAAAAATGAAAAGCTTTTGCGTGAAATGATTAAGAAAATTCGCGCTAAAAAAATTCGCGTTTCACTTTTTATCGATGCGAGCGAACAACAAATTCGCGCCGCTAAAAAAATCAACGCTGACATTGTTGAACTTCACACTGGCGAGTTTTGTCATAAAAAAAATCAGGCACAAAAAGCGGAGTTTTTAAAAATAAAAAATTGCGCTAAGCTTTGTAAAAAGTTAAATTTAGAATGTCACGCCGGACACGGATTGGATTATAAAACTGCAAAAATGATTAGCGAAATTCCTGAAATTATCGAACTCAACATTGGTCATTTTATAATTGGCGAAGCAATATTTGACGGACTTGCCAATGTTATCAAAAAAATGAAAAAAGCGATCAAATAAAGCAATTAGTTGCGTGTATTTTAAAGAATTCAAGCCAAAGTAATAAAATCTTTCATCACGGTTTTGATGCCAGTTTTTTCAAAAGAAATTTCTAGTTTATTGCCATCAACACTTAAAACTTTTCCATAACCAAATTTCTGGTGAAAAACTCTTTTATTAGAAACTGAATTTTCTTTATCGGTTTCCACCCTTGATTGCGAAGGAATCACAGCATTTTTGTAATTTTGATTAGAAAACGAATTTCTAAAATTATTTTTGGATTTAAAAGAATTTTCATTTTGATAAGACGAATTAAAGTTTTGATTTTGCCATTGATTTTGACCAAAAGAAAAATCTTCAAATTCTATTTCATCTTGTGGCAATTCTTTTAAAAAGCGTGATGGCATTTGTGTTTGCACATTACCAAAAACATAACGATTTTTAGCATTAGATAAAATCAATTCTTTCTTAGCGCGCGTAATTGCAACATACATCAAGCGCCGCTCTTCTTCAACACCGTTTTTTTCTTCAACTGATTTTGCACTTGGAAATAAACCATCTTCAAGACCTGGAACAAAAACCAAATCAAATTCTAAACCTTTAGCAGCGTGAACAGTCATCACCGTAACTGCGTCAGTTAGATTTTTATCGTCACGCGCTTCAATCAAAGAAACATATTCCAAAAATTCAGTCACAGTTGAAAAGTCTGCCAAACTATTGATAAATTCTTCAATATTTTCTAGGCGCCCTTGCGCTTCTAAACTATTTTCTGCTTTCCACATCGCAATATAACCAACGTCGTTTAAAACAGATTTTGCCAAATCTGATAATGTAGCGCTGTTGATTTTTTCATGAGCTTTTTCAATGGTTTCAAGCAAATTTTTTAAAGCTTCGCGGGCTTTACCTTTGATAGTATTTTCTGTTAAAGATTTTTTTATTGCGGCAAAGAATGATATTTTTTCTAACTTTGATCTATCGTAAATTGTTGTAATTGCTGAATCGCCAGCTCCACGTTTTGGAACATTAATAATGCGCGATAAAGCTAAATCGTCATCTAAATTGGCGCAAATTCTTAAGTAAGCGATTGAATCACGAACTTCCATACGTTCGTAAAATTTCATGCCACCAATAATTTTGTAAGTAATTGAGTTATTGATAAAAGCTTCTTCAAAAGCACGAGTTTGATAACCGGCGCGCACTAAAACTGCAATTTGCTCTGGCTGATATTTTTGTGAATTAATTGCAATTTTTATCATTTGTGCCGTTGAAGCAGCTTCAAGGCGATCATCTAAAAAAGATAAAACTTTTACTTTCTCACCGCCAGATGCGTTAGTCCACAAAGTTTTACCGTGGCGTTCTTTGTTGTGAGAAATCAAACGATCAGCAGCTTTTAAAATGCGCGAAGTTGAACGATAATTTTGTTCTAAACGAATAACTTTGGCATTTGAAAAATCTTTTTCAAAACGCAAAATGTTAGCGATGTTAGCGCCGCGCCAACTATAAATTGATTGATCATCGTCACCAACGCAGCAGATATTTTTATGAATTGCCGCCAAACGTAAAAGCCACTGATATTGGGCGTTATTGGTATCTTGATATTCATCAACCAAAATATAGCGAAACTTATCTTGATAGTATGAAAGCACTTCTGGAGCAGCGCGAAAAATTTCTAAATTATGTAAAAGCAAATCGCCAAAATCTGCCGCATTCATTGATTTCAAACGAAATTGATAAGTTTGATAAACTTCTTTTAATTTTGGCAATGATATCTCGAAAGCAGCAGATTCAAGACTTTCAGGATTTATAACTTTATCTTTTAATCGTGAAATTCGATTTAAATAAGCTTTCGGCGCAAACTGTTTTACATCAATATTAAAATCGCCAAGAATTTGTTTAAGCAAACGCGTTTGATCGTCATCGTCAATAATTATAAAATCTTGACGCAAACCAACTATTTCGGGGTGACGCCGCAAAATACGCGCCGCAATTGAGTGAAAAGTTCCAACCCATAAATTATTAACCTGATCGCCAATAACTTCGCCAATTCTTTTTTTCATTTCCGCAGCCGCTTTATTAGTAAAAGTAACTGCCAAAATTTGTAGTGGCGAAGCCAAATAAGAATTAACAATGTGAATAATACGCGAAGTTAAAACACGAGTTTTACCAGTGCCAGCGCCAGCCAAAACCAACAAAGGTCCATCGGTAGTTTGTACTGCTTCGCTTTGCGGAGAATTTAAATTCATGAAATTTATTTATTAGAAGGCTTATGAATAAAGCTTTACTGAAAAATTTTGAATAAAAAAGTTGTCCTTTATCTCTTCGGGATACGGAAACGCGACACGAGTCGCGCCCCGCCTTGCGGGGATCCCCGTCCCGTATGCAAAAGGGACATACGGGAAAGAAAATTACACCTCAAAAAATTAGATCAGAAAAATTGGCAATGACTTCGCCGGTTTCTCAAATTCCACTTTCTCAAACTAAGGAAAACCAACAAAATTGGCTTATTCAATTCACTATGCCCAAAAAATATAACATCGATAATTTACCCAAAGCAAAAGACGAAAGAATAAAATTTAAAATTCAAAAAGCGAAAAAAGTTGTGGCAATCAGATTTAAAGGTGTTTGGTCTGATAAAAAATTTAATGAAGAAAAAGAAAAATTAAAAAAGTTTGCTATCACAAATAATTTAGAAATTAAAGCCAATCCAATCATGGCTTATTATGACGATCCTTTCACTTTTCCTTGGAATAGAAGAAACGAGATAATCTGGGAAATTAGGTGATTATCCCTTGACTCACAATTTTTTTAGACCCCGTCATGAAGATGGGGTGACAACATGAGTGTTAGTTGTTATCACGTCTCACTCTTGGTCACCCCGTCTTACTCTTGGTCACTACATCTTACTCTTGTTACCGCGTCTTACTCTTGTCACCCCTTCTTACTCTTGTCAACACGTCTTACTCTTGTTACCACATCTTACTCTTGGTCACTACGTCCTACTCTTGTCACCCCGTCTTCATGACGGGGTCTGGTTGTGCTTCTTGGGATAATCACCGAAAATTAACTAGAGCCTGTTTTCAAACCTAATTAGTTTCAGATTTTGGTATATTTTTAGCGATTTTTTTATGAAATTTTTTATAATATCGGAAAATATTTTAAAAAATTTCGTGAAAAAAAGAGCAAAAATAGAGCTAAATATGAGAATAATTAGGTTTGAAGACAGGCTCTAAATCCTCGCTATTTTTTTGCGATAAATTTTGTCATTAATTCTATTTTGTAAAAAAATTTTACAAAATTTTTACAGCTTTAAGCAAAATTTTAACACTTTATTTACTTCAAATTTTTTGAAATTTTTAAGTAATTTTTTTTACTCTAAAAATAAAATATCATGAAGTTTAAAGTTTTTATACCTTTAATTATCGTTATTTATCTTACAAATATATTAAAGGCGCAAGCAACACCTGTTGCGGGTTGCGGGTTAAAAGTTGAACAAGGATTTTCAGAGCGATTTTATAATACTTACAAAGAACACTTAAAATGGAGCGGCGAAAATATTCCTGCACTTGAGCATAATGAAGATGCAGTTGATGCACCTTTAAACTCGCCTCCATTTCCAAGTGCCACCTGGAATATTGGCGGCACCACGCCAATTGGTTATGCTGATAACACCATCGCACCTTATATGGATGCACTTTATTGTGGCGAAGACGGTCAAAAAATAAAAGATAGCCGTATTAAACTTTATGGTTGGGTTGCGCCGGGTGGAAATATTAGTTCATCTAAAAGTCATTACGACACCAAAACTGGCATTGGTGGCAATTATCCTGCAGCTTATTACCCTTATCCAAATCAAATAATGCTAAATCAAACCGCTCTTTATTTGGAACGCGTTCCCGATACTGTGCAAAAAGATCATATTGATTACGGATTTCGTTTAACCGGCATGTATGGAACTGATTATAAATATACTTTTTCCAACAAGCTTTTGAGTAACCAATATTTAAAAGATCATAACAAATATGGTTTTGATCCGGTGATGTTTTATGGCGAGCTTTATGTGCCGCAGGTTGCCAAAGGCATGAATATCAGAGTTGGTCGTTATATTTCAATTCCTGACATTGAAGCACAATTAGCACCAAATAATTATACCTATTCACATTCGCTGCTTTACAGCTTTGATCCTTATACTCACCAAGGCATAGTCACCACAGTAAAACTTAATAAGAACTGGACCGTGCAAGGCGAATTGTCAGTTGGCGCTGATGTTACTATTTTTGATAAAAGAAATCGCAAACTTACTCCTGGCGCTTGCATAAATTATACAACTGACAGTGGTAATGATAATTTTTATCCTTGCCTAAACGGCATTAATGATGGGAAATATGCTTACAACAATTTGCAAATGCTGGTTGCAACCTGGTATCATAAATTCAATAGCAAATGGCATATGGCAAGTGAAGGATATTATTTATGGGAAAGACAAGTACCAAATTTAAATAATCCGGAAGCACCGCCAACTATTCTTGGCGCCAATGGCGCTCAATGCCAACCCGGTGACAAAACTTGCCGCGCTGCGGTTAATGCTTTTGTTAATTATATAAATTATCAATTTACGCCAAAAGATTATATCAGCCTGCGCAACGGATTTTTTAAAGATAGCCAGGGACAAAGAACCGGCTTTAAAACACTTTATTCTGATCACGTAATTGCTTGGATACATTGGATTGGAGATGCTATAACATTACGTCCAGAATTACGTTATGACCATTCCTATGACGTAAAAGCTTACGACGGTGGACGTAAATCAAACCAATATGTCTTTGCCGCAGATATAATTGTACATTTTTGACTTTGTCTGATTTTTTTAAAAAAATGCTAAAAAATTTCCCGTATGCACCTTTAAAAAATTACCTTGGCGCAATAGTTGCTGTAACTTTATGCAGTTTGTTTGGTAAAGTTTTTGATAACTTTTTTGTGCCAATTGATCAAATTATGATCTATTTAATTGGCGCAGTTTTGGTTGCTTCAAAATTTGGCAGAGCTTCTTCAGTATTGTTTTCCATCTTAAGCGTTACCACTTTTAATTTCTTTTTTATTGAACCTATATATTCGCTAAATGTTATTAATAAAACTTATTGGCTGACTTTTGCCGTGATGTTAATAACCAGTTTGTTTATTTCAGGTCAAGCAGCTAAGTTAGCTTCTCAAGCTTTTATTTCGCGCAAAAGAGAACAAGATATTAAAAAGTTTTATGATCTTACTAAAAATTTAGCTTCGATCAGAGAACATAAAAAAATTGCTGAAATTTCAGCAGAAAAAATTGCCGAAGTTTTTAATGCCAACGTCTCAATTTGGCTTACTCATCACAATTCTTCCGGCATTAATCTTGAAGCGATAGCTGGAAATTTAAATGATAAATCTTCAAACGACCAAGAACAAATAATCGCTTTATGGTGCGCAAACAACGCTAAAACAGCTGGTATGCAAACCGATAATTTTATAAATTCTCTGGGCTTTTATTTGCCTTTGATGGTTATGAACAAAGTAATTGGCGTGATGGCAATTTATCCAAAAAATCAGAAAAAAATTTTTACACATGACGAAAAATCATCATCAGAAATTTTTGCCAGTCTTATTTCTTCATCTTTGGAAAGAGCAATAATAGCCGCTGAAATTGAACAAACAAAAATTAAATCTGAAACTGAAAAGCTACGCAATATTTTGCTTAGTTCAGTTTCACATGATTTGCGAACTCCTTTATCATCAATAGTTGGAGCTTCTGAAAGTATTGTTAGTAACTTTGAAAAATTAAAAAAAAGTTCGATAATAAATTTAGCAAAATCAATAAATTCTGAAAGTATCAGATTATCAAAAATTGTTAAAAATCTGCTTGATGTTACCAAAATTGAATCAGGAAATTTAAAGCCAAATAAACAACCATATTATATTCAGGAAGTTATCGGATCAGCGATTTTGAGAATGCAGGAAACTCTACAAAATCACCAAATTAATGTTGTGTGTGACGATAATTTACCAATGATTTTAATTGACGGCGTTTTGATTGAACAAGTAATTACCAACCTTTTGGAAAATGCCGCTAAATATACACCAATTGGCAGCAAAATTAACATCACAGTAAAAAAATTAATAAATGAATTGCTGATAGAAATTGAAGATAACGGACCAGGAATATCTCAAAATAATAATTTTACTGACAGAAAAGATGGATACGGACTTGGTCTGATTATTTGTCGTGGCATTTTAAAAGCTCATAATTCGATGCTGGAAATCAGCAGCTCAAAATCATCTTCCGGCGCTCATTTTTCTTTTATATTATCCGATCTGATTTTAGAGCCTGTTTTTAAACCTAATTAAGTTTGAAAACAGGCTCTAATAAAAAATTCTTTATGACCAATAAAATCAAAATTCTGATAATTGAAGACGAGCAAGAAATCCGTAAATTTTTACAGGTAGTTTTTGACGAGGAAAACTTTGAATGCAAATTTACCAATAATGCCCGCGATGGTATAAAAACTATTTCGCTTTATCCACCAGAAATTGTAATTCTTGATTTAGGTTTGCCAGATTTAGATGGACTTGAAGTAATTCAAAATATTCGACAATGGTCACAAGTTCCAATTATTGTTTTATCGGCAAGAGACATGGAAGAAGATAAGGTGCAAGCTTTGGAACTTGGCGCTAATGATTATTTAACCAAACCTTTTGGAAGCAGAGAATTGCTGGCAAGAATCAGAGTTATTTTACGCTATTGTCAAAAAATTAATCAAAATTCTTCTCCGCTTTTTGAAATTGGCGATTTGAAAGTTGATCTTCAAAATCGTCAATTATTTGTTAAAGGAAAAAAAACTCATCTGACCAAAATCGAATATAAACTATTGAGTGTTTTTGTAAAAAACGCCGGAAAACTTTTAACTCATTCATATCTTTTAAAAGAAGTCTGGGGCAAAAATTCCACCGAGAATAGTCATTATTTACGAATTTACACTCAACATTTACGCGGCAAACTTCAAGACGATCCAATAAATCCTAAATATATTTTTACCGAAGTAGGAGTTGGATATAGATTTATATCAAACTAGAGCCTGTTTTCAAATCTAATTAGTCTCAGCTTTAGTTCTATTTTGGCAATCTCGCGAGTTGCTGCCTTCGGTTTAAAGAGATTGCCGCGTCGCACTTCGCGCTCCTCGCAATGACGGAGGTTTTTTTCACTCTTGGTATATATGTCTGCGATCATTATTTTCGACGAGTAGCTTTTTATCGGCGTCAAGACCAAGTAAATATTATTTTTAGAATTCGTTTTTCTGCTTTAATTTTTTATCTTGATTAACTCTATCAATCTTTTACGCGCTTGTTCTTTTGCTATTTTGCCTCCGGAATAATCTGTTATTTCTTCATCTTCGAGGTAATTGGCAAAAATAATTTTATGTTTTTCTTTTTGAACCCAGCCAACAAACCAGCCATTTTGTTTCTTGTCATCGCTAGAACCGCAAGAACCGGTTTTACCGTAAAGTTTCCAGTCGTGAGGCAGCTCTTCAACAAATAAAATATTTCTTGTCATTTGTTGAGCTTTAGCACTGACGGAAAGTTTATCATCGAGTAACTTTTGCAAAAACTGAACTTGTTCTTCAGGTGAAATTTTTAAAGAACTGTCGAGCCAGCTTTCAGTAAGTCCGTTATTTTTTCCTTCATCACCAAAAACATTTTGATTTCCGTAATTAAACTTTTTGACGTAAGCGCTGAATTTTTCTTTTCCAAGTTTTTGGGTGATAATTTGCGAATACCAAACAACGCTATATTTCATCCATGTTGTTGGATTTTGAGATCGTTTCCACATTTCAGAATAATGAATATATTCTGGTTTAAACGGAAATTCTGGATGAGTTTCATCAACTAAAAACTCCTGATCATAACCCATCAAACTAATAGCAATTTTAAAAGTTGAACAAGGAGTATGCCGAGTTTTGCAATCACCATTTTGTTCGATTATTTTTCCATTTTCTGCTACCAAGAAGCAATTAACATTTGCCAAAGCAGGCTTCGAAACTAATAAAATTAATAGGAATAAAATATTTTTAGAGCTCATTTTTGCAAAAAATTCTGCGCGTGAGTTTGATTAATTATAACTGATCAATCAGTTAATGGGTTCTCGGTTCTAATTGCATCTTAATACCAAAGTAAATGGACCCCGTCATGCGACGGGGTGACAATTATGATGGAACTGTCACCCCTTCATGCGACTTGGGTTAGTTGTTACCCCGTCTTAATCTTTTCACACCTGCCTTACTCTTGTTATACATTCTTACTCTTGTGTCACTCCGTCTTACTCTTGTCACCCCGTCGCATGACGGGGTCCATTTACTTCTAAATTAGAGCAAAAACCCATTAACGTATTAGTCCGAATTATAATGCCAAGAAGTGCCATCTTTGTTGTCTTTAAGGCTAATACCAATTTTTAGTAAGTCATTGCGGATTTGGTCAGACAAAGCCCAATTTTTTTCTTGTTTGGCTTTAATGCGCAGTTCAATTTGCTGATTGATATAATTTTCATCAATATTCTCAGAAACTTTTTTTGTAAAAAAATTAGCATCAAAAAGCCCAAGAAAATCAAGAGCCTGTAAAAATTGTAATTTTAAATTTTTATCAGAACTGACTTTTATTTCTTTGGCTTTTTCGTGAAGTATCGCCAGAACTTTAGCAATATTTAGATTATCAGCTAATTCGTTTAAAACTTCCGATAAAATTTCTGTATGAATTTTACTGCTTGATTTCAGTTCAACAGAATTTGCTAAAAAATCTTTCAGATCATTTTCGTCAAATGATGCATAAAATTTTTCCAGCGATTTTTTGGCGTCATCCAAAGCTTTCTGATTAAAATCAAAAGGCTTGTGATAATGAGTTGCCATCAGCAAATAGCGAATTACTAAACCAGAAATTCCTTTATCTAAAAGATCGCGAACCGTAATAAAATTTTTCAGCGATTTACTCATTTTTTCGCCATTGACAGTTAAAAAACCATTATGAATCCAGAATCTGGCATAGTTCGAACCTTGATTGGCGCAACAGCTTTGGGCAATCTCATTTTCATGATGAGGAAATTGCAAATCAGCGCCGCCGCCATGAATATCAAAATCGCTGCCTAAATATTTTGAACTCATTGCCGAACATTCAATATGCCAACCCGGACGACCAGAACCCCAAGGACTTTCAAAGACGCTGGAAATATCATCGTCAGTGTCAGCTGGTTTCCACAAAACAAAATCAAGCGGATTTTTTTTATAGCTTGCAATTTCAACACGCGCGCCGGCAATCATTTCATCCAAAGTGCGATTGGAAAGCTTTCCATAATTTTTGTAAGAAGTTACATCAAATAAAACATGACCGGAATTTTCATAAGCAAAACCATTTTTGATTAGTTGGTTAATCATCAAAATCATTTCAGCGATGTGATTGGTGGCGCGCGGCTCAAAAGTTGGTCGCAAGACATTCAGTGCGTCAATATCTTGATAAAAAAGTGCGATTATTTTTTTAGTTAAATCTTGAATAGAAATTTTTTGCTCTTTCGCCGCCGCATTTATTTTATCGTCAACATCAGTAATATTTCGAACAAAAGTAACCTGAGGAAAAACTTCACGCAAAAAGCGAAATAATAAATCGTAGACAACAACACTTCGCGCATTACCCAAATGCGGACGATCATAAACTGTTGGTCCGCAAACATAAATTTTCAAATGTTGAGGATCAATTGCGGTAAAATTTTCTAACTTATTGGTTAGGCTATTAAAAAATTGAATTGGAAGTTTCATAATTCTTTAATGACCTTATTGCGTAAATAATTTTTTCCTTTAACGCCAACATATTTAACCTTAACTTCGCCATGACGCGAGATCAAAACTGTAAAAGGAATACGACCTTGATATTTGATATTTTTCTTTTTTAGAAATTCTAAAAATCCTTCTCTAAAAGCTAAAAAACGCGGTTCGAAATATAAGTTTCCTGATTTATTTAAATAAGCTTTTAAAGCTTGCCCATCAAGATCGCGATCAATTGCCAGCGCCAAAACTTGTAAATCGGTATTTTGAAATTCACGCGCAATCTCGTTAATTAAAGGAAATTGTTGTGAGCAAACCGGGCACCAAGTTGTATAAATATAAAGTAAAACTGGCTTGCCGTCGAAATGTTCAAATTCATTAGCAATTTGCGTTGTGGTCATTGCTTGAGGAACTTTATCGCCAAAAGTTATATTTTTTGATGGCGAAATTTGTACGTCTAAACGACTTGGATTTTCAACAAAAAAATCCCAAGCCAACATTCCTAATGCTGCGCTGCAAGCAATAACCACAAAAAACATTTTTCTATTTTCTCCTAATTTTTTTTTGAAGTTTAACAAGTTTTGCAATTTTTTATTGTTATTTAGTAAGATGACTTTTTTGGACATTAGCAAATTTATAAAATTCAAAATAGCTTGATCTTAACTGAAACGCTAAATTAGATTATGGCGCTGTTGCTTAAACTGAGCCTTAAAAAATATCAGCAAAGCATTTCTTGAGCGCAGATTAAGTATAATTTCAAGCAATCTTTAAGAAATCAATTTAATGATCATCAAAATAAAAAATTTAACCGTAAATACAATAATTGGCATTTATGATTGGGAAAAAAAAGTTGATCGTAAAATTGTAATAAATGTTGAACTTACTACAAATTTTACAAAATCAACGCAAAGTGACGATATTTCTGATGCAATTGATTATGACGAAATTATCAAAAAAATAAAAGATTTAGTTGCAAATAATCGTTTTCAATTAATCGAAAAAATGGCGCAAAGTATGATGAACGTAATTTTATCTGATCAAAGAATTAACAAATGCAAACTTGAGATCGACAAAGTTGGCGTTGTTGAAGCGCTTGATTCTTTTTCTGTAACTCTTGAACAAGAAAATAATAATGGACGATAAAACTGCACAAGTTTTAAAACTTATTCAATCGCATTATAAAATTCGTAATTTTTTAACTATTTTGTGTTATAGCGCTATTATCGGCGGATTTTTTATTTATGCGTTTTACGCCCTAAGCAAAAGCAATCATAACATTAAACTGGTTAAGCAATATAATCAAAATCCAGAAAATTATAAAGTAGAAAAAATCATGACCAATCCACGTATTGATTTTCAATATGATGATGGTCAGGTTTATCATATCAGTGCTAAAAAAGCACATCACATTGACGAGCAGCAAGTTATTCTTTACGACGTTTTGGCAAAAGGCGATATTGGAAATATTAAATCCGGAAAGCTTGAAGTTAATGAACAAGGTGATCATTTGGTTTTTAGTGAAAATCCAAATTTAATTCTTAACAGCAGTAAAAATCTTTCGATAAAAAAATACCCAATGTCCCACTAATAGGGAAAATAGTTGTTGTAATTTAACTTTTACATTATATGTTTAAGTTAGATTCTAACAACTTATTTAAATCCATGTCCAATACTAATCTTGATAAAATTATAAAGGCAGAGAACCAATCTGAAGCTCAAGATGGGATGCCAAAATTTGAAATAAACACATTTCCAGCTGATACAACTTTGCAAGGATATGTAGATATGGATAAAAATAAACTTCTGGATATTCCAGAATTTCAAAGAAAATATGTTTGGGATGTAAAAAGAGCTAGTGCGTTGATAGAATCATTTTTATTAGGTTTGCCAGTTCCTGGTATTTTTTTGTATAGAAAAAGAGGTTCTCATTTGCATTTGATAATAGATGGACATCAGAGAATACAAAGTATTATCAAATTTTTTAATGGTCGATTTGATGACAGGATTTTTAAATTAAAAGGAATCAATTCTCGTTGGAATAATCTTAGTTTTGAAGAGTTATCAGAGGAAGATAAAGCCACACTTAGAATGACCGTTTTAAGAGCAACGATAATTCAACAAATAGAGCCCAAAGATAATCAGAGTATTTATCATATTTTTGAAAGACTAAATACGGGCGGCATCAATTTAAATACGATGCAAATTAGGATGTGCGTTGCGGATGGTGAGATGATAAAATGGCTACGCGAAATTAATAAAAATTCAGATTGGCGTTCATTGATAAAACAGCCGCACGAACACAAAGAGTTCAGAGATTTAGAATTGCTGCTTAGGTTATTTGCTCTATTTGAAAATTTAGAAATCTACAAAAAATCAATGAAGGGATTTTTAGATAATTTCATATCCGAAAATAAAAACCCTTCGCAAGAGTGGATGAAAAAGAGAAAAGATTTGTTTGAAAAAGCTGTTAAAATGGCTAATACTTCAGAAAATGGCTTGCCTCTTTCTGGAAAACTTAGCTTATCTTTATTAGATTCAATATTAGTTGCGTTAATGCAAATTTGTAGCGAAGAACCTAACTTTAATTCTCCTAATTTTTCTCGATTAAATCAAAGCGAAGAATTTTCTCAGATTGTTAAACAGCGAGATAATACTACCGGAGAAGATGTTGTTAAAAAAAGGATACATTTAGCAAAGCAGCTTCTTGGTAGCTAGTATGAAACTAGAAAAAACTAGGAGTAAACTTGAGCACTTTAAGGAAATAATTTCCAAGATTAAAAGGACTGATCCCAACTATTTCGTGTTTCTAAATTATATTACGGAATACATAGTCGTTATTTTTTACGCCGAAATTGAGGATTGTGTTCAGAAGATTGTTAGCAATAGACTTCAACAAGCTGGCTTATCTGTGGAAGGAATTTCTTTTATTGAAAAAAATCTGAGACGCAATTACAACAATGATTTGTTAAGAATTGTTGAAGATTTCAAGGGCAAACATGATAAAAAATCATTTGAGAAACTAACACATTTCCAAAAATTTAAGAATCTTATAGAGCTTAGACATTGTATAGCCCATGCGAGACAAGAAGCCAGACCTCAAATGACATGGCAAGAAATACAAGATATTGCAAAGGTAGGAGAGAATATGATGAAAAATCTTATCAAAAGTATCTCTTAAAACCTGATGCTATTAGCAATCACCAATCCAAACACATCCTTGTTGAATCTGTTGTTATACTTGAAACAGCATTCCTGAATATAACGCTCTAAGTATTGTTTGCTTAGTTGGTGATATGAACCAATAAAAGCTCTCTTAAAAATCCCCCAAAATCCCT
>JANRKR010000074.1:0-5268 GCA_033763375.1 Rickettsiales bacterium
AGCTAAATCAGCACAAAGTTTAGTTATTGCTGGTGGCGTTGCCGCAAATCAATATATTTTAAATAAGCTTAAAAATTGGGCTTCGAATTATAATTTAGAAGTTGTAGCACCACCAATAAATTTATGCACCGATAACGCGGCAATGATTGCTTGGGCAGGAATTGAAAGATTTAAACTTGGCAAATTTGATGATCTAAATTTTAAACCAAAAGCACGCTTTGAACTTGAAAACTAGAGCCTGTTTTTAAACCTAATTAGTTTCAGATTTTGGCATATTTTTAGCGATTTTTTTATGAAATTTTTTATAATATCGGAAAATATTTTAAAAATATTTCGTGAAAAAAAGAGCAAAAATAGAGCTAAATATGAGAATAATTAGGTTTAAAAACAGGCTCTAGTAACGCAAAAATTTCTCAGCCGGTTTTTCCAAAGTTTCAAAATGATTTTGCTTAACTTGTAAAATTGCTAAATTCCTTTGCACTAAACCATTTGGCAAGAAGCGAAATAATCCGTCAATTCCCTGAAAACCATTTTTGGGCCAAACGCTGTAAGCAGTAAAATCAGCCAGTTCAAGATTTTTGGTATTTTTTTTATCAACCAAATCAGCAACAACTGCAACTGAATCATAAACAATTGAAGCAATTCTTGGCGGATATTTATTGAAGTTTTGATAATAATATTTTTCAAAAGTGCGGAATTTTTCACTTTCAGGCGCCACAACCCAAGCATTAAGAAAATTATTATCAGAAAAAGTTGCCAACTCGTCCCATTGATTTGTTCCAACTAATTGAAATTCTCTTTCATCTTGGTTATTGGCTTTGATTTGAGCGACAATTTTTGATAAAGTTTTGCCTGATTCCGGAATTAAAATAATTTTGGCGTAAATTCGATTTGATTCTTTTACAACTATATCTTTTTTTAATTTGTTGCCACCACCTTCAGAAAGACGAGAAGGAACGTTAAAAGCGTTGACTAACCTTTTTACGGCGGCGTTTAAATCTTTTTCGCTGCTATCGTAAAATTCAGAAGTAATAAAAATTCCGTCTTTTCTTTTGACGGTCATTTTTAATAAATCAGTCATGATCAAGCCATATTGATTATTTGGCGCAATAATCGCAAAGCTGTTTTTATTTTGGTCAATTGCATAGCTGACAACCTTTTCAATTTGCGCTTCAGGCATAATGCCAGCTAAAAATATGGCACTTTTATCAGAAGTTTTTCCAACCAATTTAGGATTATTTGATAATGAAATGGTTACAATATTATTGGCTTTAACATCTTGAGCAATTGCTTCTACAGATTGACTAAAAACAGGTCCAATAACAGTTTTAATTTCTTGGCGAATAACCTCTTTAAAAGCTTTTGCAGTTTCGTCAGCGTTGTCTTTGCTATCAATCAAAACTAGTTCAATATTGTTATTTAAATCATTGTCAAAAAGCGATAAGGTTGCAGCGTTAAATAAATGCCAACCCAATTCTTTATTTTTGCCAGAAAATGGTAAAAACAAAGCTATTTTAACTTTTGCTTTATTGGATTTTAAAGTTACCAAGTCGCGCTTTTCAAGGCGATCAGAATATTTTTTTTGTAAGTCAGTTTCTTGATTTTGTGATGTTGAAGAAATTTTTTCTGAATTGGAATTATCTAGAACTAAATTGTCTGAAGTTAAATTTTTCTCGGCTAAATCGCAGGAGCAAGCAAGAAGCATCAAAAACAGTGCTGATTTTTTAAATAAATTTTTCATGATTCAATTGATGTTAAAATCCTGTAACGACGCTATCTAACTCAAAGATCAAAAAATATGCAAGATTTTTCCAAAAATTTCCCGATAAATTTTGAATCAAATTTTGAATCACAAAAATTGGCAAAAGCATTTTATATTGTAGCAACGCCAATTGGTAATTTAAGCGATATAACTTTGCGCGCTTTGGAAGTCTTGCGCAGCGCCGATTATATTGTTTGCGAAGATAGCAGAGTTACGGCGAAATTGCTAAAACATTATAAAATCAGCGATAAAAAATTAATTATTTATAATGATCATAGTGGCATTTTAGTGCGTGAAAAAATCTTAAACTTTCTGATTCAAGGAAATCTCATCGCTTTGGTAAGCGACGCCGGAACGCCTTTAATTTCTGATCCGGGACATAAGTTGGTTGAATATTTACGACAATATAATCAAAAAATAATTCCACTTCCTGGCGCTTCAAGTTTAACCACGGCGCTTTGTGCTTGCGGACTTGCTTGCGATAATTTTTTATTTTTAGGGTTTTTTCCAACTACTAAAATTGCCAAAATTAACTTGTTAAAATCGTTAGCAAAAAATTTTACCGCAGTTTTTTTTGAAGCACCAAATCGCGTTTTATCAACTTTGGAAATAATTGAACAAACACTTGAAAATCGTCGCGTGGCGGTAATAAAAGAATTAACCAAAATTCACGAAGAAATCATTAGCGATAACATTAAAAATTTGCGTCAATTTTTTATAAATAATCCGCAAAAATTGCGTGGCGAATTTGTAATTGTGATAGAAAAATCTGATCAAAAACAAAAAAATTTAAGTGAAAATCAATTAAAAACAGAAATAAAAAAAGCTCTTGAAGCTGGTTTTAGCGTTAAAGAATTATCACAAAATTTAGCCGAAATTTTTGATCTCAACAAAAAAGATATTTACAAAATTGCCTTAGAAATCCACAACAGCGCAACTTGATACAACAAATATTATATCCCAAACTAAAAATCTAACCAAACTAAAAATTTATTGACCCATTTTAACTTTGTCTTTTTGGTAAAAATTAATATTTCTCAAAGCCTTAGTGGGTCAGTTAAACAAAAGCTTTTCAAAACATCAGTTTTTCGGTGATTATTCCTTGACTCACAATTTTTTTTCAGACCCCGTCATGAAGACGGGGTGACACTGTGGCTAGATCTTACTCGAATATTGTCACCTTAGTCTTCATGATATTGTAACGGTGTTGCTAGATCTTACTCGAATATTGTCACCTTAGTCTTCATGATGTGGTAACAGTAGATATTACTCGAATATTGTCACCCCGTCTTCATGACGGGGTCTGGTTGTGTCTCTTGGGATAATCGCCAATTTTTCCTCAAAAATCCTTTGTAAAAATGGGTCAATAGATTTTTACTTTGGTATATTTTATAACACCAAAAAACTAATCAAAATCACCATGAAAAAAAATCTTCCAAGAAGAATTTACATAAACGCACTGTCACAAATCAAAAATTTTTGCCCAAATTCTAGGAGAATCCACTTCCGAGCAGCGCAAGAAGTGATTCGAAGACGGCTTCGCTTTGCTAATTTGCCAAAATTAAATTTTTCTTTGGCAAATTTGGCGAAAAGTTGGGCAAAAGGATTGATTTGCGACAGCGCCATAAAAAAAACTTATAATTTTGGCATTTGGGCAGAAAAAATTGTCATTATTTTTTTGCGTCTTAAAGGCTATCAAATCCTGGCTTGGCGCCATAAAACTTATTTTGGCGAAATTGATATTATCGCTAAAAGAAAAAAAATTATCGCCATTATCGAAGTAAAAGCGCGGCGTTATAAAACTGATTTTGAAGAGGTTTTGCGTCCAAGCCAAATTAAGCGAATCAAAAAAGCCACGGAGTTTTTTATCAGCAAAAATCAAAAATTTCAGCACCAACAAATTCGTTTTGATTTTATCGCAGTGAATAAATTTTTAATTCCCAAACATTATAAAAATTTTTTCTGAATTTTTAATTTTTTTCATCAATTACTTTGTCAAATTTTGGTCTTTTCTGTTCACCCGGATATTCAAGCGGACCTTTTCTGCCACAAGCATTTAAAGCGATTGTGATTAACAAAATTAAGAAGAAAAACTTTTTCATTTATTATTTAATAATTTTTTAGCGCGATTTATTTGCTCACGCACACGCAAATGCGAAGTGCCACCAAAACTGGTGCGGCTTTTAACTGAATTTTCAACCGATAAAACTTCAAATATTTTTGTAGTAATTTTTTTCTCAATTTTTTGCATTTCGCTAAGTTTTAATTGATGCAAATCAACGCCTTTATTTTCAGCAATTTTAACGATTTTTCCGGTAATATGATGCGCCTTGCGAAATGGAATTTTTAAATTTTTAACCAGCCAATCCGCCAAATCAGTTGCAGTTGAAAAGCCGCTTTGCGCCATTTTTAACATATTTTCTTGATTAACTTTTAAGTCGATAATCATACCGCAAAATGCGCGCAAACAAAGTTTAGAATTTTCACTGGCGTCAAAAACCGGCTCTTTATCTTCTTGCATATCTTTTGAATAAGTAAGCGTAAGACCTTTCAAAGTTGTAAGAAGTGAAAAAAGCGCACCAAAAATTCTACCCGTTTTACCACGAATTAATTCAGCGGCGTCAGGGTTTTTTTTCTGCGGCATTATTGAACTGCCCGACGTAAAAGCATCGGAAAGTTTGATAAATTCAAAACCTTTGCTCATCCAAATAATAATTTCTTCAGCAAACCTTGATAAATGTGTGGCGACAAGCGCAAGACAAAATAAATATTCAACAGCAAAGTCGCGATCAGAAGTTGAATCCATTGAATTATTAGTTGGACGCGCAAAACCTAATTCTTTAGCAACCATTTCACGATCAATTGGAAATGAAGTTCCAGCCAAAGCGCAAGCGCCCAAAGGACATTCATCAATTCTTTTTTGTAAATCTTGTAAGCGCGAAATATCGCGACCAAACATTTCAAAATAAGCAAGTAAATGATGCGAAAATAAAACTGGTTGCGCCACTTGTAAATGAGTGAATCCGGGCATTATCACCCCAAAATTTTCATCAGCTTTTTTAACCAGATTTTTTTGCAAATCAGAAATTAATTTTACAACTTCGTCAATTTCATCGCGCACAAAAAGACGAAAATCAAGCGCCACTTGATCATTACGCGATCTGGCAGTGTGAAGTTTGCCAGCAACATCACCAATAATTTCATGCAAACGCGATTCAATATTCATGTGAATATCTTCCAGCTCAATTTTAAAATTAAATTTATTGGCGATGATTTCTTGTTCAATTTGCTTTAAACCAGAAATGATTTTTTTTAATTCAGAATTTTCTAAAATACCAATTTTAGCCAGCATTTTAGAGTGCGCAATTGAGCCTTTAATATCTTGACGATAAAGTTTTTTATCAAAAGAAATTGATTGATTAATTTCTTGCAGCAAGTTTGAAGGCTTATTTTCAAATCTGCCACCCCACATTTTGTTAACTTTTTTTGTCATGATTTATTGATTT
>JANRKR010000075.1:0-2263 GCA_033763375.1 Rickettsiales bacterium
AATTCTAAACCTTCTTTTTCGTCAAAACCAAAAATAATATTCATATTTTGCACCGCTTGTCCTGACGCGCCTTTGCATAAATTATCAATTACTGAAACTAAAATTACTTTGTCTTTAGTTCTTGCTGGCTTTGCTGCAATCAGGCAGAAGTTGGTTCCAACAACATCTTTAATATTTGGCTCGCCATCAATTACGCGCACAAAAAATTCATCTTCATATTTGGTTTGCAGACAATTTTGAATATCAGCAAAAGAAAATTTCGGATTAATTTTGGCGTAAATTGTCGAAATAATTCCGCGATTAATTGGCAATAAATGCGGCGTGAAATCGATTTCAATTTTTTGTTTTGCCGCTTTGCCAAGTTCTTGTTCAATCTCGCTAATGTGACGATGCTTGCCAATTGCGTAGGCTTTTACCGATTCATTTACTTCGCAAAATAAATTAGCTTGTTTGATTGATCTGCCAGCGCCCGAAGTTCCTGACTTTGAGTCAATAATAATATCTTCGTTGGAAATTAAATTATTTTCCAAAAGTGGAATTAGCGGCAATAAAGCTGAAGTTGGATAACATCCAGGACAAGCAATTAAATTGGCTTTTTTAATTTTGTTTCTGTTGATTTCTGAAAGTCCGTAAATTGCTTGTGGTTGTAGGTTTGGTGCCACGTGTTCATGTTCATACCATTTTTGATAATCTTCCAAATTTTCTAAACGAAAATCAGCGGAAAGATCGATAATTTTTAGATGCGAGTTTTTTTCTTCAGCAAGAAGTTTTTTAAAAGTTTGTTGCGAAGTTGTGTGCGGCAAGCAGCCAAAAGCTACATCAATTTTACTAAAATCAACTTCTTCAATTTTTTTTAAATCAGGCAAATTGTAATGAACTAAATGCGGATAAAGCTGCTCAATTTTTTGTCCCGAATTGCTATTGGCAACCAGCGCCGCAATTTCGGTTTTTTTGTGATTAAGTAAAATTCTAATAAGTTCAGCGCCAGTATAACCTGATGCGCCAATGATTGCGACTTGTAATTTTTTCATTTTTAAAATTGTATTTATTTGGCGATCTATATTTGCAGCGAGCTATATTTTATAGTCGGCTACATTTTTAGTTGTCACCCCGTCTTTATGACGGGGTCTGGTTGCTTGAATAATTTTTTTAGATTTCGACTTGTTATCAAACTCTAAAAAGCAGACCCCGTCATGCGAAGGGGTGACAACTAAGAAGAGCTAAAAAAATAGTTCATTTTTTTCGCGGATGACTTTTGCGATAATCTTTGGGCAATTGAAACGCGCCTTGCCAGATTCCTGTTTTTTTTGATTGAGCCTGAATTTCCAGATTATCCATTTTTTCTTCCGACTCGCTAAAATTATAAATCACTGCCATACCATTTTTTATTAATTCTTCATTGATTGAAGTTTTATCTAAAAAACATTTTGCCAGAAAACGATTATATTTATCTTTTTCGCTATAACGACAAGTAACTTTTTTGCCATTAATAAAATCATACAAAAATTCTTGTGCAACTTTGCCGCAGCTATATTCAAGATTTTTGGTGTTAAAACAAGTTTGGTGATATTCCGGCGCGTCAATACCAAAAAGCCGCACTTCGCGATCATCAACAATTATAGAATCGCCATCAATTACTTTGGCAATTCCGCTAAATTCTTTGTCAAATTGCAAATGCGATTTAACTCGTGACAAAGCTTGCGGTTCATAATTTTTTTTGGCACTGGCAATTTTACAAATTACCAAACAAAAAATTCCTAAAAAAATTGTGGTGGAAATATTTAAGATTTTTTGCTTCATTATTTAGCTGCGAACCAAATGATAATAATCGTCCATCAAATCAAGCGTAATCTGGTTTGGTTGTGGATAAGAATATTTATTTTCAATTGATCCAACGCGAGTAACTTCTGCCGCGCTGCCAGTTAAAAAAACATCCGCCGCATCAGATAATTCTTCTGGTTTAATATGGCGTTCAACCACTTTAATGCCGCGTTTTTTGGCCAAATCAATTACGGTTAAGCGAGTAATTCCGTTTAAAAAACAATCAGGAAGCGGCGTGTGAAGTTCACCATTTTTCATAACTAAAAATAAATTAGCGCCAGTTGCTTCGGCCAAGAAACCGCGATAATCAAGCATCAACGCATCGTTGTAACCTTCATTTTCTGCTTCATGTTTGGAAATTGTGCAAATCATGTAAAGTCCAGCAGCTTTTGCGGCAACTGGCGCGGTTTCAGGTGATGGGCGTTTATATTTTGCAAATTTT
>JANRKR010000076.1:0-11958 GCA_033763375.1 Rickettsiales bacterium
GGGGTGACAAGAGCACAACGGGTTGAAAATAGTAAGACGGATTGAAAATAGTAAGACGGAGTGAAAAGAGTACGACGGAGTGAAAAGAGTACGAAGGGTTGAAAATAGTAAGACAAGGTAACAAGAGTAAGAAGTGATAACAAGAGTAAGAAGTGTTAACAAGAGTAAGAAGTGGTAACAAAAGTAAGACTGGGTAACAACTAACCCCCGTCGCATGACGGGGTAATAGTTCCATCATAATTGTCACCCCGTCGCATGACGGGGTCCATTTACTCTTGGTATTAAGATACGATTAGAAACGAGAACACGTTAACGATTAATCAGTTAAATAAAATAAAATTTCATGTCTAATTTTTTTATTGATCGTCCAATATTTTCTTGGGTTCTGGCAATTATTGTCATGATGGCGGGCGCTTTGGCTTTATTTAAAATGCCAATTGAACAATATCCGAATATTGCGCCACCTTCGGTTTCAATTTCTACTTCTCTTCCGGGTGCGTCAGCCGAAACTCTAGAAAACAGCGTTACTCAAGTAATTGAACAAAGCCTTACTGGAATTGACTCGCTGCGCTATTTTGCTTCGAACAGCGATTCTGACGGCAATGTTACCATCACTTTAACTTTTGAACCCAAAACCAATCCCGATATTGCCCAAGTTCAGGTGCAAAATAAACTACAAGCCGCCTTGCCTCTTTTGCCGCAAGAAGTTCAACAACAAGGCGTTCGTGTAAATAAAGCCAATAATAATTTTTTATTGGTTATTGGACTTTACTCAAAAGACGATTCGGTAAGCGAAGGCGTGCTTGGCGATATTTTACTTTCAGACATGAAAGATAATATTTCGCGCATTGACGGCGTTGGTAATACCACAATTTTTGGCAATCCCCGCGCTATGAGAATATGGCTTAATCCGGCTAAACTTTTTGCTTACAAAATTACTACTTCTGAAGTCATCGCAGCAATTAAGGCACAAAATTCTGATGTTTCCGCCGGTCAATTAGGCGGACTTCCCGCGCTTAAAGGTCAACAACTTAACGCTACGATTACTTCACAATCAAAATTAAAAACCGTTGCCGATTTTAAAAAAATTATTCTTCGCGCCAATAACAGCGGCGCTCAAGTTCGCTTGCGAGACGTTGCTAGAATTGAACTTGGCTCACAAAGCTATAGCACGGTTGCACGTTACAAAAGACATCCAGCCGCCGGAATGGCGGTTATTTTGGCCAGCGGCGCCAATGCTTTAAAAACTGCCGAAGCTGTAAAAAGTAAAGTTAATGAGCTTAAAAAATTTTTACCCAAAGGCGTTGAGGTCATTTATCCTTACGACTCAACTCCTTTTATTAAACTTTCAATAAAAGGTGTAGTTGAAACTTTAGCCGAAGCAATTTTTCTGGTATTTTTGGTGATGTTGCTTTTTTTACAAAATCTGCGCGCCACCTTGATTCCAACCATCGCAGTTCCGGTTGTTTTGCTTGGCGCTTTAGCAATTTTATTTGCACTTGGTTTTACCATCAATACGCTGACAATGTTTGCCATGGTTTTGGCAATTGGATTATTGGTTGATGACGCCATCGTAGTAGTTGAAAATGTTGAACGCATCATGGAAGAAGAAGGTCTTTCGCCAATTGATGCCACGCGCAAATCGATGAAACAAATCACCGGCGCTTTAGTTGGAATTGCCATGGTTTTATCGGCAGTTTTTATACCGATGGCTTTTTTTGGCGGATCGGCTGGCGCAATTTATCGTCAATTTTCAATTACTATTGTTTCATCAATGGTGCTGTCGGTTTTAGTTGCCTTAATTTTATCGCCCTCACTTTGCGCCACAATTCTAAAACCGGCGCAACATAAAAAAAATCACCGCTTATCCCAAAATAAATTTCTTAATTTCTTCAATAGAAAACTTGATTTAGTTCGTAATTTTTACACCAACTCTGCCAATAAAATTATTAAAAAACTTTTAAGATTTTTTATGATTTATGTGGTGATGCTTGGCGGTTTGATTTTTTTATTCAACCGAATGCCTACTTCATTTTTGCCAACTGAAGATCAAGGCACCATGTATTTACTGATTAATTCGCCAAGCGGCGCAACGCTTGAGCGTACTATTGAAAGTCTTAAACAAGTCGAAAATTATTTTTTGGAAAAAGAAAATAACGTTGAACATCTTTTTACCGTTGCCGGTTTTAGCTTTGCCGGACGCGCTCAAAATGCTGGCTTTGGTTTTGTCGGTTTAAAAGATTGGAGTCAGAGAAAAAATGCCGATCAATCAGTTATGGCAATTTCAGGGCGCGCTATGGGTGCGCTTTCGCAAGTTAAAGATGCTTTTGTTTTTACTTTTTTTCCACCGCCAATTCGCGAACTTGGTAACGCTTCTGGTTTTGATCTTCAACTTCTTGACCGCAGCGGCCTTGGTCACAACGCTTTAATGAATGCACGCAATCAGCTTTTGGGAATGTCGGCTAAAAATCCGCTTTTAATTGGCGTGCGCCCAAACGGTTTGAACGATGTGGCTCAATATAAAATCGATATTGATTATGCTAAAGCCGCTACTTTAGGAATTTCTATTGCTGATATTAATCAAACCTTACAAACCGCTTGGGGTTCTTCTTATGTTAATGATTTTATCGACAAAGGTCGCGTAAAAAGAGTTTATCTGCAAGCCGATGCCGATTTTCGCATGACGCCAAATGATTTAAAAAAATGGTATGTCAAAAATTCACAAGGCAAAATGGTTTCTTTCGCCAGCTTTGCTTCAGCGCATTGGAGTTTTGGTTCGCCAAAGCTTGAACGCTTCAACGGCACTTCTTCAATTAATATTCAAGGTGCGGCAGTTCCTGGAATCAGCTCGGGAACTGCAATTGCTGAGATGGAACGCATGATTAAAGATCTGCCATCCGGCATTGATTACGCCTGGTCAGGAATTTCTTACGAAGAAAAATCTTCCGGCTCACAAACTTTAACGCTTTATGCTATTTCTCTTATTGTAGTTTTTCTTTCTCTTGCTGCACTTTATGAAAGCTGGTCAATTCCATTTTCAGTTATTTTGGTTGTACCTTTTGGAATTTTCGGCGCGCTAATTTTTTCTTTTTTAGCAAAAATGAGTAATGATGTTTATTTTCAAGTTGGTCTTTTAACCACAATTGGACTTTCCGCCAAAAACGCTATTTTAATTGTTGAGTTTGCCAAAAAGCTTTTCGATCAAGGCGAAGATATGATCAAAGCAACTTTGATTGCAACCAAGCAGCGTTTTCGTCCAATCATTATGACTTCAATGGCTTTTATGCTTGGAATTACACCATTAGCATTGGCAACTGGCGCTGGTTCTGCCAGTCAAAGAGCAATTGGTATTGGCGTTATGGGCGGCATGTTTGCCGCAACTTTTTTTGCCACTTTATTTGTGCCGATGTTTTTTGTCTTAGTTCAAAAAATTGCTAAAAAATCAATCCGATGAAAAGAAAAAAAATAATTTTTAAAAACATCTTTAAGGTTTTTGTAATTGCAGTAATCCTTGTCGCTTGTAGCCTCGATCCTAAATATAAAAAACCGGAAATTGATTTACCATTTGCTCAAGATCAAGATTCTACTAAGAAAAAAATTGCCGCAATTTCTTGGCAAGAATATTTTCAATCACAGGATTTAAAAAGAATAATTCAATTAGCGCTTGAAAATAACAAAGATTTAAAAACCGCAATTTTAAATATTGAAGTTGCCCAAGGAACTCACGGCGTTACCAGATCGGCTCTTCTTCCTACAATCAGCGCCAGCGCTTTAGAAACACGTCAAGGAGTTCCAAGTCAGTTTGCCAGTTTTACACCCAAACGCCAATATCGCGCTAATGTCTCTTTAACGTCTTATGAGGTTGATTTTTTTGGACGCCTGCGCAGCCTTAAAAAAGCAGCTTTGGAAGATTTTTTAGCAACAAAAGAAGCCAGCAAAATTACCAAAATTGCCGTAATTTCTGAAACCGCTAATGCTTACGCCCAATTTTTGCTTGATCGTCAACTTTTGGAAATTGCTAAAGAAAATCTACAAACTCAAAGCGAGCGTTACAAATATAGTGAAAAGCGCTATAATAACGGCATTGATTCTCAGAGTTCTTTACTTAACGCTCAGGCTTTAATCGAAAGTGCTAAAGTTAATTTTGAAACTTACAAAAAATTAGTCGAGCAAGATAAAAACGCTTTGATGGTTTTGACCGGAGTTTTTGATGAACGCTCAATTCCGCAAGATGAAACTATCAACGATATTAAAATTAATGAAGAATTGCTTGATTTTTTACCTTCACAAAATTTGTTACTTCGCCCAGATATTCAAAAAGCGGAACATAGTTTAAAAAGCGCTAATGCCAATATTGGTGCTGCTCGCGCTGCTTTCTTTCCGTCAATTACCTTAACTGGAACTTATGGCTATGGTTCAAGAAATTTGGATAGTTTATTTGATTCACGCAGCTGGACTTTCACTCCACAAATTAATTTGCCAATTTTTTCTGGCGGCAGAAATATCGCTAATTTAGATATTGCCAATGCCCGCAAAAAAATTCAGATCGTGCAATATGAACAAGTTATTCAAAATGCTTTTCGTGAAACCTTAGATCAGCTGGCAGAAAGACAATCGGTTACTAATCAATTACAATCTTACGATAAAATTTTTGCTGCACGCAAAAAATCTTACGAGATTTCTGAGAATAAACATAGTCAAGGAATCAGCAGCGCTTTAGATGTTTTAGATACAAAGCTAACTTTTTTAAGTGCCAAACAAAGTCAGCTAGTTACAAAAAAGGAATATATTGCCAATTTGATTGCGCTTTACAAAGTTATGGGCGGTGGCGCTGAGATAATTGATGAAGTTAAGAAAATAAAATAAAATTCTTGGCAATTAGAAATTATCATATCTAATGCGCGCGCAATTCCACCAATTTTGTTTCTGGTGACGCCAGAAAAAGATGTATCTTTTTAAAGAATTTCCATTTGAAGATCTCTGGTTTTTAAAACTTCTAAATTTTTTTAAAATTTCTAAAGACCCTTTCGCGAATCTGCCACAAATTACGCTTTTGCAAAAATTAATAAATTTTTTAGCAAAAGATAAATCTGCGACAATATACCAAACTCAAATATGGTTTGAAGATGATCCAAATTTTCTAGCACTTACGCGCACATAAGTGCAACTTACTTAAATATTAAAATGACAAATTTTCAAAATCTTAATTTAAATCCAAAAATCCTCAGCGCTCTTGAAAGCAAAGGTTATAATACACCAACTCCAATTCAACTTCAGGCCATTCCTCATCTTTTAGAAAAAAAAGATTTACTTGGAATTGCTCAAACCGGAACCGGCAAAACCGCCGCCTTCTCCCTGCCAATTATTCACAATCTTTTTGACAGCAATATCTCAGTAAAAAGTGGCGGAGTACGCGCTTTAATTTTAACGCCAACTCGTGAACTAGCCTCGCAAATTGCTGAAAATATTGATGCTTACGGTAAAGATTTAAACTTGCGCCACTGCGTAATTTTTGGTGGCGTTTCCGAAAAGCCACAAATCAATTCTTTGCAACGTGGCGTTGATATTTTAATTGCTACACCTGGACGTTTGCTTGATTTAGCAACTCAAGGTTACATTCGTTTTATGCAACTAGAAATTCTGGTTTTAGACGAAGCTGATCGCATGCTTGATATGGGCTTTATCAATGATATTAAAAAAATTATCGCCAGAATTCCTGAACGCCGGCAAACACTTTTTTTCTCGGCAACTATGCCAAAAACTATTGCTGATCTGGCAGATTCAATCTTAAAAGATCCAATAAAAATTGAAGTTACTCCTCAATCTACAACTGTTGAACGTATCGATCAAAAAATTAATTTTGTAGAAAGAGGTAATAAATTAGCTCTCTTAAAGCGCATTTTAAAACAAGATGATGCTAAAAGTGTTTTAGTTTTTTCTAAAACCAAACATGGCGCTAATCGAGTTGAAGAATTTTTAGAAAAAAACTCCATTTCAGTTGCGGCAATTCATGGCAATAAATCTCAAAGCGCACGTGAAAAAGCTTTAGCAAGCTTTCGCGATGGTAAAGTTCAAGTTTTAATTGCTACTGATATTGCAGCGCGCGGAATTGACGTGCCATCAATTAGTCACGTTATAAATTATGATATTCCAATGGATCCAGAAAGTTATGTTCATCGCATTGGACGCACTGCGCGCGCTGGTCGTCAAGGCGTTGCCATTTCTTTTTGCGATCCTTCTGAAATCAAACTTCTGCAAGCTGTAGAAAAAACCATTAAATTTAAAATTCCAGTTGATGAAACCCATGAATTTCATGGTGTTGCTGCACCAATTTCTAATCATATTGATCGCGAAGATCGTGAATTTAGTTCACACCCCAGAAGAAGCTTTAATCGTAATCAGCAAAGATCAGGCTCTTCTAGTCGTTCAAATCATCAAACAAGAACTTCGTCAAATTCAAGAAATAATGATGGCGACAAAAATTATTCCAAATCACGCGATAATTCAAACCGATTTTCAAACTCTTCTTCTGGCTCGCGATCAAATTCAATGCGTGACGATAATCGCGCTGATAATCGTCGCAGTAATAATTCAAATTACACAAAACGCCCTCACAGCGCAATTCCGCAAGATGACCGCAAAAGTGGAATATTAAGTTTTATCACCGGCTTTGGTAAAAAGAAAAATGATTATCAATCACGTTCAAAACCAAGATCAACAAATGAAGGCAATATGTTTCGCGTTAATGAAAAAGAAAGTAGCGGCTTTGGTTTTGGCTGGTTAAAAGGCAATAAAAAATCTGATTCATCAGTTTCCAAAACAAGAGGCGAATCCAGATTTAATGACGATAATTCTGGTCGCGCAAGATCAACAAATTACAAAAAATCTAATTTCACTTCCCAATCATCCACAAATTCAAGAGGTTTTACAAATTCTGCAAACAGAGGCAGTAGAACTAGTTTTAACAGCGGTAATTCAAGAAATAGAAACAACAGCAACAATCGATCTGCAAATAATAGTCCTCGCCAAAGCTGGTAAATCTAAGACAAAGCCAGCATTTTGCGCAGCGGCGCTTCAGCTTTAATTCTAAGATCTTCAGACATTTTTAATTCGCCACCAAATTGTGATTTATCGCCAAACTTCATCACTAAATAAAGTTTTTCTAAATTGTTTAACTCCATAAATGGGCAAGTGTTGCACAAAGTGCAGCCGGCTTTGTCGATAAATGAGCAATCGTAAAATTGAGCAGTTTTATTTTTTTGGCGCATTTGATGAATCATGTGCGGCTCAGTCAAAACAATAAATTCAGCACCTTGATGATCTTCAACAAATTTTAAAAGCGATGAAGTTGAACCAATATGATTAGCGTATGAAAGCAGATTTTGCGGGCATTCCGGATGAGCAATAACTTTAGCATTTGGATGATTAGCAATTAATTTTACTAATTCTTTTTCGCTGAATCTTTCGTGAACAATACAACTTCCATGCCACAAAATCATTTTACGGCCAGTTTCTTTTTCTAAATAGCGCCCCAAATGTTGATCAGGTGCGAAAATAATTTCTTGATTAGCAGGAATTTGCTCAATGATTTTTTTAGCATTAGTTGAAGTAACGATAATGTCAGACAAAGCCTTGATTTCAGCCGAGCAATTAATGTATGTAACTACAATTGCTTGAGGATATTTTTTTTTAAATTCAGCAAAAGCTTCGGGTTGACAAGAATCTTCCAAACTGCAACCAGCTTTTAAATCAGGAATTAAAACGCGCTTTTGTGGTGACAAAATTTTTGCCACTTGCGCCATAAATTTTACGCCGCAAAAGACAATTTCATCAGCCTTGGTTGCGGCAGCTTTGCGCGATAAATCAAGAGAGTCGCCAACAAAATCTGCAATATCTTGAATTTCAGAATCTTGATAAAAATGCGCTAAGATTACGGCATTTTGTTGGCGTTTTAAGCGGAGAATTTCTTCTTCTAAATTAGTAGGTATTTCGTAATTCATAATTTCATTTTAAAAAACCAGACCCCGTCATGAAGACGGGGTGACAAGAGTAAGACGAAGCGACAAGAGTAATACGGGGTTGACAAGGGTAAGAGAAGAGCTGAGTTATCTCTACTTTGCTACCTCTTTACAACTAGACCCCGTCATAAAGACGGGGTGACAATCTTGGTTAAGATCTACTCCGTCTTTATAACGGCTCTACTTTGTCACCCCCACCCCGTCTTTATAACGGCTCTATTTTGTCACCTCGTCTTTATGACGGCTATACTTTGTCACCCCGTCTTTATGAAGACTACTTTGTCACCCCGTCTTTATGACGACTCTATTTTGTCACTCCGTCTTTATAACGGCTCTATTTTGTCACCCCGTCTTTATGACGGGGTCCATTAACTTAAATAATCAAACCAACAATTTCAAAAACCTTATCGCGAGTTTTAGCAGCAATTTCATTAGCTCGATTTTTGCCATCATCTAAAACTTGTTTTAAATATGATTGATCTTGCTTCAAAGCTTTCAATTTTGTTTGAATTGGCGCTAAATTTTCAATTAAAATTTCGCTTAAATCATTTTTAAATTTGCCATTTCCAGAATTTTGATATTCAAGCGCAATATCTTGCGGCGCTTTGCCGGTAAAGGCAGAAAAAATATTTAATAAATTAAAAATTTCAGGGCGATTTTCATCATAAGAAATTATTGGCAAAGAATCAGTTTTTGCCTTCTTGATTTTTTTGGCGATATCGTCAGGCGAATCGTTTAAATTGATGCGCGATAAGTCTGAAATATCAGATTTACTCATTTTTTTAGCGCCATCTTGCAGCGACATAATTCTTTTAACGCTTTGCAAAATCATGGCGTCAGGCAATTTAAAATATTCAACATTATAGCGACGATTAAAAGCGCCAGCTAAATCACGCGTTAATTCTAAATGTTGTTTTTGATCTTCACCAACTGGCACCAAATCAGCGTGATAAAGTAAAATGTCGCAGGCCATCAAAACTGGATAAGCGAAGAGACCAAGATTTTCATTATTTGAGGATTTATCTTTAAACTGCGTCATGCGATTCAACCAACCCATTGGCGTAATTGTGCCAAGAATCCAGGCTAATTCTGCGTGCGCGCTAATATCGCTTTGTAAAAAAATTAGCGATTTTTTAGCATCAAGTCCGCAAGCCAAATAAGTTGCTGTAGCATCAAAAATATTTTGACGAAGCTGTTTTGAATCTTGCGCCAAAGTAATAGCGTGCAAATTCATCACGCCAAAAATGCAATTATGATTTTCTTGCAAACCAATCCAATTGCGAATTGAACCCAAATAATTGCCTAAATGTAGATTTCCTGAAGGCTGAATTCCTGATAAAATTGTTTTTGGAATTATTTTTTCTGAAACCATTTTTGTGAATTAAAATTGCCCTAAAGAATTGCCCTAAAAAATTGCCTTTAAAAGCAGACGAGTTTAAATTCACAATCTTGTAAGGCAAGTGGATGATCGCTGATTTTAAGGTGTTAAAACTTTTGAAAATTAGAGGAAAGTCCGGACTCTGGTCGAGGAAAATATCAGTTAACAACTGACCGCAAACGCTGAATATATAAGCTTTGCGAGGGAAAGTGTCACAGAAAATAAACTACCTAAAAGCAATTTTAGGAAAAGGTGAAAACGCGAGGTAAAAGCTCACGCGCTTGTATGGTAACATACATTTGGAAAAACCCTATTTAGAGCAAGACCAAATAGGAATGGCAAGTTTTTTAATAAACAGATGTCCTCGCCATCGCCGTTCGGGTAGGTTGCTTGAGGTTAACAGCGATGTTAATCCCAGATGAATGATCGTCGCTTGTGCAAACAAGTACAGAATCCGGCTTATAGCTTGTCTTACTTAAAAACGCCGCGGCGTTTTTAGGAAAAATTGCGTTACCAAGTCCTAAAATGAATTCAGGTCTTGGTAACAATCTTATAAATTTACATCAAAATTGAATCTATATTCAAACTTTATAAAAATAAATCTATTGCGGATGCTCTAATTTATTTGGCGCGCAGCAATTCAACTAAAACCCAAATTCAGACATGGTTTGAATTTGATTACTTATAAAAAATGCTTACAACCAATCAAATCCGCACCAAATTCTTGGATTATTTCGCCAAAAATGGTCATGAAATTATCGAGTCGAGCTCGCTAATTCCGCATAATGACCCGACTTTGATGTTCGCCAATGCTGGCATGAACCAATTTAAAAATTATTTCACTGGCGTAGAAATTCCAAAATTCAAACGCGCTGCAACGGCGCAAAAATGCGTGCGCGCTGGCGGCAAACATAACGACCTCGACAATGTAGGATTCACCGCGCGTCATCACACTTTTTTTGAAATGTTGGGCAATTTTTCTTTTGGCGATTACTTCAAAGAAGAAGCAATTTTTTATGCGTGGAATTTTTTAACCAAAGAACTCGCAATCAATCGCGACAAGCTTTTGGTCACAGTTTATCACAGCGATGATGAGGCAGCAAATTTGTGGAAAAAAATCGCTAACTTTTCTGAAGCAAAAATTATTCGCATTAATAGCGACGACAACTTCTGGTCAATGGGCGAAGTTGGTCCGTGTGGTCCTTGTTCAGAAATTTTCTTTGATCATGGTGATAAAATTTTTGGCGGCGTACCAGGGTCAAAAGATCAAGACGGCGATCGCTTCACTGAAATTTGGAATTTAGTTTTTATGCAATTTGAAAAAAAAGCTGATAAATCATTACAACCTTTGCCAAAACCCTGCATCGACACCGGAATGGGTTTGGAGCGTTTGGCGTCAGTTTTGCAAGGCGTTCACGATAATTATGAAACCGACACTTTCAAAAATCTTATTTCTGAAATTCAAAAAACTATCTAGACACTGCTAGCTAACAGTTTCTAATTTTCTCTTCAACCAATTTCACAAAATTATTAATTCCAAAAAGCGCAATAAAAGAACCCATGCGCGGGCCTTGATCTTGGCCTAAGAGAATTTGATATAAAGCTAAAAACCAGTCACGCATTTTCTGCTCATAGCCGTGATTTTTACCAACTTGAAACACTAAATTTTGCAAAAGTGCACCGTCGCTTTTTTCAGCCTCACTGGCGTTTAGCAAAGTTTGTGAAAGCTCGTGAAGTGCTGATTTTTCTGCATCTGTGGCCCTACGATATTTTTTATTTTTCTTGATGAAGTCATTGTAATAATTAATCGCATTTACAACCATTTTTTGTAAAAGTGGCGAATTTTCTTTAGTTAAACCCGCTTGATATTTGGAAATAAAACCCCAAAGCACCGAGTCATTTTCTGGGTTGCAAGCACTTGCCAAATTGAGAAGCAGCGAATAACTTAAATTAAAATTAATCGCTGGAATTTTTGCTTCATGGATGTGGAAGGCTGGATTATCAAGCTTCGCCATTTCATCTTGCTTTTCATAACTTTGCACGAAAGTTAAATATTCATCCATCGCTTTCGGGATCACATCAAAATAAAGGCGCTTGGCGGTTTTGGGTTTTTGATACATAAAAAGCGCCATCGATTCAGCCGGTGCATATTTCAGCCAATCTTCAACCGAAATGCCGTTGCCTTTCGATTTGGAAATTTTTTCACCAGTGTCAGATAAAAACATTTCGTAAGTGAAATTCACCGGAGGCACGCCGCCCAAGATTTTACAAACTTCGCGATAAATTTTTTCGTTGGGTTGATGATCTTTGCCATAAATTTCGTAATCAACCTGAAGTGAATACCAGCGCGCGCCGAAATCGATTTTCCACTGTAATTTACAATTGCCGCCAAGCACCGAAATTTCTTTTTCTTTACCATTGCCATCAACATAAATCACGCTTTGGCGCTTTTTATTTATGCCTTTCACGCCTTTATCAATGACGATTCCACTTTCTAAATCAATTGGCATAAATGGTGAATAAGTTTCTTGGCGCTCGCTGCCAAGCGTTGGCAGCATTAGC
>JANRKR010000077.1:0-12136 GCA_033763375.1 Rickettsiales bacterium
GGTTTAAAAATTACCCAAAAAAATTTCGAAAATGGCAGCGCAATTTCTTATAATGGTTTGCAAGATTTTGCCGCCAAAGATTTTAAAATTCCCGGCGATATTTCTTCGGCGGCTTTTTTAATTGTTGCCGCGCTTTTGGTAAAAAACTCTCATATCAAAATTAAAAATATCGGCATTAATCCGCTGCGCGATGGCGTTATCAGAACTTTGCAGGAAATGGGTGGCAAAATTTCCATAGTCAATGAACAAGAAATTGCTGGCGAAAAAGTGGCTGATTTAATCGTTGAATCTAGTAATTTGAAAGGCGTTGAAATTCCTGCCAGCCGCGCTCCATCAATGATCGATGAATATCCAATTTTGGCAATCGCCGCCGCTAACGCCAAAGGAAATACCAAAATGAATGGCTTGGCTGAATTAAAAGTTAAAGAAAGTAATCGCCTTTTAATGATTGCCAATAATTTAAAAAATTGTGGCGCAGATTTAAAAATGGGCGATGATTTTTTAGAAATTCAAGGCGGAATAAATCCAAAAAAAGATTTGGTAAAAATTTCAACCAATATGGATCATCGCATTGCCATGTCTTTTTTGGTTATGGGTTTAACGCTAGAAAATGGCGTTGAAATTGACGATGCGTCAATGATTAAAACCAGCTTTCCAACTTTTGAAAAAATCTTTAGTGATTTTGGTTGCGCTTTTGAAGTTTTATAAATTTGAAGAATTATAAAATCTTGATTAGCTTTTCAACATCAGCACGCAAATCTGGCACCGAAGTACATTCAAAATCTTTGCCAATATTAAGTCCGCCAAGTAAATGAATTTTTTCATGATTAGATTGCACCATCATCAAGTCTGGTTTTAACAAATCTTCTTCAATCATCTGATTAAGCAGCGCATATTTTTTGGCATCAAATTCAAAACCCAAACAATTGACTAAATAATCACACTCGAATTTTTCAAATTTGGTTTCAATTAAAAATTTGCCATCAAGTTTCACAGCGCTTTTCAAACCGCCTTTCTTGATTTCAAGCTGTTTTGAAGCAATCATTTTTTCGATAATTTCAATTGAACTTATTGGCGCGCGATGACGAAAAATATTCCAATAAGGCAAAAGACGCAGAAACAATTTTTTATTTTTCTGATCAAAATTTTGCCATAAATTTTGAGTAATTGATCTTATCGAATCAACAACGTGCCGCAAATCAAACTCAGAATTAGCGCGTAAAAAATAACGAATTTTCAAACATAAAAAAACTATACCTTTTTTAGCATCAGCAACTGAAATAAAATTAATATTTTTTGGCGCTTCAATAAAATGTTTTTTAGGAAAATTACCGCGACGCGCCACCACAAAAATTTTTCCGGTAAAATTTTTATTTTTCAAACCAACGATAACGTCAACAGCGCTAAGTCCAGAGCCAATAAGACAAATTTTTTTTTGTGCTATTTTTTCTTGATGAAAATTAAGATAATTTTTATGCCAAAGATTTTTGATGAAATAATTTTGATCAAACTTTGAGGTGATATTTTTTAAAATTTGTGGCGCAAAATTGCTTTGAATAACACTTGTTGCTAAAATTATTTGATCGACGCTGAAATTTTTTTCCTTAGTTTTTATTAAAAATTCTTCTGTGGAATTATTTTTTTGAACCTTCAAAACTTCTTGATTTATAAGGCTAAAATCAAGTTTATTTTTTTTAGCAATTACTAAACTTTCTAAAAAAATTTCTTGCAAATATTGCTGATAAATTTGTCGCGGTGCAAAACCAAATTCACCAATTTCATTAAAAATTTTAGGATAATTTTTTTGTAAAAAATTACAAAAATCTTTTTCATCAGCGCTAAAAGCGCTCATTTTATTGGCAGGAACATTTAAGATGTAATGAGGTGAAAAATCGGCAAAGGCAACACTTTCCAAACCTTGATCAGCTTTATTAAAAATTAGAATCCGATATTTTTTTTCTGAAGATTTAGCTAAATGCGAAAAAATTATCTTACCACAAAAGCCAAAACCAACAATGGCAATTGTTTTCATTTTAAATAATATTTTGATCTCTTTCTTCAAGTTCTTGCTTGGCTCTGAGAGCGATTTTATCAACAAGCATTTGACGTCTTTTTTGCATCAACTCGTTAATTTTTTTAATGTTACTACTAGTCGTAGTTGTAAAAACAAAAGGACAAAAAGCGTGAAAAAGTAAAATAAAACTCGCAGATAAAATCCACATTGATGTCACAAAAGCGAAAAGAAAATGTTCAAAATAATTCTCATCGCTTTCAATCAAGTGACGATTAAAAAAATTAGCTTTTTTCATAAAAATTTGAAGAATTTTAGCAAAAATTTCAGCCCAAAAGACGTTGCACTGCGGTAATTTTTTTTGAAACCCGCAAAGTTGAAATGATCTCTTCCAGATGGTCAACACTTTTTACTTCAACATCAATCATCAATTCAAAATAATCAGCGCTGCGATTTAAAATTTTGATATTGCTGATATTAACTTTTTTCTTGGCAATCATGCTACTGACATCAGCAAGGCTGCCGCTTTTATTTTCTATAACAACTTGCAATCTGCTGGCATACATTTCGTCGCCAAGTTCACTTTCGTCTTTCCAGCAAACATCTAAAATGGCGTTAGAATTAATCGCCAAATTTTTTAGATTATGACAAGTTTGATTGTGAATAGTTACGCCAACGCCAGTATTGATGACACCGATAATCGGATCGCCCGGAATTGGATTGCAACAACCGCCATAACGCATCGCCATTCCGCTTAACAAACCTTTAATTGGCATTGCCTGACTTGATTTAGGCTTTTTTTCCAAAAGCGTAGCTGGCTTAAGATTTTTTGATTCTTCTTTAAATTCTGGATGAGCTGCTTTCAAAACATCTTGGCGCGAAATTATGCCTTCAGCAACTTTAACATATAAATCTTCAACTGATTTTCGACCAAAATTTGTTAAAACTTTTTCAAGAATTTTTTCACTTATTTCAAGATTTTTGGCGGCAAAAAATTTATTTAAAATAGCACGACCTAAAGCGCTATATTCGTCAAATTTTTCATTTCGTAAAAAATTCTTAATGCCATATTTAGCTTTGGAAGTGATAACAAATTGTAACCAATTAAGTGATGGTTTTGAAGATTTAGAAGTTGATATTTCAACTTGATCACCATTTTCCAGCTTTTGACGCAGCGGTGAAATTATGCCATTAATCTTGGCAGAAACACAATGATTGCCAACTTCTGAATGAACAGCATAAGCAAAATCAACAACCGTTGCTCCAAGCGGTAAGTTAAAAATATCGCCACCTGGCGTAAAACAAAAAACTTTATCTTTGTGTATTGATAGTTTGTGCGAATTAAAAACTTCGCTTGCCACTTCGGATTGTTCAAACAAGTTTATTAACTCTCGAATCCAGCGAAATTCTTCACTTTCTTTGATGGCACTTAAAGATTTTTTACTTCCTTCTTTATAAAGCCAATGCGCTGCAAGACCAAGATCAGCGATTTCGTGCATTTTTTGATCACGAATTTGTATTTCAATTTTTTTGTTGAAAGGTCCTAAAATTGCCAGATGCAAAGATTTATAACCATTTTCTTTGGGCGTGCTGATATAATCTTTAAAAGTGCCAGGAATCATATTATAGCTGGAATTTATCACGCCAAGAACGCGATAACATTCCGCGACATTTTTAACTACAATACGAAAAGCCATAATGTCGTAAAGATGGTGAAATCCGACATTTTGTTTTTTCATTTTTAACCAAATTGAGTAAGGTTTTTTCTCACGACCAAAAATTTCAAAATCAATCTGTTCTGCTGCCAGTAATTCGCTTAGATCATTAATAACTTTATCAACTAAATCTTTTTTCTTTTCACGCAGATCATCAAGCTTCTCAACAATGTAATTATAACTTTCCGGATCGATAATGGCAAAAGCCAACTCTTGTAATTCATCTTTGATTTTATTAAGTCCGATACGCGCAGCAAGAGGCGCGTAAATGTCCAGACTTTCGCGAGATTTTTTTAATCTTTTTTCTTTTGACGGCATATAAGCAAGCGTGCGCATATTGTGCAAGCGATCCGCCAATTTTACCAAAAGCACACGAATATCTTCCGACATTGCCATGGCAAGTTTGCGAAAATTTTCTGCCATTCTTTCATTAGCCGAAATTGTTTCGATCTTACCAAGTTTGGTTACGCCATCAACCAACTTGGCGATCTCTTCGCCAAAATCTTTTTCAACTTCTTCTAAACTGACTTCGGTATCTTCAACTACGTCATGTAACAGCGCGGTTATTATCGATTGTTGATCAAGTTTTAAATCAATAAGAATTTCAGCAACTGCCAACGGATGAGTAAAATAAGGATCGCCCGAATGTCTTTTTTGATTACCGTGAGCGTTTTTGGAAAGAATATAAGCCTTTTGAATTAAGGCTTCGTTAAGATTTGGGTGATAAGCGCGGATTTTGTGAATTAATTCAGAAGCAGAAAGCATTGAATTGAGTTTAAAACAGACTTCAGAAAATTACAGTTTCGCTTCGGGATAAAAAATTTAATCGTCTAAATTAATCGTCCACCGCGATGTTTTCGTCAACAAAAGCTGTATCTTTTAAAACAATAGTTTGGGAATTAATTTCTTCTTCAATTGCGTCAATTACTTCGCTGCCACTTTGAATAGCTTCCGCCGAACCACGATTTTTAATTGAACGCACAATATTTTTTTTGATATTTTCAACATCAATCATGTTATCAGCAATTTCGCGAAGTGAAATAACCGCTGGTTTTTCTTTGCGATCAAGCTGAGTTGCAGCGCCAGATAAAATGCTTTTGGCGCGATTGCTGGCAACCAAGCAAAGTTCAAAACGATTTGGAACAACAGTAACGCAGTCTTCAACAGTAATTCTTGCCATTGCGAAAGTTGGAAATTAGTTTGCTAAAATTAAGAAAGGACACGCAACTTATAAAGATAAATTACCATAATCAATAAAATTTTTAAATAATCAAAAATGCCGCAAGTTACCATTCACGACGAAAAAGATTTTATCAAGATGCGCGCCGCAGGAAAGCTGGCTGCAGAAGTTTTAGATTTTATCACTCCTTACGTTAAAGTTGGCGTCAGCACTGATTCGCTAAATAAATTATGTCATGATAAAATAATTCAAAATGGCGCCATTCCTGCGCCGCTAAATTATAAAGGTTTTCCCAAATCAATTTGCACTTCAATTAATCACGTAGTTTGTCACGGCATTCCAAGTGAAAAAGAATTAAAAGATGGCGATATTTTAAATATTGATGTCACGGTTATTGTTGAAGGTTGGTACGGCGATTCCAGCCGCATGTATTATGTTGGCGAACCAACTATTAAAGCCAAAAGATTATGCCAAGTTACTTATGATTGTATGATGCTTGGCATCGAACAAATCAAACCCGGAAATAGTTTAGGCGATATTGGTTTTGCCATTCAATCTTACGCTGAAAAACAAGGTTTCTCAGTTGTTCGCGATTATTGTGGTCATGGCATTGGTAAAATTTTTCATGCTGAACCAAGTGTTGTTCATTACGGCAAAAAAGGTTCTGGATTAATTCTTGAAGAAGGAATGTTTTTTACAGTTGAGCCAATGATTAACGCCGGTAAATATGAAACTATTTTAAGCAAACATGACGGCTGGACCGTTACCACACGTGATAAATCTTTATCGGCACAATTTGAACATACAGTTGGCGTTACTAAAAATGGTGTAGAAATTTTCACCTCTTCAACAAAAGGTTTAGATTTTCCGCCTTATAAAATCATTTAAATTCAAACTTAGTTTGAATTTAGTTTTATTTGAATTGCTTTGCGCTAAATGAATTAGAGCATCCGCAATAATTTTTTTATTTTGCAAAAGCTCAAGTTCTTCAATCAATTTCAAGTATAAATTTAATATTGCTATTTTGACCAAGTTTTTTAGATATTGTCTTTTGAAAAAAGAACTTATTCAACTTTTAGCGGTGGCATTTCAAATAAAATAATTTCAACAAAAATCCCAACAAAATTCTAACTTAGGAGAACATTAGCTTTGCTCAAATCAATAAAATCTTATAATATTTCTGGTGCTGATTGCCTACCAATCGTTGAAGGTGGCAAAGGAGTTGGAATCACAACTGGCGTAACCGCAGGTCACTTTGCTAAAGCTGGCGCGGTTGGCACTTTTTCTGGCGTTAACGCCGATTATGTTGACGAAAACGGTAAATATATTCCGCTCGTCTATAAAACTCACACTCGTCGCGAAAAACACGAAGAACTAGTTGCCGACAGCATTCGCGGCGGTATTTCGCAAGCGCGAATTGCCCACGATATTTCCGACGGGATGGGCCGCATTCACATGAATGTTTTATGGGAAATGGGCGGTGCGGAAAGAGTTTTACACGGAATTTTAGAAGGCGCTAAAGGCTTGATTCACGGTATTACTTGCGGCGCCGGAATGCCATATCGTTTAGCTGAAATTGCTGAAAAATACAAAGTTTATTACTACCCAATCGTTTCTTCAATGCGCGCTTTTCGAGCTTTGTGGAAGAGAAGTTACCATAAAGCGGTCGATCTTTTAGGTGGCATCGTTTATGAATGCCCATGGCGCGCTGGCGGACATAATGGCTTGTCTAACGCTGAAGATCCAAATGCTTATGAAGACCCTTATCCGCGTGTTGCCGAGCTTCGCACTTTCATGAATTCAGTTGGTTTAAATGAAGTGCCAATAATCATGGCTGGCGGCGTGTGGAATTTAAGTGAATTTGAGCATTGGCTTGATAATCCAGAAATTGGCCCAATCGTTTTCCAATTCGGCACGCGCCCGATTGTCACTAAAGAATATCCTGTTACCGACGCTTGGAAGAAAAAACTTTTAACTCTGAAAGAAGGCGACGTTTATTTAAACCGCTTCAGTCCAACTGGATTTTACTCTTCGGCAGTTGAAAATGATTTCATCCGCGAACTAAAGGGGCGTGAAATCCGCCAAGTTGAATATCGCGCCAAGGCAATCGACAATTTCACGGCAGAAATTCCTTTCGGCCAAAGAGGTCGCGTTGTTTTCATTAAACCGGAAGACAAAGCAAAAGTTGACGAATGGATCAAAGCTGGCCACACCGAAGGCATGAAAACGCCTGACGAAACTTTGATGTTTGTTGATAAATCAAAAGCCGCACAAATTGTTACCGATCAAATTAATTGTATGGGCTGCTTGAGCCAATGTCGTTTCAGCAACTGGTCGGACAAAGCCGAGATGAATTATACTACTAATCGCAAAGCCGATCCGCGCAGCTTTTGTATTCAAAAAACTTTACAAGATATTCGCCACAGTAATGAAATCGAAAATCAATTAATGTTTTCAGGTCACAGCGCTTATCGCTTTGCCACTGATCCATTTTACGCCAATGGTTTTGTGCCAACAATTCAACAATTAGTTGATCGCATCATGGCGGGAAAATAACTCGGAAAAATAACTTTATTATTATCTTTGTCATTGCAAGGAACAAGTGCGAAGTGGCAATTCAGCCGTCACTCTCGAGGAGCTTCAGCGACGTGGTAATCTCTTGAGTTTGTCCTCGGTCTAAAGAGATTGCCAAGTCGCACTTAGTGCTTCTCGCAATGACTACTCTAGAAGCCCGAATTCAAAATTAATTACATGACCAAATTCATTTTTATCACAGGCGGAGTTGTTTCATCACTTGGAAAAGGTTTAGCTTCTGCTTCTTTGGCGGCTTTGTTACAAGCTCGCGGCTATAAAGTAAAACTACGAAAACTTGATCCTTACTTAAATATCGATCCCGGCACCATGAGCCCAACCCAACATGGTGAAGTTTTTGTGACTGAAGATGGCGCCGAAACTGACTTGGATTTAGGTCATTACGAACGCTTCACTGGGGTTGATGCCAAAAAATCAGACAATGTCACCGCTGGTCAAATTTATTCCAACCTACTTTCCAAAGAACGCAAAGGCGACTATCTTGGCGGCACCGTACAAGTGATTCCGCACGTTACTGATCTTATCAAACAATTTATTTTAAACGATATTAAAGGTGTTGATTTTTTGCTCTGCGAAATCGGCGGCACCGTTGGCGACATTGAAGCCTTGCCTTTTTTCGAAGCAATTCGCCAACTTGGTTATGAAATGGGTCAAGAACGCTGCGCCTTTTTGCATCTGACTTTGCTTCCTTACATTGAAAGCGCTGACGAGCTAAAAACCAAACCCACGCAACACTCGGTAAAAGAATTGCGCTCAATTGGCATTCAGCCCAGCGTTTTGCTATGCCGCGCTGAAAGACCAACTTCCAAAGCCCATTTAGAAAAAATTGCTAAAATGTGTTCAGTGGCAATTTCGTCAGTTATTGCGGCGCCAAACGCCAAAAGCATTTACGAGGTTCCGTTGATTTATCACAAAAACGGGCTTGATACTGAAATTTTAAAATTCTTCAAACTCGATTATCAAAAAAAGCCTGATCTTTCAAAATGGATAAAAATTAAGGATGCCATCGAAAACCCGTTAGGTGATGTAAATATCGCTATTGTTGGAAAATATACCGATTACCGCGACTCTTACAAATCGTTGCTTGAAGCCATCGATCACGCCGCATTTTCGCTAAAAGTAAAGGCTAATATTATTTGGATTAATGCACGTAATAATCAAAAAAATCTGCCCAAAAATATTGATGCCATTTTAGTTCCGGGAGGATTTGGTGAAGACGGCGTTGAAGGAAAAATCAGCACCATCGAATATGCCCGAATCAATAAAATTCCATGTCTAGGAATTTGCTACGGCATGCAAATGGCGGTGATTGAATATGCCCGCAATGTGCTTAAAATCAAAGACGCCACTTCTAGTGAATTTTCTAAAAAAGGTAGCTTTGTTGTTGGTATGATGAGCCAGTGGCAAGATAGTGTTGGCAAAAAAACCAAAAAAGCTGGCAGTAATTTAGGCGGAACTATGCGCCTTGGCGCTTATCCCTGCTTGATTACTAAAAATTCTCTGGCAGAAAAAATTTACGGCAAAAATAAAATTTCTGAACGTCATCGTCATCGCTTTGAAGTTAATATTAATTATAAACAAGCTTTAGAAAAAGCTGGTTTAAAATTTTCTGGCATGTCACCAGACGGCAAATTACCTGAGATTATTGAAGTTAAAGATCATCCATTTTTTATCGGCGTGCAATTTCATCCCGAGCTAAAATCAAAACCTTTCGCAGCGCATCCGCTTTTTGTTGCCTTCGTTAAAAGTGCAATTGTCAATAAAAATAATTAGACAAAAGTGTTAAAAAATTTTTTAAAATTAATCCTGTTTTTGTTTTCAGCATCTCGGCGGATTTCTTCGCAATTACTGGAAGTTGTTCACGTAACATCACCTTATTTTCAAAAAATAAAAATCAGATTAATTATTTTGTTATTATTTCTAAACCTTGAATCATGCGGATTTCAAGCAATTTACAAAGATGACATCAAAGAAGTTTCGGATTTTTCTTACGAAAAAGAATTAGCAGCAATCAGAATTCAAAAAAAGCGGACCAAACTTGATCAGGATTTAAAAAATAATCTTTACGACGCTTTAAATCCTGATTATGTCAAAGTTGAACCAAAATATTTTTTAAAACTTACTGTCAACAAAACCGTTTCATCAACTTTTATCACTTCCAGCGGCGCTTCTGGACGTAACCGTGTAATTTTAAATGTTGAATATCAACTTTATGATCTTAACAGCGGCGATGCAATTTCTCAGGGATCGGCGCTAATGAACGACAATTACGATGCCACTCAAAATCGTTTCGGCACTTATGTTGCCGATGATTATGTTGTTTCTAATTTGACCAAATCAATCGCCAAAAATATTCGCAATTCTTTAGTTAGCGATTTAATCGAACTGAATAAAAAGAAAAAAATCTTACCTTAACAAACTTTCAAAAAGCCAATATCCATCTTTCGAGCCGGTTATTTCTTCAATCGCGCGCTCAGGATGCGGCATTAATCCAAGAACATTTTTTTGATCATTAAAAATTCCGGCAATATTCAAAGCAGCGCCATTAGGATTTGATTCATCAGTGACATTACCATTTTCATCAACATAGCGAAAAGCTACATTGCCTTCGCCTTCAAGCATTTTTAGCGTTTCATTATCAGCAAAATAATTACCATCCATGTGAGCGATTGGAAATTTTACTAATTGGTTTTTTTTATATTTTGCCGTAAAATCTGTATTATTATTTTCAACACGCAGAACAACCTGGCGACAGATAAATTTTGTTTTCTTATTACGCAAAAGCACGCCAGGAAGCAAGCCAGCTTCGGTTAAAATTTGAAAACCGTTGCAAATTCCTAAAACGCGAACACCTTTTTGAGCTAATCTTTTTACTTCCTGCATCACTGGTGAAATCGCCGCCATAGCGCCTGAACGCAAATAATCGCCATAAGAAAATCCACCAGGAACAACTATTAAATCTAAATCATCAGCTAATTTATTTTCTTGATGCCAGATTTTATCAACTTTATTGGTAAACTTTTGTAAAGTTGTAACCGCATCGCGATCGCAATTTGAACCGGGAAATGTGATTACTGCAGCTTTCATTAATTTGTATTAATTGTTTCGTAGGAATAATTTTCGATGATTTTATTAACCAAAAGTTTGTCGCAAATTTCATCAACAATTTCTTTGATTTTGACTGGATCAGTCTCAGCAATTTCCAGCTCTACAACCTTACCTTGTCTTACTTGCGAAATTTGCGCAAAGCCTAAATTTTTTTGCAAAGAATTTTCAATTGCTTTGCCTTGAGTGTCGAGCACGCCTTTTTTTAAAGAGATTAAGATTCTGATTTTCATTTATGTTTTTTATTATTTCAGACCCCGTCATAAAGACGAGGTGACAGTTGGGAAAAGTTTTTTCTATGTCACCTCGTCTTTACGACAGGGTGACAGTTGGGGAAAGTTTTTTTCTTTCTATGTCACCCCGTCTTCATGACGGGGTTTATTCCTAACCTTGAAGCCAGTTCGCTGTATGCTTCAACCAAACCGCCCAAATCTCTGCGGAAGCGATCTTTATCCATTTTTGTCAGAGTTTTTTCGTCCCACAATCTGCAGCTATCAGGGCTAATTTCGTCGGCAAGAATAATTTTTCTGCTCGCATCAAAACCAAATTCAATCTTAAAATCAACCAGTTTGACGCCGATTTCGCCAAAGATTTTAAGCAAAATCTGATTAATTTTTAGAGCGCAATTTTTGATCTCTTCAAGCTGGTTTTTATCAACAACTTTTAACACTTTAATGGCGTGATCGTCGTTAATTAGCGGATCTTGCAAAGCATCATCTTTATAACAAATTTCAAAAACTGGTGCTAATAATTTTTCTCCTTCACTAATTCCTAGACGCTTCGCCATTGAGCCAGCGGCAATATTTCTAATAATCACTTCAAGCGGAATAATTTCAACCTTGCGCACCAATTGTTCGCGCTCATTTAGCCTTTTAACAAAATGCGTAGTAATTCCTGCTTTGGCAAGCTCAAGCATTATATGTTCTGAAATAAAATTATTCAAAACGCCCTTGCCTTCTATAACAGCTTTTTTTTGAGCGTTGAACGCGGTGGCGTCATCTTTAAAAAATTGAATCAAAAGATTTTCATCTGCAGTTTTGAAGAGTTGTTTGGCTTTGCCCTCGTAAATTTTTTCTAGCTTGTTCATTCTAATCTCATTTTTGTTTTTATAACATTTCGTCGCTTTTTTCGCTTCGCTCAAAGACGACTCACGCCGGGGCGAGCGGCGCAGCCTTCGCCCGATTAAGTCAGAATTCTGCAACGCTTCGTCGCTTTTTTCGCTTCGCTCAAAGACGACTCACGCCGGGGCGAGCGGCGCAGCCTTCGCCCGATTAAAGCTAAAAATGTGCATTTAGCACATTTTTACGGCTGAAAGCCGTCGCTTTAATCCCAAATCGCAACAGGTGGCAACGACATTAAAATCGCTTCCACATTTCCGCCAGTCATTAAACCAAATTTAGTGCCGCGATCATAAACCAAATTAAACTCAGCATATAATCCGCGTTTTTTTAATTGATGTTGGCGCTGTTCGTCATTCCATTTTTCAAACATATGGCGACGCACCAATTTCGGAAAAATTTCTAAAAAAGCCAG
>JANRKR010000078.1:0-1542 GCA_033763375.1 Rickettsiales bacterium
CCCCAAAATACACTCCGATCCTTTCGACCGCTTGTTGATTTCACAGGCTTTAAATAACCAAATGACGTTGATTTCGCCTGATGAAAAATTTTTGAAATATCCAGTGCGGGTAGTTTTTTAACTACTTAATTAATCAAATTCTTCACCACTTCAACAATATCATCAACACCAATTCCTGCTTCAGCCTGCATTGCTTCAACTTTATTTTGCTCAACAAATTTATCAGCCATAAAAAGTGAGCGGAATTTTAGCTTGCCTGAATCTAGAAATCCTAATTGAAGTAAAAATTGTGCTACCGCCGATCCAAATCCACCAATTGCGCCTTCTTCAATGGTTATTAACGCTTCATGACTTTGCGCTAATTCTTTAAATAATTTTTTATCAAACGGTTTGGCAAAACGCGCGTCAATTACGGTGATTTTTAGGTTATTTTCTTTTGCTAAAATTTCTGCCGCAGCAATTACGTTGCTTAAAATTGCGCCGTAAGAAATTACTGCGACTTTTACGCCTTGTTGAATTACGCGCGCTTTGCCGATTTCTAAAATTTCATCATCAAAAAAATTAACTTCTGAATTTGCTTCACCGCGCGGGAATCGAAAAGCACTTGGACGATCATCAATTACGTTAGCGGTGTTAATCATTTTTACTAATTCTTGTGCGTCACTTGCGGCCATCAAAACAAAATCGGGCAAATTTATTAAATAAGAAATGTCAAATGATCCCGCGTGAGTTGGACCATCAGCGCCAACGAATCCAGCGCGATCAATTGCAAATCTTACCGGCAATTTTTGCACCGCAACATCGTGAATAACTTGATCGTAAGCGCGTTGTAAAAAAGTTGAATAAATTGCTGCGTAAGGTTTCAAACCTTCAGTTGCAAGGCCTGCGGCGAAAGTTACGGCGTGCTGTTCAGCAATTCCGACATCAAAAATTTTATCAGCATGATCTTTAGCAAAAACATCCAAGCCAGTTCCAGTTGGCATTGCAGCGGTGATTGCTAAAATTTTTTGATCTTTTTTTGCTAGTTCAGAAAGTCTTTTGCCAAAAACTTTGGAATAGCTTGGATAAAGTGCTGGCGCTTTTTCTTGCTCGCCAGTTTCAGGATTAAACTTGGCAACGGCGTGAAGTTTGTCCGAAGTTTTCATCACCTCGTTATAGCCACGACCTTTTTCGGTGACGCAGTGAATTAAAATTGGATCTGTTGATTTGTCGCCACGAATATTTTGTAAAATCGGCACCAAAACATCGAGATTATGGCCGTCAATTGGCCCGATATAATAAAAACCCATTTCTTCAAAAATATTGCCGCCCATCCACCATTCTTTGGCGGCTTTTTCGAATTTGCGGGGAAAGCGCGAAATAGAATTTGGCAGTTTTCCTGAAAACTTTTTAGCCAGATCGCGAATTTTTAAATAAGATTTAGACGCCGCTAAACGCGAAAAATAATGCGACATTGCCCCAGTTGGCGGCGCAATTGACATGTCATTGTCATTTAAAATTACAATCAAACGATTGTCATGAAAAAATTTATCTTCTAATGCG
>JANRKR010000079.1:0-27004 GCA_033763375.1 Rickettsiales bacterium
TAGATAACAAACTGGCCAGTGTTCTCATATTATTCAAAATATTTGTTAGATATTATTATTAATTAAGCAGCTAGACACTACTTAATCTAATATGAGCACTGGCTTCTTCTGGCGCAATGATTTTTGTAGGGTAATCAGATCGCCTGATACATCTTATATTCTTCGTCGCAATTTTTCCCTAAAATTTATTTGTTTAAAAGTGCCAATTATTTCCGGATATGCTATAAAATTTGCGGAATTTCTAAAACAATAAAATTATTTTTAAGATCTATTTGCGGAAAAATTTTATTACTGAAAGGAAAGTTCTCAATTTTTTCTAAGTTTTTCCCCAAGTCAGATTTGCGAAATTCTTCGTCAAATTCAATTTCTAACATGCCGCCAGCGCCAAAATCTTGCACATCAATAACTTTACCAATTTTTTTGGTATTTTTATCAACAACGTCTAATCCAATTAAATCAGCGTAGTAAAATTCATCTTCTGAAGTTTGTTTTAAATCTTGACGATTGATAAAAATTTCAGTGCCGCGAATTTTTTCAGCATTGTTGCGATCATCAACGCCAGTGATTTTGGCAATAAAGATGGGTGCACCGCTTGAATTTGAGCCAATTGCAGTTTTATTTTTATTGCTGATTTTTAATTGCAGCGAATTTCCTTTAGCATCAAAAAGCGGATATTTTTCAAGCTGCAGCGGTTCTTGGCAATAGTTGATAATCTTGACTTCGCCTTTAATTCCAAAAGCTGAAATAACTTTGGCGATTAAAATTTTTTTGGTCATTTTTTATATTTAATCAAATTTAAACCATGTTTGAATTTGGGTTTGGTTGAATTGCTCCGCGCCAATTGAATTGTCGCATCCGCAATAATTTATTTAATAATATTTTACGGACTAACACGTTAATGGGTTTTTGTTCTAATTTAGAAGTAAATGGACCCCGTCATGCGACGGGGTGACAAGAGTAAAACTGGGTAACAAGAATAAGACGGATTGACGATAGTACGACGTGGTGACAAGAGTACGAACTGGTGACAAGTAAGACGGTCGCATGACAGGGTGGCGGTTCCATCATAATTGTCACCCCGTCGCATGACGGGGTCCATTTACTCTGGTATTAAGATACGATTAGAACCGAGAACCCATTAACGGATTAATCAGATATTTTTTATTTCTAGAATTCAAGTCATGTTTGATTTAGGTTTGGTATATTCTTAATTTCTAAAAATTCTTGTGGGCGATATTTTTTGGCAAGGCTTTCCAGAGTAGCATTTAAAAAAGTAATTTTTTTATTTTCAAAAAAACTGGCAGCAATATCAACATATTCATCAATAACAACTTTTAGTGGAATTTCTGACATAAATTTAAGTTCAAAGGCGCCAAGACGCAAAATGTAAAGCATTATCTCGGGAAGTTTTTCCAAGTTCCAGCCTGATTTTAAAAAGCTGAAAATTTCACGATCAATTTCATCGTAACCAAAATTAATTCCGGCAATCAGGCTTTCCAGAAGATTCTGGTCAATATTGTCGCGGTAAGAGGAAATATTGTCATCAAAGCGCAAGACGTAATTGTCAATTATATCATTTTTAATTTCATTTAATGCAGATTTTTTTTCATAAAATTCAAATTGATAAAAAATTTGCACAGCGATAAGGCGGCTTAAGCTGCGTTTGCGGAAAATTAATTTTGCTTTTGGCTTTTTTGTTTTTTTTGGTTTATTCATTTTTGTTGATCGCGTTGACTTTTCACTGAAATAGCTTTTTAATTTCTGTTTAAATTTTCGCCAGTTTTCATTTTAATTTTCCTTTTCATGCCAAAAAGATCTGACATAAAATCTATTTTAATTATTGGTGCTGGACCAATTGTAATTGGTCAAGCCTGCGAATTCGACTATTCTGGCACTCAAGCGTGCAAAGCGCTTAAAGAAGAAGGTTATAAAATAATTCTTATTAATTCCAATCCGGCAACAATTATGACCGATCCTAATTTAGCGGATCGCACTTACATTGAGCCGATAAATCCTGATATCGTTGAGAAAATTATTGCCAAAGAACGTCCCGACGCAATTTTGCCAACAGTTGGTGGTCAAACTGCACTTAATTGTGCAATTGGTTTAGCGAAAAACGGCGTGTTAAAAAAATATAATGTTGAGTTAATCGGCGCTTCAATTGAAGCAATTCACAAAGCGGAAGATCGTGCACTTTTCCAAAAAGCTATGGATAAAATTGGCTTGAAAACGCCAAAAAATGCTATTGTTAAAACGCTAGAAGATGGCATGAAAGCGCTGGCAAGAATTGGCTTGCCGGCGATTATTCGTCCTTCATTTACAATGGGCGGCGCTGGTGGTGGTGTTGCTTACAGCGAAGAGCAATATCGCCAAATTGTTGAATATGGTTTAACAATTTCGCCAACTAACGAAGTGCTGATTGATGAATCAATCATTGGCTGGAAGGAATATGAAATGGAAGTAGTGCGCGATAAAAATGATAACACCATTATTGTTTGCTCAATTGAAAATATTGATCCGATGGGCGTTCATACTGGCGATTCAATCACAGTTGCGCCAGCACTTACTTTAACCGACAAAGAATATCAGCAAATGCGTAATGCTTCAATTGCCGTTTTGCGCGAAATTGGCGTTGAAACTGGCGGTTCAAATGTGCAATTTGCGGTAAATCCTAAAGATGGCAATTTGGTGGTGATTGAGATGAATCCTCGCGTTTCCAGATCTTCAGCTCTGGCTTCAAAAGCAACCGGATTTCCAATTGCCAAAGTTGCTGCCAAATTGGCGGTTGGATATACTTTAGATGAAATCAAAAATGATATTACCGGTGGCGCAACGCCAGCTTCTTTTGAACCTACAATTGATTATGTTATTACTAAAATTCCGCGCTTCACTTTTGAAAAATTTAAAGGTTCAGAAACTGCTCTTTCAAGCTCGATGAAATCAGTTGGCGAAGTTATGGGAATTGGTCGTTCATTTATTGAAAGTTTTCAAAAAGCCTTGCGCTCAATGGAATCAAACTTAAGCGGCATGGACGATATAGCAATCGCTTCAGAAGATCAAGAACAGCGCATCAAAATTATTAGTGAAAAATTAAAAATCGCCGCGCCAAATCGTTTATTATTAATTTCTCAAGCAATGCGCGAAGGCATTTCAATTGATGAAATTATCGCCTTAACCAAATATGATCGCTGGTTTTTAGAACAAATTAAAAGCGCTTTAGAGATTGAAAATAAGATTAAAAAAGAAGGTTTGCCAAAAAATCATCAAGATTTTTTTGACATCAAACATATGGGTTTTTCGGATAAACGTTTGGCAAAATTAACTGGTTTAAGTGAAAAAGAAATTCGTCAAAAACGCTGTGATTTAAAAGTTAATCCAGTTTATAAGCGTGTCGATTCTTGCGCCGCTGAGTTTGACTCGGTCACTTCTTACATGTATTCAACCTACGAAGAGTAATTTTTGATGAAATATCTTTCTTATAAAAATATTAAGAATCGCGATGAGCTTTTTGTTGAAAATGTTGCATTAACTAAAATTGCCAAAGCTGTTGGCACGCCATTTTACTGCTATTCTAAAAAAACTTTAGTCGAAAATTTTAATAATTTTGTTGACGCTTTTGCCGCAGCTAAAATCTCTGATTATAAAATATGTTATGCGATTAAAGCTAATTTTAATCTGCATTTGGTAAAAATTTTAAGTGACATTGGCAGTGGAATTGACGCGGTTTCAGCTGGTGAAATTTATCGCGCCATCAAGGCTAATATCGATCCTAAAAAAATTGTTTTTGCCGGAGTTGGAAAAGCGCGCGAAGAAATAAAATTTGCTTTAGAAAATGGTGTTGAAGAATTTTCGGTTGAGTCAATTGCTGAAATGTTTTTGCTCAATGAAGTTGCTGGTAGTTTAAATAAAAAACCTAAATTTAGTCTGCGTGTAAATCCTGATATTGATGCCAAAACCCACGATAAAATTTCAACGGGCAGGAAAGGCGATAAATTCGGTGTTGATATTGAACAAGCGCCAGCAATTTACGCTAATGCGGCGCAATTACCAAATTTACAAGTCTATGGAATTTCAATGCATATTGGTTCGCAGATTCTTGATATTGAACCGTTTCGCGCCGCTTTTATCAAGATGCGCCAACTTTGTTTAGATTTACGCAAAGCTGGTCATAAAATTTCTTCACTAGATTTTGGTGGCGGCATTGGCATTTTATATAAAAATGAAAACACGCTTTTGCTTAATGATTACGCTGCTTTGATTAAAGAAGTTACTAAAGATTTAGATGTAAAAATTACTATTGCGCCAGGGCGCGCTTTGATTGGCAATGCTGGAATTTTGGTAAGCAAAATTCTTTTTTTAAAAGAAACTGATTTAAAAAATTTTGCCATAATTGACGCCGCGATGAATGATTTAATGCGTCCAGGGCTTTATGGTTCTTATCACGAAGTTTTGCCAGTTAAGAAAAAAATTGGCAGTAAAGTTATTTATGATCTTGCTGGACCGGTTTGTGAAAGCACCGATATTTTGGCGCAAGAACGTGAATTGATTGATCCTAAATCTGAAGATCTTTTAGTTTTTTGTAGCGCTGGCGCTTATGGATCTTCAATGTCGAACGAATATAATTGTCGACCTTTAATTCCGGAAATTTTAGTTGATGACAATAAATTTAGTGTAATTCGCCGTCGTCCAAATTTTGCTGAAATGACTTGGTTAGAAAATTTATAAAAATATTTAAATTCGCTGCAGCTTTAAAAATTTTATCCATAAAATTGCCAAAGAAATTTTTTTATCAGGATAAATATTTTTTATTAGTTTTTCATAAGTTTTAAGTTGCGCTAAATATTGGGTTGGAACCAAATCTGGCAAGATTTCATCAGATTTATAATCAATAATCAAAACTTCATTTTCACTTTCGATCAGAAGATCAATTCGTCGCAGAATTTTTTGATTTTCAATGTTGCCAACAATTTCAACTTCAGACTTTATTGTGCCGTGAAATAAATTTTGAAATTGCTGCGAATTAAATAAATCAAAAATTTCTGCTGCAATTTTATTTTTTTCTTTCTCATCCAAAAATTCTTCTCGGGCAATTATTTTTTCTGTCAATTTTATCAGCCATTCTTTTTTTGCTTTAGTATTTTTGGCGATAATTTCTAAAATTTTATGAATTATTTTACCTCGGATTTGACCTTGATTTATCTGGTTTGTATTTGGTTTTTGAGAAAAAATATTTTTATCTTTTGAAGTTTTTTTATTTAAAAATTCAGGCAAATTTAAATCTTTGATTTTTTCGCTGATTTTATTTTTATCTTTTTGATAAAAAATTTCTTCTTCGCCAATTCCAATAATTTCATTGTTTATTTCAAACTTTTCATTTGGCAGTTTTTTAGTTTTTTCGTCAAAAAATTCTTTGCGCCAAGCATTTTTAATTAACGCTTTTTTGATTAAATTATACCAAGATTCATCATCGTCATTTGCTGTAATTGCGCCAATATAAAGTTCATCTTCAGCGCGCGTCATTGCAACGTAAAGCAGGCGCAAATTTTCATCTTTAGCTTGACGCTTTTTAATTTGTTGAGCTTTTTTTAAAAAATTATTTTCATCAACAGCAATATTCCAAATTGGCAAAGAATATTGATCTTGAGCAAAATCAATCCAAGAAATTTTTTCTTTTGTGCTGCGCAGTTGATTACTATTAAAAGCGCAATCAGGAAGAATAACAACTGGCGCTTGCAAACCCTTCGCTGAGTGAATGGTAGTTATCAAAACCTGATTATTTTTAGTTGATGACAAGGAAATTTCTGGATTAAGTTTGTCAACAAATTCAACAAATTTTTGTAAATTTGGCGAAAAATTTTCACAGAAATCAAAAACTTTAAGACAAAATTTATCCATTATTTCTATGCTTTCGACGCCAAAACGACTGATAATTTTTTTACGATTTTCTTGACTCAATAAAAAATAAAAAAACTCACAACAATTCATTTCTTGTGAGTTTTTTATTAGCTGATCTAAAAAATTTAGAGATGATGAAAATTTTGGTAATTGCTTTAAAGCATTGTAAATTGTGTCTTCATTAGCATTTTTAATAACACAAATCTCAAAAAGTTCTGCTTCATCAATTCCAAAAATTGGTGATTTTAAAAGTGCTGCCAAATTTAAATCGTCATATGGTGCAAGCGCAAAATTAGCGGCAGCAAGCAAATCTTGAATAATTAAATTATCGCTAAACTTTATTTTACTTAAGGCGTTAAAAGGAATTTGATATTGATAAAAATAGCGACTTAAAACTTTATCAAATCCATCGGTTCTGCGGCGCAGTAAAATCATAAAATCGCCATATTTTAAAGGTCTGTTGGCACTTTTTAAAATACGATAATTTTCTACCCAATCTTTGATTTTTATGGCGATATTTTCTGCTAAAAATTCTTGTGCTGAATATTTTTTTTCTGCGTTAAAATTAAATTTCCATTCATAATCTTTTTCTGTTTTTTTATTTTTTTCGATTTTTTTTAATTTAATTTCTGGCCAAATTTCAACCCGACCAATTCCATCACGAATGCTTTTATGACCTTGAAAATCAATAGTTTTGCTGATTGCCAATCGTTCTTTTTCTTCGATAAAAGTTTGATCAACAGCTTGTAAAATTGCCGGAAGCGAACGAAAGGAATCATTAAGATTTATCTGCTGAAGTTTTTTTGGATGACTTTTTAATTTATGATCAAAATAGCTAAAAATTTCCTGACTGATATTAGCTTGCGCGCCTTGAAAAGAGTAAATTGATTGCTTTTCGTCACCGACAATAAAAATTGTGCGATCGTTTTTAGCAGCACTTAATCCGGAAAAAAAATCTTCGCTTAAAGCTTTAATAATATTCCATTGTTGATGATTAGTATCTTGCGATTCGTCAATTAAAATGTGATCAAACAAACCATCAATTTTCATTTTTACCCAATTGGCAAAATTGGGATTATTAAGTAAAATGTTGGTTTTAGTGATCAAATCATTGTAATCCAAAAAGGCATTTTGATTTTTAAGATTATTGTAACTCTCTAAAATATGATCGATAAAATGCAAAATCAGAGCGGTGGAATCGCAGATTTTATAAGAACTTATTTGTTTAGAAAAATCGTCAATTAATTTTCTTTGATCAGAGATTAGTTGATTAAAATAAGCATCTTGCGCCAACTTGCCAAAAATTTTTCTTGGCTCGTTTTTTTCGGTAAAAAAAGCTTGTTGAAAAAATATAAAATTTTTTAGCGTTGGATTTTGTAAAAATTTTTTGACTTTATGAGCAATTTCTAAATTTTTTGTCGAGTCAGTTTGTTCAAGATTGGAGATGATTTTATCAAGTTTTTGCTGATCTATTTTTTGCAAAAAGTTTAAAAAAATTTCTTCTTCGCTTTGATTTTTATCGACAGAAAAATTTTTAAAAATCTCATCAATAATGCCAGAAATTCCTAAAAACTTTTCTTTTAAAAAAAAGAAATTTTCTTTCTTTGCCAAAAGCTCTAAAACCAGTTCATTAAAAGTGACGTCATGAATTCTGGCGTTAATTTTACTGATTAGAATTTGTAATTCAGAATTATTTTTGGCTTTTTTAAAAACCTCTTTCTGGGCTTTTTTTAGTAATAATTTTTCTGTAAGATCTGACAAAACTTCAAAATTTGCCTTAATGCCAGCTTCAAAAGGAAAAATTTTTAATAAGCTTTGACAAAAAGCATGAATGGTTTGAATGCGAATTTTGCTTTCGCTATCGATGATTTCGCCAAATAAAATACGCGCTTTTTCCAATTCAAAATCTTGAGGAAACTTTCCACTTAAATCGAATAGTTGTTGCGATAACTGTTTTTTATCGAGCAAAATCCAGTTTGCTAATTCGGCATTGATACGATTTTGCATTTCAGTTGCTGCAACTTTGGTAAAAGTTAAGCAAAGAATTTTTTCTGGCTTTATGCCGCTAAGAAGTAATCTTAAAACTCGATTAATCAAAACTTTAGTTTTGCCAGAGCCGGCAGAAGCAAAAACCCAAGAAGAGTTCTGCGGATTGGAAGCAATTTGTTGTAACGCAATTGTTTTAGAGCTTGTATTCAAACTCATATAATTAAATTCAATTCATCCGCAAATGTTAGCTATTTATTGTGCTGTTGATGGAGCTGGTTTTGGAATTGGGTTTTGAGTTTGCTGTGAATCTGTTTTGGTTTGATTATTCTGGTTTAAACTACGATATCTGGCAACATATTCGTTATGTTCGTTGATATTGTTAGAAAAATGATGTTCACCTTTTGCCGTGGCAACAAAATATAAATAATCACTTGGCGGCGGATTTAAAACCGCTTTAATCGCGGCAACTCCGGGATTACAAATTGGTGTTGGCGGCAAACCATAAATATTATAAGTGTTATAGTTAGAGTTATTACGAATATCGCTTAAGCGAATTGGACGCTCCAGAGCTTTATTACCAAAAGCATAAGAGTAAATTATAGTTGGGTCTGATTGTAACTTCATGCCTTTGCGCAGACGATTAACAAAAACTGATGCCACTTTTGGTCGCTCAGAATCGATGCCAGTTTCCTTTTCAACAATTGAAGCCAAAATCAAAGCTTGTTCTTTAGTTTTGAGTGGAATTGATAAATCGCGCTTTTCCCAAAGTTCACTCAAAGCTTTATTCATCGAGTCGCTCATTCTTTTAACAATACTCATTTTAGTATCATTATAGGAATAAAAATAGGTTTCAGGAAGAAGTGTGCCTTCTTTAATATTGTTGGGTAATTGTCCGATTAAACCAGGAGAGTTGTCGATAATTTTAATAATACTATTGGTGCTTAAACCCTCAGCAGCAGTAACCTTGCGAAAGAAAATGTTGCCGCGCAACATTTTATGCAGAATTTTATAGTAAGAAATATTGCGCTCAAAAAAATATTCGCCGTAGCGAACTTTGGGATCAATGCCTTTGATCAGTTGTGAGATATATAAAAAAGTGTCAGGGTTTTTAACAATTTTTTCTTTGTTAAGTTTTTCTACTACCTGACGAAAAGTCATGCCACTTTCAATGATGAATTTTTTATCTTCATGATGATAGCTGTTGGGTGCGTTAAAATACATTATAACTGCCAAAATTATCACAATATAACAGAAGGTGATGACGGAAAATCCGGCGCAAATATTGGTAATTATTTTTTTGGGCATGTTTAAATTCTTTTTAGAATTAGACAGGCATTAGTTCCGCCAAAACCAAATGAATTGGACATGACAAAATCAATTTTTCTTGATTTGGCAGTTTTGGCAACAAGATCAATGTCGCAGCCTTGCGAAGGATTTTCCAAATTTAAAGTTGGTGGCGCAATATTGTTTTGAATTGCCAGAATTGAAAAAATTGCTTCAACCGCGCCGGCAGCGCCAAGTAAATGACCGGTTGCTGATTTGGTTGAGGACATAGATAATTTATAAGCGTGATCGCCAAAAATTTTTTTAACTGAATTAACTTCAATTTCATCGCCAAGAGGTGTTGAAGTGCCGTGAGCGTTGATATAATCGATCTGATCATTATTTATTGCAGCATGTTTTAAAGCAATTTTCATTGCGTAAGTGGAGCCACGTCCAGATGATTCCGGAGCTGTGATATGATAAGCGTCACCAGACATGCCGTAACCAGCAACTTCGGCATAAATTTTAGCGCCACGTTTTTTAGCATGTTCATATTCTTCTAAGACGACAATACCAGAACCTTCGCCCATGACAAAACCGTCGCGATCTTTGTCCCAAGGTCTGGAAGCCGCTGTTGGATTATCATTAAAATTAGTTGAAAGGGCGCGCAAAGCGGCAAAACCACCAATACCTATTTCGCAGATTGTTGCTTCGGTGCCGCCAGCAATCATTACATCGACATCGCCATATTCAATCATTCGTGCCGAATCGCCAATAGCATGGCTTCCAGTTGCGCAAGCGGTAATAACTGAATGATTTGGTCCCATAAAACCATATTTGATTGAAACTTGTCCCGAAGCCAAATTAACCAAACTTGCAGGAATAAAAAACGGGCTGATTTTTTTGATGCCGCGTTCTTTAATACCGATTGTAGTTCTTTCAATTGATGGTAATCCGCCAATACCAGAGCCAATCATAACACCAGTGCGATATTGTTCCTCTTCATTTTTTGGCTTCCAGCCAGAATCTGCGATTGCTTCGTCAGCAGCAGCAATTGCGAAGTGGATAAAGCGATCCATTTTTTTTTGTTCTTTTACTTCAATGGAATTGTCGATGTTAAATAAATCAACATCGTTTCCGCTTTTTACTTCGCCGGCAATTTTGCATGGCGATTCAGTTGTGTCGAAAAAAGAAATTTTACCAATACCAGATTCGCCATTAATAAGTTTTTTCCAGCTGCCTTGGGCTGTTGCAGATAAAGGCGTAACTGCGCCGATGCCAGTAACGACAACTCGTCTTTTTTGTGTCATAATTCTTGGAATTTGTAGGAGATTGGAATTTTTAGTAAGAGAAATCTTTTATTTAAATTAGGAAAAATATTTTAAAAGTTTTTATATTTTGCTAGCTAACAGTGTCTAATAAGTTGAAATTTTTTTAAAAAACAAAGTCAGCAATAAAATAATCAAGCGATAAAAATTACGCGCAACTCTTAATTTGCTGGCACCAATTTTCTGACCATAATCATAAGAAATTGCAATTTCGTCAATACGACAATCAAGTTGAGCCAGTTTTATTAATAGCTCGCAAGTATAAGTAAATTCTGGTTCGCTTATAAATTTGTTTTTTTCAAGAGCAAAAAGTTTTTTTAATTTTTCAACTTTGTAAATGCGATAACCGCTGGTAAAATCTTGTAATTTAGTGCCGGAAATTAATTTTACCGAAAAAAGATTTTGTAGTAAAATTGAAGTAAACTTACTGATAAATTGGCGATATAACGGAAATTTTTCGAGCAAACTTTTATCGCAAAATCTGGAAGCGATTAAAATATCAAGCTTATTTTTTTTAAAATGTTGCAACATTGGCGCGATTTGCTGCGGTTTGTGAGTATTGTCAGCATCAAGCGAAATTACTAAATCGTCATCGTGGCAATTTTCAATCACATCTAAAAAAAGTCTTTTGTAAGCAAATCCCAAAGCGCGCTGATTTTTTAGCGGCAAAATTTTTATTGGATAAAATTTAGCAAAAGATTGTAAAATTTGGTAAGACTTGTCAGTGCTGCCGTCAAGACAGGCAATGATTTCAAAGTTTTGCTGTAAATTTTGCATTTCATGGTTAACGCCAGTTAAAAACTTTTTAAGATTTTTTTCTTCGTTGAGGGCGCAAAAAATTATTTTTATCAATTTGATTTAAGATTTGTAATTTAGTATCTTTAGAAATTATTAGCTAAGCGCTGTTCTAAATCGTAAAGTTCTCCAGAAAAACTTGATTTAAAACTTGATTTACGCGACAGTGCCTTAAGTTACATACAGGAAATTTATTTTGTTTTTCTAAAAACAAAAAACCAGTTGTTAAATTAAAAAGAATGAATTTTACAATTTCCAAAAAGCAGTTTGATATTTTAATTATTGGTTGTGGCGGCGCTGGTTTAATGGCGGCTGTTTGTGCAATGAATTCCGGTGCAAAAAATATTGCGGTGATTTCCAAAGTTATTCCCAACAATAGCCATACGGTTGCGGCAAAAGGTGGAATTAATGCTGCATTAGCCAATGTAAAAGATGATAATTGGCAATGGCACGCATTTGATACTCTTAAAGGCTCTGATTATTTAGCCGACATTGACGCGGTTGAAATACTTTGTCGTGAAGCAAACCAAGCAATTTTAGATCTGGAAAAAAACGGCATGGTTTTTTCGCGAGATAGTTTTGGCAAAATTGCTCAGCGCGCTTATGGTGGACAAACCAGCAATTTTGGGCAAGGAGAAATTGCCTATCGCGCTTGTTATTCTAAAGACAAAACTGGTCACACAATTTTTTATACGCTTTATGAACAGGCGTTAAAAAATGATGTAAAATTTTTTAGTGAATTCTTCGTCAGCGATTTATTTTTTACAGAAAATTCTTGTAGCGGTTGTTTGGCAATTGATATCAACCGCGGCGAATTGGTAATTTTTGAAAGTAAAATAATTATTCTTGCAACTGGCGGTTATAGTCAGATTTATCAAAATACTACTTCTTCTCTTAATTGCAGCGGCGATGGCTCAGGATTAGTTTTGGCGCAAGGTTTGGCATTGCAAGATATGGAATTTGTGCAATTTCATCCAACCGGAATTTTTGGTAATGGTTTTTTAATTACTGAAGCGGCGCGCGGCGAGGGTGCTTTTTTATTAAATTCATCTGGCGACAGATTTATGAAAAACTATGCGCCAAAAATGATGGAATTAGCTTCGCGTGATATAATTTCACAAGCGATGGCAACTGAAATTTATCAAGGTCGCGGTGCTGGAAAAGATAAAAATTTTTTACATCTAGATTTACGTCATTTGAGTGATGAAGTTTTAAATAATAAACTTCCGGGAGTTGTTGAATTGGTAAAAAATTTCACCCGCCTTGATGTCAAGAAAGATTTAATTCCGGTAGCACCTTCTGCTCATTATACTATGGGCGGCGTTCCAACCAATCTTGATGGTGAAGTTTTAAATAATGAAAAAGAAGTTTTGGGCTTGATGGCAATTGGCGAAGTTGCTTGCGTTTCGGTTCATGGCGCTAATCGCTTGGGTTGTAATTCTTTATTAGATTTAATCGTCTTTGGAAAAATTGCTGGACAAAAAGCAGCGCAAAAAATTTCGCAATTAAATTTTAAAAATATTGATGAAATTGCTGCCAAAAAAATTGCTGCCAAAAAAATTGCTGATTTTGAAAAAATCTTTGCGCCATCAAGCCATCAAAATCAAATGTCGCTAATAAATTTAAAAAAACTTTTGCAGGAAAATAATGAAAAAAATTTAGGCGTTTTTCGTGATGAAAAGTTGCTACAATTAGGATTTAAAAAAACCAAAGAGCTTTTTGAAATTTTTAAAAATTATCGTATCAAAAATAATAGTTTATTATGGAATGATGAAATCATTTCTTATTTTGAATTGAAAAATTTATTTCTTAATTCTTTGGCGACAAATTTTGCAGCGTTAAATCGTTGTGAAAGTCGTGGTGCACATTATCGGTCAGACTTTCCTGAGCGTGATGATAAAAATTTTTATGCTCATAGTTTAGTTAAAATTTCTGATTTAAAAGAAAATAAACTGGAATTTTCGCTTAAAATGGTCAGAAATGTTTCGGCAATTCCGCAGCTTAATTTAACTTTTCAATCCCGAAAATACTAATGCGACACAGCGCCAACTTAAATATTATTATCAAGGCAATCGAAAAAGCCACAGCACATATGTCGCGTGATTTTATCGAATTAGAAAACCTTCAGTCAAATCCGTTTTCCGCAGGTAAATTTGCTAATGCTTGTTATAATCGGGTTAAGCAAGTTTTGGCTGACGATCTTTCTAAATTGCGTCCGCAATATAATTTAATTTTTTCTGATGGTCAAAATTTAATTCGCAAAAAAGATGCTGAATATTCTTATATTATTCATCCAATTGACGGTTTTGCTAATCTTACGCGCTCTAATCCAGATTTTACTGTTGCAATAGCGTTGGAGCATCAAAGTGAAAATGCAGTTAAAGAATCAATTTCGGTAGCGATCAGTAAAATTTTTGGAGGCGAAATTTTTTACTGTGAAAAAGGTTTTGGCGCTTATTCAAATAATCGTCGTATTCGCGTTTCAAAAAGAACTGGCGCTGATTTAATTATGGCTTGTGAAGATCAAGATTTAGTCAATGATAAAAATCAAATATTACGTTCTTACGGTTGTCGCACTATGGAATTAGCTTATGTTGCATCGGCGCGTTTAGAGAAAGCGATTTTTAAAAATCAAAATACTCAGTTTTTAAAACCATTCGCACTTTTGGTTCGCGAAGCTGGCGGTAAAATTATCGAAGAAGAAAAATCAATTACGGTAAGCAACTAATGCAATTTATTGACGAAGCAAAAATACATTTAAAAGCTGGTGATGGCGGCAATGGTTCAACTAGCTTTCGTCGTGAAAAATTTATTCCTCGTGGTGGTCCTGACGGCGGTGATGGCGGACGTGGCGGCAGTATAATTTTTGAATGTGTAAAAGATTTAAACACTTTAATTGATTTTCGTTTTCAACAAAATTTTATTGCCAAAAGCGGAATTAAAGGTCACGGATCCAATAGAAACGGTCTTTCTGGCGTTGACATGATTTTAAAAGTTCCGCTTGGCACGCAAGTTTTTAGTGAAGATGAATCAGAGCTAATTGCTGATTTAATGCATGATGGTGAAAGATTTGTGATTGCCAAAGGTGGTCGTGGTGGTCTTGGAAATTCAAATTTTAAAAGTTCAGTTAATCGCGCTCCAACTTATGCTCAAAAAGGCGAAGAAGGTCAACAGCTTTGGGTAAACTTAAAATTAAAATTACTTTCTGATTCCGGGCTTTTAGGATTACCAAACGCTGGTAAATCAACATTTTTGGCTGCAACAACTCGCGCTAAACCTAAAATTGCCGATTATCCTTTTACTACTTTAAAGCCACAACTTGGCGTAGTTTATATTGATAATCATGAATTTGTTTTGGCAGATATTCCGGGTTTAATCAAAGGCGCATCGCAAGGTAAAGGTTTGGGCGATCGTTTTTTAAAACATGTCGAACGATGTGGAGTTTTGTTGCATTTAATTGATGCGTCGGCGGAAGATATTGTTAAAAATTATTCAATAATTCGCGCTGAGCTTGCTGGTTATAGTTTGGCTTTATCACAAAAAGCAGAAGTGATTGCACTTAATAAAGCTGATCTTTTGCATGATGATGAGTTAAAGAAAAAAGTTACTCAGTTAAAAAATTTTTTAAAAAAGAATGGTCAAAAATCACCAAAAATTTTTACTATTTCAGCGGCAACAACTAAAGGTTTAAAAGAAGTTTTGCGTCAGCTTCACAAAAAAATTATTGAATATCGTGACTCACAAAACAAATAAATCAGCAGCTTTGATAACCGGCGGCGCTAAAAGAATAGGGCGAGAAATAGCTATTTTCCTTGCTCGAAAAGGTTATGATATTGCCATAAATTATAATAAATCAAAAGCTGACGCCCAAAAATTAGCTTTAGAAATTAACCAAAAATTTTCAGTGAATTGCAAAATTTTTTCTGCTGATTTATCAAACAAAGATTCCGCCAAAAAGCTTGTCAAAGAAGTTATAAAAGTTTTTCCGCATCTTAATCTTCTGGTTAATAATGCCTCAATTTTTCGTCAGTCAAAATTTATTAGCGCGCCAGAATCTGAGATGTTAGAAAATTTTAATATCCATTTTTTTTCACCATTAATTCTGACTAAAGAATTTGCTAAAAATATTGCAGCTAAAAAAATTAAAAATGCTCAAATTATTAATATGATTGATAAAAATATTGTGCGTTTTGATACCAGTTATTTTTATTATTTACTTAGCAAGAAAGCTTTGGCAGATTTGACTAAAATGCTGGCTTTAGAACTGGCGCCGCAAATCAGAGTAAATGGTGTTGCGCCCGGATTTATTTTAAATCCAATTGATAATTTAGAAGCTTCAGCAGAAAAATTACGCAACGCTTTAAAGAAAATTCCTTTGCAAAAAAAAGGTGATCCAAAAAATATTTTACAAGCAGTTGAGTTCTTGTTAAAAAATGATTTTGTCAGCGGGCAAATTTTATCAATTGATGGCGCCGCTAGCTTGAATCACGCTGGTTAAGCCAGAACAATAAATCTAAAAATTTCCTGTGTCTTTGAAATTATCCAATAAGCACAACCAGCCCCGTCGTGAAGACGGGGTGACAAAGTCATGAAGACGGGGTGACAAAGTAATGAAGACACGGGGTTTTGAAAAAATTGTGAGTCAAGGGATAATCACCTAAAAAATCTATATAAAACCAAATTCAAATGAAATTTGAATTTGGTTAATATCACGCCGGATCAACATGCACCATAACATCCAAAACTGGCATTTGAGTCATTATATTATTTTTCACCGCCAAGACAATATCATAACTTTCTTTAACCGTGATTTTGCCATCAACTTCAATATGAATATCCATCATAATCATATCGCCCATTTTTCTGGTGCGTAAATCATGACAGTCGATTACGCCTGAAGTATCTTTAACGATGGTAATAATTTTTTTATTTTCATCTTCAGAAATAGCGCCATCCATCAAATCGTGTAAAGCTTGCCAGGCAAAATCCCAGCCGGTTTTTGCAATTATCAATCCAACAATTAAAGCGCCAATAGTATCAAAAATTTTATAACCGATTAAAGCGCCAATAATACCAACCACAACTACCAAAGACGAAGCGGCGTCAGACCTTGCGTGCCAGGCGTTAGCAATTAACATTGATGACTTGGTTTTTTTTGCCACTTGCAACAAATAACGAAATAAAATTTCTTTCGAAATTAAAGTTGTGATCGCAACCCACAAAGCCACAATTTGCACTGTTTTTGTAGTAGTTGGAAAAATAATTTTAACGCCCGCGCTCCATAAAATAGCGATTCCAACCGCTAACAAAGAAACTCCTAAAAATAATGAAGCAGCATTTTCAAAGCGTTGATGTCCATAATGATGATCGTCGTCGGCGTCTTTGTGACTGTGATGATTAGCGATTAAAACAACAAAATCGGCAAGCAAATCGGATAAAGAATGGAAACCATCAGCAATTAAACTTTGTGAAGAAGCCAGAAAACCAGTAACAATTTGAGTAATACTTAAAATAATATTTATGACAACGCTAACTAAAGTGCTGTTTTTAGCAGCGCTGCGCTTGTCGATTGCTGTAGTAAAATTTTCTTTAAATTTGTTCATAATTTATTTTTAAAAATCTCGCATCCCAGTTTTTTTATAGTTATTGCCAAGTCATTATCTAAAATTTTGGCAGTTTTTTCTTGTAAAAAACTTTCCTGAAAACTCGAAAGTTTTATTTCAGAATTATCAATATGATTAACAACTTTTGGTTCTTGCTTAATAATAATTTTAGCAATTGCTTTAAAGCCATAAAAGCCGGCGATGCGCTCAATTATTAAGTCAGAATTATTTTCTAAAAAAAATCCAACTGCAGAATTATAAACAGCGATTGTCAGAATAGTTTTAGAATTTTTATCTTTATTAAGATTAACAGATTTTGGATAGCAAAATTGGTAATATTTTTTACCAACTATTTCTTGCCAATTTTTTACTAAGTTATTGATCAGAATAAATTCTTTTTTACTGCCGCTAAATATTGGTTGTAAAAAATCGGCAAGCTTCTGTTCGATTGATTGAAAATTAAAAGATCTTTTAGACATGAGAAAGAATTCTAACTTTTTTAACAAAAAAATGTGGAAATTTTTTGATAAAGTTTTTTGCGGCAAATTCTAAATTTTTGTCATCAGCAAAAATTGCAAAACAGCTGGCGCCGCTTCCTGACATTTTGGCAATTATAGCGTGCGAGTTTTTTAGATAATCCAAAATCTCAGAAATGATTGGCAATATTGCTTTGGCAGGTTTTTCCAAATCGTTTTGTAAATCTTTCAGTAAATCAAAAACATCTTTTTTTATTAACTCTTCAACAGCAATTTCCCCAGAAAAATTATCGTAAAAATTATCGCTGAATTTTTGAAAAACTTCTTTAGTTGAAAGTGCAATTTTTGGATTAATCAACAAAGCTGAAATTGGTTTAAAATCAGCAAATTCAATAATCTCATCGCCGCGACCTTTAATAATTGCTGCTTTATTTTGTAAAAGAAATGCAATATCTGAACCAAAATTTAGTGAAATTTTTTGCAGCTCTTTCACATGCAAATTAAGTGAAAAAATTTTATTCAAAGCGTGAATAAAATAAGCAGCATCCGATGAACCGCCGCCAAGACCGGCTGCAACCGGAATATTTTTGGTAAGCTTAATATCAAGATTTTTTGTGACGTTAAAATTGCTGACAAAAAAATCTAAAATTTCACTTAAAATATTATTTTTTTGATCAATTAGATCAGCAAATTCGCCGTCAATTTCTAGTTTAAATTTATTGCTTTTTTCAATTTTTAGCAAATCAGCTAAATCTAAAAACGCTAACAAAGATTCCAAATTGTGATAACCGTCAGCGTTCTTGCCGGTAATTTTTAAAAAAAGATTAATTTTTGCCGGACAGTAAAAAAGCATTATTTTATATAATTGGGAACGATTTCAGCGATTGATTTGGGATTGATTGAAAAATCTTGTTTAAAATTATTTTCGCTAATGACGTTGTCGATTTTTAGCATTTCAACCTGATCTTGAGTAAGAATTTTTTTGGTAAAAATTTCCAAGAAAAATGCTAAAATTTTTGCAGCAAAAAATGGCAGATTAATAAAAATAATTCTGCGATCACAATAATTTCCAATCAACTGCAGCAATTCTTTAAAGCTATAAATTTTATCCGAACCAATTTCGTAAATTTTGTTTTGGTTTTTATCATGAAGTTTTTTGTGATCAGGAATTTTGCTGATTATTTCTGCCAAATCTTCAACATAAATTGGTTGAAATTTTGTTTGACCATGATTGATCAAAGGCAGAATTGGTAAGGTTTTAGACATTGCGGCAAACTTATTAAAAAAGTTATCGTCTTCGCCAAAAATAATTGATGGGCGCAAAATTATTGCCTGAGAAAAATTTTCTAAAATAGCTTTTTCTGCGGCAATTTTGGAAGCGGCATATTTTGATTTTGAAGTTTTGTCAACGCCAAGCGCCGAAACGTAAACTAAATTTTTAACCTGAAATTCCTGACATTTTTGAGCAATTTTTTTACTAAGTTCCGTGTGAAATCTGTCGAAATCGTTTTTATTTTCTTCAGCTAAAATGCCAACTAGATTGACTACGAAGTCAGCGCCAGAAATTATTGAATCTAGCTGATCAAAATTTTGATAATTCCAGTTAATTAATGTTAGAAAATCAGGAGCTGCGAAAGTTTTTAGAAAAGCTGATTTTTCTTTATCACGAGTTATAACTTTAATTCGAAAACCTTGTTTAAGTAATTTTCTAATGACGCTTTTGCCGACAAATCCTGAACCGCCAAATATAACTGCAATTTTCATTTTACTTTAATTTGTTGTTAAAACGACAGCGTAGCTGCTTTCTGATCTTTTAATGAAAAGAAAAAGTTTTCTGGTTGATTTTTTGGTTTCCTCAATAATTTTTTTCAAATCATTAATGGTTTTAATCGGAATTTGATTAGCAGATAAAATTATATCGCCAATCATAATACCTTTTTCACCGGCTTCAGATTTATTTGATAAATCAACAATCAACAAACCATTAATATTTGATGGAATATTTTTTTCTTTTTTAAATTTTTCACCCATTTCAACCAAGCCTAAACCAAGAATTTGAGCGCTTGGCTTAATTGATTGTTTTTTATGGATAGATTTATTTTCTGATTTTTTTACTTCTTCATCTTTCATTTTAGCAACTTTAACGCTGAGATTTTTTACTTTGCCGCGTCGCAACAAAGTGACGTTAACAATTTTTCCAACCGCAGTTTTTGCCACGGTTTTTGGTAAAATTTTCATCTCGGTAATTTCCTGATCGTCAAATTTAATAATAACGTCAGTTGGCAAAATGCCGGCTTTCTCAGCTGGTCCGTCTTTAGTAACTTCATTAACAAAAGCGCCTTTGACCTTGTCCATTTTGATAGATTCAGCAATTTCAGGCGTAACATCTTGAACTGAAACGCCAAGCCAGCCGCGCGTGACTTCGCCTTGTTCTTTGAGTTGTTTTATTACTTGCTGAGCAATTACTGAAGGTGTGGCAAAACCAATGCCAACATTACCGCCAGATGGTGAAAATATTGCCGTGCTGATACCAATAACTTCACCTTTAATGTTAAATAAAGGTCCGCCGGAATTGCCTTTATTGATTGCGGCATCAGTTTGAATAAATTCATCAGATTGACCATTATTGATGTCGCGACTGCGCGCTGAAACAATTCCAACCGAAACTGATCCGCCTAAACCATAAGGATTGCCAACTACAATTAACCAATCGCCAATTCGCGCTTTGTTGGAATCGCCAAATTTGGCTGATTTTAATTCTTTGTCAGTTGTGATTTTGATTAATGCTAGATCAGTTTTTTTATCGATACCAATAACTTTGGCTTTGTATTTTGTGCCATCATTTAAGCTAACATTTATTTCATCAGAATCATCAATAACATGGCTATTGGTAACGATATAGCCGTCTTTGGAAATTATAAAACCTGAACCAATTGAAGAAATTTTTCTTTTTAAATTTGGCGAATTGCGAAATTGTTCTTCAAGCTGATTTTTAAAATCATCTAAAACCGGACCTTTGGGTAAATCGGCAAGAAGGTTGGAATCAATGGCGCCCGAGCCTGAATTTAATTCCTGCATTGCTGAAATATTTACAACCGCTGGCAATAAATCTTCGATAATATCGGCAAAACCGCTGGCGGCAAGTTGTTTTGGCGAAATTAGTGTTTCAGTTTTATTTGCAACTAATTCTTTTTTTTGAGCAAAAGCCTGATTTTGTATAATAAAATTTTGCAAGACAAAAACTGTCAGGCAGAAATAGCGGATTAGTGAAATTTTTCTCATTGGTAATTTGGTATTGGTATTTTTGTTGGTAATTTTTTAAAACTAAAAATCTATCCCGTATGTACCTTTAACATACGGGCGGGGTTCCCCACAAGCGTGGGGCGCGGCTCACGGCTGCGTTGCCGTATCCCAAAGGGATAAAGGCTAAATCTATTGACCTATTTTAACTTTGTCTTTTTGGTAAAAATTAATATTTCTCAAAGCCTGATTTAAGATGGAATTGCTATTACAAGTTTAAAAATCAAAAAAAGATATGAAAGAAAAAACTACTATTACCGATGTTGCTGGCGTTAAAAAAATTATTGCCGTGGCTTCAGCAAAAGGCGGCGTTGGTAAATCAACAATCGCCTGTAATCTGGCAATTTCGCTAAAACAAAATGGTTTGAATGTAGCGCTGGTTGACGCTGATATTTATGGTCCGTCAATTCCTTATTTAATGAATTTATCAGGCAAGCCTGAAATTGTTAATGGCTTGTTTTTGCCGCTTTTGGCTTATGGCGTAAAATGTATTTCAATTGGTTCTTTGATTGATCAAAATGCTGCTGGCGTTTGGCGCGGGCCGATGGTAACTAAAATTCTTTATCAGCTGATTAGAAGCACAAATTGGCAAAGCGATAGCAAAGAAGTTGATGTGATGATTATTGATATGCCGCCAGGAACTGGTGATGTTTATTTAAGTATGGCAGAAAAATTCCCGCTATTTGGCGTTATAATTGTTTCAACGCCGCAAAGCTTGTCGGTTATTGATGTGGTAAAATCAATTGATTGCTTTGAAAAACTTAAAGTTCCAATTTTAGGCTTAATTCAAAATATGTCTTATCTGGAAATTATCAGCGAAAAAAACAGTGAGAAAAAGTATTTATTTGGTTTTGATGGTGCCAAAAAATTAGCAGAAAAATCAGCAATTAAATTTTTAGGTGAATTGCCAATTATGCAGGAAATATCAGATTCTGGTGAAAAAAGAATACCGATTACTGAGCAAAATCCAAATTCAAGCGCGGCAATCATTTTTAAAAAAATCGTGCAAGAAATTATATAAACTAAGCAAATTCAAACATGGTTTGAATTCCAGAAATAAAAAATATTATTAATATAAATTATTGCGAATGCGGCAATTTATTTGCTCGCGGAGCAATTCAATTTAGCCCAAATTCAAACATGGTTTGAATTTGATTAATATTAATGTTTGTGATCGTGATGATGTTGATAAATTGTCAATGCACTTTTATTGCCAAAAAGCGCCAGATATTGCGGATGTTGATTGACATCACTTGGCGATCCATGACAGCAAATGTGATGATTAACGCAAAAGACAATATCAGTTTTTTGCATCACGGTGTAAAGATCGTGCGAGATTAATAAAATAGAGCAATTGCTGGCTTTTCTTAATTCGTCAATAATTTGATAAAAATCTTGAATTGCCGCAACATCCATATATTGCGTTGGTTCATCAAGAACCAGTAAATCGGGATTATTAACCAAAGCGCGCAAAAATAAAATTTTCTGCATTTGCCCGCCGGATAAATTATGAATTTGTTGTGATAAAATTTTATCAATATTGAGGCGAGCTGCCAGATTATATAAGGCTTGGTCAAATTTTATTTTATGAGTAGAAAGCTCAATAAAATCTTTAGCATTAAGTGGAATAGTTTTGTCGATGGTTATTTTTTGTGGCATGTAACCGATTTTTAAATTGGAATTTTTAATAATTTTTCCAGAAGTTGGTTTTAAAATTTCCAATAAGATTCGTGCAATTGAAGTTTTGCCACCGCCATTTGGACCAATTAAGGTTGTTATTTTGCCTGCAATCAACTCTAAATTTATATCGCTCAATATTTTTTGACGATTTATAGACAGGCTGATATTTTCTAACTTGGCGATCATTTTTAAATAATTATGAAATTTATAAATTTTTTTTTAGTTTTTTTAATCAATATCAGCGTTGTTTTTGCTGCCGAAACAATTGAAAAAAAGCCGCTAATTATTACTTCAATTAATCCAATTTATCAGATAGTTTTGGCAATCACCAAAGATAAAGATAATAGTATTTTGATCATTGATCCAAAAACTTCTGAACATGATTACCAGCTAAAAAAAGCTGATATCAATTTTATTTCTAAAGCTGATTTAATTTTTTATATTGATGATGAATTGGAAAAAAATTTTGCTAAGTTAGTCAGAAATAAAAAATCTTACAAACTTTCTCAAGTCAATGGAATTAAGCTTTTACAGCTTAGAACTAATCCTAAAAAAAATGATCCGCATTTATGGCTAAATCCGCAAAACGCTATAATAATTGCTAAATTTATTAGCAAAAAACTTTGTGAAATTGACCAAATTAACGCTAAAAAATATCAACAAAATTTACAGAAATTCAGTGACGAAATTATTTCTGATGAAAAAATAATCAGTCAAAAATTATCAGCGCTGAAAAGCTTTAACTATATTTTTTATCACGACGGTTATCAATATTTTGAAGATTACTTTTCTTTAAAATCATCAAAAATTATTGCTAATAATCATGATTATGAATTGACAATAAAAGATTTGCGTCAGTTTGATTCGCTGGCAAGAAACCAGCAAGTTAAATGTATTTTTGGTGATATATATGATCAAAAAAATTCAGCAAAAAAACTGGCTCTAAATTATAAAATTAATTTTGTAGCTCTTGATTTAATTGGCGATAAAGCAACGAGTTATAAAAATTTATTATTGCAAATAGCCGAAAATATGGCGAGTTGTTTGAACAAAAATTAAATTTAGACACTGTTAGCTAATTTTTTGCCAGCCGGTGCAGAATTTTTTTGCAAACATTATCAGCGTTAATGCCAAAATATTGAAATAAATCCGCGGCTTTGCCAGAAGCGCCAAAATTTTCCATACCAATAAAAATTCCATCTTCGCCAATATATTGATGCCAGCCTTGCGAGATTCCAGCTTCGATTGCTATTTTAAGAATTTTTTTATCGCCTAAAATTTGTTGTTTATATTCAGAATTTTGTTTTTGAAAAATTTCAAAACATGGCATTGAAATCACTCGAACGTTGATCTTGTGATTTAATAATTTTTCTTTGGCGGCAAGTGCAATTGCAACTTCCGAACCGCTGGCAAAAATTATGGCGTCCGGATTTTTAGCATCAGAAATTATATAAGCGCCAAGCTCAAGATGATTTTGATCTTTAGTTAAAAAAGGTAAATTTTGACGAGTTAGAATAATTGCCGAAGGTGTTTCTTTGCTTGCAATTGCACTTTCAAAACAGGCGATAGTTTCTTGTGCATCGCAAGGACGAAAGACATTTAAATTTGGAATAGCGCGCAACATTGCTAAATGTTCGATTGGTTGATGTGTTGGTCCGTCTTCGCCAACGCCAATTGAATCGTGAGTAAAAATATAAATTACTTGTTGCTTCATCAAAGCAGAAAGACGAATTGCTGGTTTCATGTAATCAGAAAAAACTAGGAAAGTTCCGCCATAAGGAATAAATTTTCCGTGCAGCGCCAAGCCATTCATAATTGCTGCCATTGCGTGTTCGCGAACGCCGAAGTGAATGTAACGTTGTGAAAAATCATCTTTGCTGATTGCTTTAGTGTGAGAAGTTTTAGTTAAAACCGATTCAGTTAAATCAGCAGAACCGCCGATAAGCTCAGGAATTTCTGCGGTCAAAAATTCTAAAGTATTTTGTGAAGATTTACGAGTTGCTTGTTCGGGTTTCTCATGAATAATTTTTGTTTTGAAGCTTTGTAATTTTTCTGTAAAATCTGTTGGAAGTTTTTTAGCAAAAATACGTTCTAATTCTTTTGATTTTGTTGCTTCAATAGCTTCGAATTTTTTTTGCCAGTTTTGAAAATTTTCTTCACATCTTGCTCCGGCTTCCAGCCATTTTTGGCGTAATTTTTGTGGAATCTCGAAAGCTGCGTAATTCCAATTTAATTCTTGGCGAACTTTTTTAACTTCTTCAGAGCCAAGAGGCGATCCGTGTGCTTTTTGCGATCCAGCTTTATTTGGCGAACCAAAACCAATTGTAGTTTTGCAGTCAATTAAAATTGGCTTTGATGATTTTTGAGCAGCGTTTAAAGCTGATCTTATTTCATCAAAATTATGACCATCAATTTTTAAAACCTCAAAACCACAAGCCTCGAAACGCATTTTAATATTTTCGCTTGTCGCCAAGCTGGTTTTGCCATCAATTGAAATTGAATTATTATCCCATAAAATTATCAGATTATTTAATTGTAAATGTCCGGCAATTGAAATTGCTTCTTGAGAAATGCCTTCCATTAAGCAACCGTCTCCAGCCAGACAATAAATTTTGTGATCAATTAAATTTTCTGAATTTTCGCTAAGATTTTTGTTAAGACGCGCGGCTAACATTTTTTCAGAAATTGCCATACCAACTGCATTAGCAAGACCTTGTCCCAAAGGACCGGTAGTTGTTTCAATGCCATTCAAATGACCAAATTCCGGATGTCCGGCGCATTTGGCATGAAGCTGACGAAAATTTTTTAAATCGTCTAAAGAAATATCATCAAAACCAGTTAGATAAAGTAGCGAATAAAGCAGCATTGAACCATGTCCGGCTGATAAAATGAAACGATCACGATTTAGCCAATTTGGTTGTTTTGGATTAAATTTTAAAAATTCACTAAATAAAATTGTGGCAACATCGGCCATTCCCATTGGCATTCCCGGATGTCCGGAATTAGCTTGTTCAACAGCATCAATTGCTAAAAATCTTACACAATTTGCCATTTCTTGAGCAAGTTGCTGGTCGTTTTGTTTCATTTGTTTGGAAGTTTTTACTTGAGTTTTAGATTATCTTTTTTCGCAGTATTGCAGGAAATCTTGGTTGCTTTTGAAGAAATTAGGCGTCAATTTTGATTAATGCAAACCAAAATTCCTCAAAAAATTTGGCTTTATTTCTCGCTAGTTAAAAAATCAGCAATTTGATCTAATTTAAAAATGCCAACAAGAATTATCAGACAAATCAGAAGTTCAGAAAATAGCTATTTTCCGCTGATAAAATTATTACCAAATATTATTACTCTAGCCAGTCTTTGTATTGGTTTAAGCGCCATTCGTTTTGCACTTTATGGCGAATTTGTCAAAGCTACTTCTTTTCTTTTGCTTTCCGGTTTTATGGATGGAATTGACGGTCGTCTGGCGCGTTTTTTCAATTCATCAAGCGATTTTGGCGCGCAGCTTGATTCACTTGCTGACTTTGTAAATTTTGGTATTGTTCCTGGCTTTATTCTCTATATTTGGATTGGTTCTTACGGAGATATTCGCGGTCTTAACTGGGCTTTAGTTTTGTTTTTTGCTGTTTGCAGCGCTATTCGTTTGGCGCGTTTTAATGTTGATATGAGCAAAGAAGTAATTAATCCAATTTTAGAAAAATATTTTTTTAAAGGAATTCCAGCGCCTTGTGGTGCAGCGATGTCAATGTTACCGATGGTTTTATTTTATGAATTTGGCGATGGTTTTTATACCAATCAAATTTTAGTAATAATTTATGTAGCAATTTTAGCAGTCTTAATGGCAAGTCGCGTTCCAACTATTTCAATTAAAAAAATTCCTATCAAAAACGAATATGTTTATGTGACATTATTAATTTTAGGATCAATTATCATTGGTCTTTTAATTGAGCCTTGGCTTGCTTTGGCAGTGATTGGAATTGTCTATGGATTATCAATTCCAATAACAATTTTTATTTTTATCAGAATTGAATTGGCTTCTAAAAAAAATAAAATTGAAAACTTGTAATGAAAAAAATTCTTATTTTAAACGGTCCAAACTTGAACCTTCTTCACAAAAGAGCAAAAGAAATTTATGGCGATTCTTCGCTGAAGAAAATTGAAAATGATTGCCAGATTTTGGCAAAAGAATTAGGTTTGCAGATTGAATTTAAGCAATCAAATAACGAAGGCGATTTAGTAAATTTTATTCAAGATGCGGTTGAAAATTTTGACGGCATTATCATCAACGCTGCTGCTTATACTCACACTTCAATTGCCATTCGCGATGCGCTAGAAATATTTCATAAACCAAAAATTGAACTTCACATTTCCAATATTTTTAAACGCGAAGAATTTCGTCAAAATTCTTTTTTAAGCGATGTGGTTGATGCGGTAATTTCTGGTCTTGGAGTTGAAGGTTACACCATCGCACTTCTCGCAATTAATAATCTTATCTAACATTGTTCCTATGAATTTGAATACTTTACGTACTCAATATCGTGAAAAAATTTTGCAGATTGCTAAGAAATATAAGGTCGATGAAATTCGCGTATTTGGATCAATTGTTCGTGGTGAAGAAAATTTAAATAGTGATATTGATTTTTTAGTTTATTTTAAGGAGGGTTCTTCCTTACTTGAT
>JANRKR010000080.1:0-38114 GCA_033763375.1 Rickettsiales bacterium
TGAAATGGTTATGCCAGGTGACAATGTAAAAATCACTGTCGAACTTATCAGCCCAATCGCCATGGAAGAAGGTCTTCGCTTCGCCATCCGTGAAGGCGGCAGAACAGTTGGTGCTGGTGTTGTGGCTAAGATTATTAAATAGAGAATCATGAAAAATAAAGAGAGCATCAAAATTACTCTTGAATCGTTCGATCACGTGGTTTTGAACAAAGCAATGGGCGAGATTATTGTTACCGTTCGCAGAACCGGCGCTGGTATCAAGGGCCCAATTCCACTTCCAACCAAAATCCAAAAATTTTGTGTTATCAGAGGTCCACATGTTGATAAAGATTCCAGAGAGCAATTTGAAATAAGATCCTCAAAAAGATTATTGATTATTTCCCCAACTGCGCAAACGGTTGACGCTTTGATGAAGTTAAATCTTTCGGCTGGTGTTAATATCAAAATCGCAATTAACGGAGCAAAGAATTAAGATGTTAGAACTAGTCGGAAAAAAAATTGGTATGAGTCATATTTTTCAAGATAGCGGCTCTTCTGTGCCTCTAACTATGATAAAAGTTTATGAAAATTGCGTTTTAGATTTGCAAATAAACGAAAATAAAGAGTTTGATAATCTATTAATGGCCTTTGAAAAAGCTGAAAACGCAAAAAAAATTTCAAAACCTCTAGCTGGAATTTTTAATAAAAAATCTGTTCCGCTTTTCAGAAAAATAAGAGGTTCGCAGGTTCGTAAAAATCTTGAATATAAAATTGGCGATCAAATTGCTTTAGATTCAGTTGTAAAAGAAGGCGATATGATCAATGTAAGCGGAGTCACATCTGGTAAAGGTTTCGCTGGCGTTATGAAAAGATGGAACTTTCGCGGCTTAGAAGCTTCGCATGGCGTTTCAGTTTCGCATAGATCGCATGGATCAACTGGTCAAAGACAAGATCCTGGTAAAACCTTTAAAGGTAAAAAAATGGCTGGGCATATGGGTGTTGAAAATGTCACGGTTAAAAATGTTCAGGTTTTATTGGTGGATAAAGAAAAATCAGTTATCGCCGTCAGAGGTTCAATTCCCGGAAATGCCGGAAGCGATGTTATTTTAAAGATATCGAGAAATTTCTAATTTATAAAATATGACTTCCTTAACTTTAAAAAAAATCGATTTTAGTGGTAAAGATGCCAGTCAAGAGCAAGTTGAAATTGCCTCAGGACTCGATTTACAAAGCCCAAAATCTGTAGCCTATGTGGTCAGATGGCAGCTTGCTAAAAGAAGATCTGGCTCAGCTAAAACTAAAACTATGGCAGAAATTTCTGGAACTACTGCTAAACCTTATAAACAAAAAGGTACTGGTAATGCTCGTCAAGGTAGCAAAAGATCAGTACAATTTGTCGGTGGCAGAACTTGTCACGGTCCAATGCCGCGTTCGTTTGATTTTTCAATGCCTAAAAAGATTGTTAAGGTTGCTCTTGCTGATGTTTTAAAGCTTAAACTTAAAGAAAATAAACTATCATTATTTTCCAGTGATTTTGATAGTAAAATTAAAACTTCACAAATTAACGCTTCCTTGAAAAAAAACCAAGTAGAGAGCGCTTTAATTTTGTTTAATTCGGCTTCAAAAAATAATGAATTCTTGGCCAGATCGGTAAGAAACTTAAAAAATGTTAAAGCTCTAAAAGCTGACGCAATCAATGTCTACGATATTTTAAGTTTCGATCACTTGGTGGTCGATAACACAATTTTTGAAAATATTAAAGGAGCTTTGTCATAATGTCTGCTCTACCAAACTTCGATAAGATTAAAGGTCTTGTTTACACTGAAAAATCAAACCAACAGCTTGTTGCTAATAAATATCATTTTGAAGTCGATGCTTCTTGCAACAAAGCAGAAGTCGCATCTTTGATTAAAAAAACTTTTGCGGTTGAAGTAGAAAAAATAAATATCATTAATACTCACGCTAAAACCAAGCGATTCAAAGGAATCGAAGGCAAGAGAAAATCATATAAAAAAGCGATTGTTACCTTAAAAGAAGGTCAATCAATTAATTTTGGTTCATAAAATGGCTCTTAAAAATTATAAAGCTGTAACTCCTTCTTTAAGGCAGCTGATTACAATCGATAGAAGTGAACTCTGGAAAGGTTCTCCACTTAAAACCTTGACTACCAAAGTCAATGAAAGTGCCGGACGTAATAACATTGGTCATATCACGGTTAGACACAAATCGGCTGGTCATAAAAAATCTTTTCGTATTATCGATTTTAAAAGAGATAAATTTGATATTGAGGCAGTTGTTGAAAGAATCGAATATGATCCAAATCGAACTGCTTTCATTGCTTTGCTTAAATATTCAGATGGAATTTATTCATACATTTTGGCGCCGCATAAATTATCAGCTGGTGAAAAAATCATGTCATCAAGAAATCTGATCGATGTCAAAACTGGTAATGCAATGCCGCTTTCGGTTATTCCAATTGGAACAATAATTCACAATGTTGAATTAAAACCAGGTTGCGGTGGATCAATTTCTCGCTCAGCTGGTACTTACGCTCAATTAGTTGGAAAAGATGGGGGCTATGCTTTGGTTAAAATGCAATCTGGTGAAATCAGGCTATTCCCACTCGAATCTATGGCAACTATTGGCTCAGTTTCAAATCTGGATAATAAAAATATTTCAATTGGTAAAGCTGGAAGATCAAGATGGATGGGTATCAGACCAACGGTGCGTGGTGTGGTAATGAATCCTGTTGATCATCCGCACGGGGGTGGTGAAGGTAAAACTTCAGGTGGAAGACATCCGGTTTCTCCAACTGGTAAATCTGCAAAAGGCAAAATTACCAGAAAAAGAAACAATCCAGCCAACCGCTTTATTGTAAAATCAAGACGAACTAAATAATAACTAATTATGCCAAGATCAGCCTGGAAAGTACCATTTGTTGATGGATATTTGTTAAAAAAAGCCAGAGAATATATCAACTCTTCTAAAAAACCGATTGTTAAAATTTGGTCCAGAAGATCAACAATTTTACCACAATTTGTTGGCATTAATTTTGCTGTTCATAATGGTAAAAAGTTTGTTTCAGTTTTGGTTAGCGAAGGAATGGTCGGGCATAAATTTGGTGAATTTGCCCCAACCAGAACTTTCTACGGCCATTCCGGAGATAAAAAAATTAAAAAAGACGAATAACTATGACCGATAAAATCGCAGTCGCTTATTTAAGCGCTGTAAAATCAAGTCCTCTCAAGGTTATGAAACTTACCAGCAATCTTGCTGGCAAGCCAGTTTCAGAGGTTTTGAAAGCTTTAAAATTTTGTAATTTAAAATTGGCACCAACTATTAGTGGGTTGGTTTATTCAGCAATGTCTAATGCTGAAAACAATCACAATATGGATGTTGATAATCTTTATATAAAAAAATTTGATATTGGTCGCGCTTTTGCATTAAAGAGATTTGCTGCCAGAGGACGCGGTAAATCAAGTAGAATTTTAAAAACTTTCAGTAACATCCGTGTTGTTCTGGAAGAAAGACAAACAAAAACAAAAATAGAGGCGAAAAATGGGTCAAAAGGTTAATCCAGTAGGTTTCAGGCTTCTCAACAATAAAAATTGGGAATCGGTTTGGTATGATAATAAAAATTATGCCAAGAAACTTATTAATGATATTACGATTCGTGCTTTTATCAAAAAGAACTATGCACATTGCGGCATTGGCAGCGTTGTGATCGAAAGACCTTCGGACAAAGTGAATCTTATTATTAAAACTTCTAAACCAGGCGTTCTTATTGGTAAAAAAGGTTTAGATATCGAAAAAATTAACCAAGCAGTTGAAAAACTTGCCGGCACTAAAGTTGACGTGAAAATTGTTGAAATTGATAAGCCTGATTTAAATTCTTCGCTGGTTGCGCAAAGCATTGCCAAGCAGCTTGAAGGTCGTGCTGCTTTTAAAAAAGTCATGAAAAAATCAATGCAATCGGCAACTAAATATGGTGCTTTGGGTATCAAAATTGCTGTTGCTGGAAGATTGGGTGGTGCAGAAATTGCTAGAACTGAATGGTATAAAGAAGGTTCAGTGCCACTACATACTCTAAGATGTAACATCGACTACGCTACTGCCAATGCCTATACAACTTACGGAGTTATTGGTGTAAAAGTATGGATTTACAAAGGTTTTGTCGAAAAAAAATCAAATAAATTATTATAACTAAATGTTAGTTCCTGCAAAAACCAAATATAGAAAAGCGCAGAAAGGTGGCAAAAAAATTCTTGGCACCGCTAGTTGTGGCAATAGCTTAAAGTTTGGCTCATCTGGACTTAAAGCTCTTGAGCCTGGAAAGTTAAACTCAAAACAAATTGAGTCCGCCAGAAAGGTAATAACGCGTTACATGAAAAGAGCTGGAAAATTATGGATCATGGTTTTTCCTCATACTCCGGTTACTCAAAAGCCAGCCGAGGTTAGAATGGGAAGCGGTAAAGGAAATGTTGAATATTATATTGCCAAAATAAAACCCGGCAGAATTGTTTTTGAGATTGACGGCATTGACGATGCTTCAGCAATTACCGCTTTAGAAAAGGCTGCTGCCAAATTGCCTTTCAAAACAAAAATTGTAAACTTGATCTAAAAATTATGAAAAAAGAACAAAACAATTCAGTTTTACTAGATATTGCTAATTTAAAAAAAGAGCTATTGATGATCAGAATCAAAGCCTCTTCTGGTGAAGCTGTGATTGCAAAAGATTACAAAAATAAAAAGAAAGAAATCGCCAGATTATTTACTAAAATCAATAGTAATAAAAAATCTGCCCAAGCATAAAAATCGTAAAATATGAGAGTAAAAGTTTTAAATATTATTGATGAAAAAACCTTTAAAGGCATTGCTACTATTTTCAAAAAGCATCCGCGTTATGGTAAATATATCACGGTTCACAAAAAATATTTAGTTGATAGTCAAGGTCAATCAGTGAATGTTGGTGATGAGGTTGAAATTGTCAGCTCTCGACCAATTTCAAAAAGAAAAAGATATGCAATTAAAAAAGACTCTAAATAAGTTTTTAAAAGTTAATTAAAAAGAAGGAAAAAATGATTCAAATGCAATCAAGCCTGGTAGTTGCTGACAATTCGGGAGCAAAGACCGCTACATGTATTAAAGTTTTAGGTGGCTCTGATCACATGATTACCGGAGTTGGCAACATCGTCGTGGTTTCAATTACCAGCGTAATTCCTGGCTCAAAAGTTAAAAAAGGATCAGTTGCAAAAGGTGTGATTGTCAGAACTAAAAGCAAAATTGTCAGAAATGATGGCAGTTTCGTTAAGTTTGACGACAATGCTTTAGTACTTGTTGATAAAGATGGCGAGCCAATTGCCACGCGTGTTTTTGGACCAGTTGCCAGAGAAGTTAGACAAAAAAACTTCTTAAAAATTGCGTCATTAGCTTCGGAGGTTTTGTAAATTTATGGCCAAGAAATTTAAAAAAAATGATCAGGTAATTGTTATCGCAGGATCAAGCAAAGGAAAAATTGGTAAAATCACTACAATATTGGGTGATAAAATTACTGTTGAAGGTGTAAATTTGGCAACAATTCACAAAAAACCAACTTCTTCAGCGCCGGGTCAAATAGTTAAAAGCGAAAAAGCAATTCACGTTTCAAACATTGCCCATGTTGAAAATGATAAGGCAGTAAAAGTAAAATTTGTTATAGATTCTGGCGAAGGCAAAGCTTTCAAAAGAAAATATCGCGTTTCTAAAAAAACTGGTAAAAAAATCGATAATTAAGCGATGCAAACATTAACTGAAAAACTATATAAAGATTCGATTTCTGACATTAAGAAAAAATTTTCTTACTCTAATGATCTAGAAGTTCCAAGGCTAAAAATGATTAGTCTTAATGTTGGAATTAAAGCAACTGACAGTGACAATAAATTTTTGTCATATTTGTCAAGTCAGGTTTCAAATATTGCTGGTCAAAAAGCAGTTTTGACAAAATCTCGTAAAGCGATCTCAACTTTTAAATTAAGAAAAGATTTGCCAATTGGTTGCAGAGTCACTTTAAGAGGCAAAAGAATGTATCAGTTTTTCGATAAGCTAGTCAATATTGCATTGCCTAGAATTAAAGATTTTCGCGGTTTATCAGCAAGAGGCTTTAATCAAAGTTCGCACTATAGTTTTGGTATTAAAGAGCATAATGTGTTTTTGGAAGTTGATCTTGACAATATCATGAAAATTTTCGGTATGAATATCAGCATCGTTACTACATCTAAAACAAAAGAAGAAGCGTTATATTTACTTAAAAAGCTTAATCTTCCAATTAAATAATTTATGGCAAAAAAATCGTTAGTTAGAAGAAATATCAAAAGACAAAAAGTTTCTTTGTTAAAAAGAACTAAAAGAACTAAACTAATTGCAACCGCCAAAGATCAATCTCTTCCATTTGAAGAAAGATTGATGGCGCAGATTAAACTATCAGAAATGCCGCGTGATGCTTCAAAAATAAGAATCAGAAATCGTTGCAGTCTTACTGGCAGACCGCGAGGAAATTTTAGAAAATTTGGTCTATCGAGAATCGCGCTTAGAGAATTGGCTTCTTGGGGTCAAGTTCCGGGTTTGGTTAAATCTAGTTGGTAAATTTTAATAACATTAAATGAATTGGTAAAAATATAGATGTCTTCTAATCACTCAGTTTCAGATTTGATCACCAGAGTTAGAAATGGCTATTTGGCTAAGAGAACCACAATCAGTTCTCCAGTTTCTAATCTACGTGAAGATATTTTAAAAATATTAAAAGAAGAAGGTTTTATCTTAAGTTATACCAAGATCAAAACTGACGGCATTGAAAAATTTGATATTCATTTGAAATATCATTATTCCAATCCGGTGGTCAGTGAAATTACGGTAGTTTCTAAGCCAGGAAAAAGAGTTTATTGTCGTGCCGATGAAATTCCGTCAGTTAAAAACGGATTAGGAATGGTGATCATTTCAACTTCTAAAGGTGTTATTTCCGACCATGAAGCAAGACTTCAAAAGCTTGGTGGCGAAGTTCTTCTAAAAATCTTTTAATATAGTTTTAAGTTATGTCTAGAGTAGGAAAACTACCGGTAAAAATTCCTGAAAATATCAAACTAATAGTTGATAAAAATCTAATTTCTTTTGATAGCGGTAAAATCAAAAAAACTTACAAAGTTAGTTCAGGTGTTAACATAGAGTTCAAAGACGGTTTGATTAAGCTCTCTGCTCAGGCGAATTCTCAGCCAAACATTTCAATGATGGTTGGTATGGATCGCAGCAACATCAAAAATATTGTCAGCGGCTTACAAGAACCATTTAAAACTATCTTAGAAATTAATGGCGTTGGTTATAAAGCTGCAGTTGAAAAAGAAATCTTGATTTTAACTTTAGGCTATAGTCACGAAATTTACTACACCTTACCAAAAGGAGTTAATGCAGTTTTCGAAAAGCCAAATTTGATTGTATTAAGTGGCAGCGACAAAGTTTTAGTAGGACAAACAGCTTCAGAAATAATTTCATTTAGAAAGCCTGAACCTTACAAAGGAAAGGGCGTAAAAGTTTTTGGTAAAAAAATCTTAAGAAAAGAGGGTAAGAAAAAATAATATGCTTACTAATTACGAAAGAAGAAAATATCGCATTAAAAGCAATATCGTCAAACATAATAAATCTTTGCGACCAAGAATTGTTGTTTTTAGATCTAACAAAAATTTCTATGCTCAGCTTATTGGTATTGACGGAAAAGTATTGAGTTCTTTCTCAACTTTGAATTTTGCAGAAAATAAAAAAATTAGCGGCATTGAGAAAGCCAAATTAGTTGGCAAAGAATTTGCCCAAATCTGCCTAAAAAATAACATTAAAGAAGTTGTTTTTGATAAAGGCGCTTACATTTATGGTGGCAGAGTTAAAGCTTTGGCTGAAGCTTGCCGAGAATCAGGTTTATCATTCTGATCTTACGATAAAAACTGTCGATAAAAAACATTTTTTGTGTTAAAGAAATTTCTCACAAAGTTTTTATAAAAATGGTTTTTTTATAAGTTCATTTATAATTTTTAAAATTTTATCAGATGTCAAAACAAGCTAAAAATAATAATTCAGAAATTGTCGAAAGGCTAATTGCGGTTAATAAAGTTTCTAAAACCGTTAAAGGCGGTAAAAACCTTTCATTTGCAGCATTAGTCGTAGTTGGCGATAAAAACGGTCGCGTTGGTTTTGGTAAAGGTAATGCTACTGAAGTAACAGATGCTAAAAATAAAGCTTTTGAAGCGGCCAAAAAAGCTATGACTAAAATTTCTCTAAAAGAAGGCAGAACAATTCATCATGATATATTTGGTAGATTTTGTTCGGCTAAAGTCTATCTAAGAGCTGCTCCAGCTGGTACTGGCGTAATTGCTGGTGGTCCAATGCGTGCAATCTTTGAATGTGCCGGTATTCATGACATTGTTGCTAAATCTGTTGGCACATCAAATCCTTATAATATGGTTGGCGCTACTTTTGGCGCTTTAAAATCTTTGACTTCACCAAAAATTATTGCCGAAAAAAGATCAAAAGAAATTTCTGAAATTGTCAAAAGAAGAAATTTAGCTCTTAACACAAATAATGAATAGTCTCATGCAGTTGGATAATTTTTTAAATAAAAAAATAATTGTTACTCAAGTTAAAGGCGGATCAAAGCTTGATGATCGCCAGAAGGGCAGTTTAATTGGTCTTGGTCTTAGAGGAATTGGCAGTAATGCAAATCTTACTTGTTCTTCAGCGGTTTTGGGAATGATTAAAAAAGTTCAGCACATAATTAAAGTTTCATTAGTATAATAAAATGTCTATCTCACTAAATAATCTGGCAAAAATTAAAAGAAATGATGCGATCCGAGTTGGTCGTGGCATTGGTTCTGGCAAGGGCAAAACTTCTGGTCGTGGTGTTAAAGGTCAAAAAGCCAGAACTGGACATCACTCCGTAAAAGGTTTTGAAGGTGGTCAAACGCCAGTGCATATGCGCCTTCCTAAAAAAGGTTTCACTAATGTTCTTAAAAAAGAATATGAAGCTATAACCATTGCTGATGTAACCTTCGCGGTTAGCAAGCGTGATCCGCAAATCACTTTGGTTACCAAAGAAAAATTGGTCGAATATGGCTTGGTTAAAAATAAAGATTCAAAAGTAAAACTAATTATGGGTAAAGATCAGGCGCCAAAAGTAACTTTTAAAGTTGCAGTCGATAGCTACTCACAAAAAGCTAAAACTTTTGCCTAAAGCCCGTTTCTAAATCTTTTTTAAATCTAAAAATTGTGTCATCTTTAACTGCAAATTCAGAATTAAAAAAAAGAATTTTATTCACGCTTTTTATCTTACTGATCTATAGATTTGGCACTTTTGTTCCAATTCCTGGTATTGATGTTGAGGTGTTAAAAAAATTTTTTGCCAGCTCGGGTGCTAACATTTTTGGCATGGTCAATTTATTTTCTGGCGGCGCCTTACAAAGAATGAGCATTTTTGCTCTTAACATTATGCCCTATATTACTGCTTCAATTATTATGCAGCTTCTGACCTCGATGTATAAAGGTTTGGAAGCGCTTAAGAAAGAAGGTGAATATGGTCGCGCTAAGATCAATCAATATACACGCTACCTTACAATAGTTTTAGCATTTTTCCAATCCCTGGGTGTTTATTACGCACTTGCTAATGTTGAGCAAAGCGCTTTTATTTCAGATTCGCCAATTTTTATGTGGACAACTTGTATCAGTCTTGTTGGTGGCACAGTAATGCTAATGTGGTTTGGCGAAAGAATAACTTCTTCGGGAATTGGTAATGGAATTTCACTGATTATTTTTGTAGGCATCGTTTCTTCTTTGCCTTCAACTATTATTCAGGTTTTTGATTTATCCAGAACTGGCGTATATTCTTGGCTAACGATAGTTTTATTTTTTGTCACTTTTGCTGGTTTTTTAATGTTCGTTTGCTTCGTTGAAAAAACTCACAAACGTATCAGAATTCAATATCCTAATGGTGCAATGATGAAAGCTTCTGGAATGGCTGACTCATCATTTTTACCGCTTAAAATTAATATTGCTGGCGTCATTCCGCCAATTTTTGCCAGTTCAATTTTAATGTTTCCAGCGGCTTTGGTTCAATTCGCCGGTGTTGAAGGCGACTTTATGGTTTCAATATTACGTAGAGGCGGTGCTCTATATTTATTTCTATTTTCGGCTCTGATTTTGTTTTTTTCTTATTTTTATTCTTCAATTATTTTCAACACCGAAGAGGTAGCAAATAACTTAAAAAAAAGTAATTGTTTTATCTTAGGCATTCGTCCCGGCGCTAATACATCTGCTCATTTGGATAAGATCGTTTCGCGCTTAACCTTAATTGGCGCAGTCTATCTGATTTTTGTTTGTATTACGCCCGAAATTTTGGTTACTAAATATTCAATGCCTCTGCATATTGGCGGCACGGGAATTTTAATTATGGTCAATGTAGTTTTGGATTTAATTAATCAAGTGCAGTCACATTTATTTACCAACAAATATGGCTCATCAATGAATAAAAAAAGAAGGGTAAGGGTTCGAGCCTAAATGATTAACATAATTTTTTTAGGACCTCCAGGATCAGGAAAAGGAACACAAGCAACCATGTTGGCGGCTGAACTTAATATTCCCGCTATTTCAGCTGGCGAAGCTTTGCGTAAAGAAGTTGAACTGCGCAGCGAAATTGGTAAGTTAGCAAAATCCTATATGAATTCAGGAGATCTTGTTCCTGACTCAGTTGTGATTAGTATAATTAAAAATCGTATCATTCAAAGCGATTGCCAAAATGGTTTTATTCTTGATGGTTTTCCACGAAATATTGATCAGGCAATTGCTCTTGATTCAATGCTGAATTCTTTGAATAAAAAAATTGATATTGTTTTTAATTTTGAAATTTCTGATGAAATTTTGATCAAAAGAATTTCCGGGCGTATTATGTGCAAACAATGTGGCGCTGTTTATAATAGCTATTTTAAACAGCCGCAACAAGCGGGAATTTGCGACAATTGTAAGTCAGATCAGTTTGAAAGTCGATCTGATGATAATGAATCTACGGTTAGGAATAGAATGAGAGTTTATAAAAATTCCACTCTTGAACTGATTGATTATTATGAAAAAAAGAACTTGCTTTGTTCAATTGAGGCCATAAAAAGCGTGCCCCTCGTTTTTGCTCAATTGAGCGCTGCAATTTCGAAAAATTTCCCTAAAAAATAATAACTAAAACATAATAGGAGCTTTACCTTGGCTAGAATTGCTGGTGTCAATATTCCAAAAGAAAAAAGATTTGTCATCTCTTTGACTTACATCTACGGAATTGGCACAACCACTGCTAATAAAATTTGTCAGAAACTAAAAATTGATTTAGGTCTTAGAACTCATCAAATCAGCGAAGACAAGCTTTCTCAGGTTAGAACTTTGCTTGAAAAAGAATATCCAACTCTTGAAGGAGATCTGCGCAGAAAAGTTTCTTCTGATATAAAAAGATTGGTTGATATTGGTTGTTATAAAGGTATCAGGCATGTAAAAAAACTTCCTGTTCGCGGACAAAGAACACATACTAACGCCAGAACTCGTAAAGGCAGAGGAGTTGCAATTGCCGGTAAGAAAAAAGTGACCAAATAATTAATTTAAAATATGACTAAATATAGTGGTAAAAAAACTACCAGCAAAAAAAAGAAAAGTATTGCCAGTGGCGTGGTTCACGTTTACGCCAGCTTTAATAATACTATTGTTTCAGTTACTGATTTACAGGGCAATATAATCTGCTGGTCTTCAGCTGGAAAACATGGTTTTAAAGGTTCAAGAAAAGCTACGCCATACGCTGCGCAAATCGCTACTCAAAATGCGGTTGAATCGGCTAAAGAATATGGTCTACAAACCGTAGTGGTTGAAATCAAAGGTCCGGGAGTTGGCAGAGAAGCTTCGCTTCGCGCTATTCAAGCTGCTGGAATTAACGTTACTATGATTGTAGATAATACCTACCATCCTCATAACGGCTGCAGACCAGCAAAAAGAAGAAGAGTTTAATTTCTATTAATTAAAGCAATCCAATCAAAAATATGACAATCCTGAAAGAAAGCTGGCAGTTACTTACCAAACCAAGCTCTGTCGTGGTTAAAGAAGGTTACGACAACACAACAAAATCAATCATCGTTTTAGAGCCTTTTGAAAGAGGCTTTGGTGATACTTTGGGTAATGCTTTACGAAGAATTCTTTTATCCTCAATTGCTGGATTTGCCGTTACCTCAATCAAGATTGAAGGTGTACTTCATGAATATAGTTCAATTGAAGGTATTAAAGAAGATGTGCTCGACATAATAATGAACATCAAATCTTTGGCAATTACCAAAACCGATTCTTCACCTTGTGTTCTTAAGCTCTCTACTAACAAAGTTGGTCCAGTTTATGCTGGCTCAATTGAAACTCCGGCTGGTGTTGAAATTACCAACAAAGACTTGGTTATTTGCACTCTGGATAAAGGTGCGAAAATTGATATGCAAATGCATGTTGAATGTGGCAAAGGTTATGTAGTTGCTGAATCTTCTAAGAAGGCTGAACATGGCGTTGGCGCAATTGCGATCGATGCAGTTTTTAGTCCAGTTAGCCGAGTTGCCTATAAAGTTGAAAATGCTCGTGTTGGACAAATTACCGATTACGATAAATTAATTTTAGAGATTGACACTAATGGCACAATTACTCCTCAGGACGCGCTTGGTGTAGCCGCTAAAATTTTACAAGATCAATTACAAGTATTCATTAATTTTGATGTTAGCAAGCTAGAAACTCCAGCTCGTAAAGAGATAAGTCTTGAGCCAGAATTTAATAAAAATCTGCTTAAAACCATTGATGAGCTTGAGCTTTCGGTTAGATCTTATAATTGCTTGAAGAATGAAAATATAATTTATGTTGGTGACTTAGTTTCAAGATCAGAAGGCGAAATGCTTAAAACCGCTAATTTTGGCAGAAAATCACTTAACGAATTAAAAGAAAATCTAAAAGCTATGGGGCTTGGTTTCGGTATGAAGCTTACCAACTGGCCACCAAAAAACCTGGAAGATTTACTCAAGGTGAAAAATAAAGAATTCTAAAATTTAATGACTTTGTAAAATGAGACACAGAATTAAAGGTAGAAAATTGGGCAGAAATAGTGCTAGTAGAAAGTCATTATTTCGTAACTTATCAATCTCTTTGCTTAAGCATGAATTGATCAAAACTACCTTACCAAAAGCCAAAGAAATCAGACCATTTGTTGAAAAACTAATTACTTTAGCCAAGAAAGATAATCTAGCTAATCGTCGTTTGGCTGCTTCTATTCTAGGCAATCAAGAAATTATTGAAAAACTTTTTAAACAAATTGCGCCAAGATTTGCTACCAGAAATGGTGGTTATTTAAGAATTTTGAAATTTGGTTTCAGAACTGGCGATAAAGCTCCAATGGCAATTATTGAGCTAGTTGACAGAGTTGCGGAATTAGAATCTGCCGCAACTGAAGTGAAAGAAAAAAAGACAGCTAAAAAATCTTAAAATATCATGACAATGAAAAATATACTTTCAGATTTTGCCAAAGAGCAAGTCAAAAAAACCAAAGCTATTAGAGGTGCAGACTTAGCGAGTTTTAAAGTTGGTGATACTGTCAGCGTAAAATATAAAATTACCGAAGGTGGCAATAGTCGTATTCAGGCTTTCAATGGCATTGTAATTGCCAAAACCAAAGACGCTTCAAACTATGCTGCTACTTTCACAGTCAGAAAAATTAGTAGCGGCATTGGTGTTGAAAGAAAATTTACCATCTACTCGCCATTACTAGTTAGCGTTGAAGTTTTAAAGCAAGGCATAGTTCGTCGTGCCAAACTTTATTACTTAAGAAACCTCACTGGCAAAGCTTCAAGAATTAAGGAAAAATTAGATTTCTTTGTCAAATCTGGCGTTGTTGAAGGTGATACTACCAATGTTAATTCTTAGACTCTATCCGCTAATTTTTATTTTAGCTTTTTCCTGCGCTACTCAAGACTTTTCGCAATATGGTCGAGTAAATTTATATGGTCAGGGTAGTAAAAATTTTACCTTTGCAGTCAGTGATGATTATCTTCGTGCTAACCAAAATTCAAAGCCAGACAAAGTTAATCCTAAAATGACAGTAGCTGAATCTGATCTTTTGCTTAATCTGTTAAAACAGAAAAAATATTGTCTTAATAATTCAGGAAAAATTTTTTTTCGTATTACTTCCAAGCAGGAAAAAATTTACGACATGACCTTTGCTCATTTAATTGAACAAAACTACAATGCTCGTCCAGTAACTCCTGTAATCTATTATGGCGAATGCTTAAATAAACCAATCACTATGAAAGATGCGATTAAGCAAATATCTGATGAAACCAAGGCTGAAATTCAGCAATGATTGATTTGCGACAGCCTTGTTAATTTTCTTGATAGTTAATTCATCGAACTTAACACTTGCTTGAAGCTTTTAAAGCCTTTTAACAAATCTATTGATTCTCTTACTTTATGATTTTGGATTTTGTCTCGTTTTTTACTCTAAGAAGTGTAATTCTTTTGGCATCAACGGCTTTTTCATTAATTTTTGTTATGCTAATTTTAAACATTATCACCGTTGATGATTTGGCGGTAATTTTAAAATTATCTCCTGAAGCTACTAACGCTTTCAAGCTAATTATATCAAGAGTTCAAGAAGTTTCAACCAACATAATCGATATTATTTCTCAGCTGCTTAATAAAATGTTTGGTTGGGCAGGAGTTAATGTTGATTTAACAAAAATAAAAGTTGATCTGCATCAGACAGGCAGTTCTTCTTCGGCAATTCCAACTTCCCCTTCCGGCAATTAACCAACAGATTTCTACTTTGATATAAATGTGCTAAATTTAATCAGATTATTTTGCCTTTTTTTAGCCGCGCTCTTAACTTATCCCTTTTTTAAAGAATCTGCAATTTACTATTTTCTTAAATTTGCCGGACCTTCATTTATCAAGCTTGGGCAAATATTGTCGGTACGACCTGATTTGGTTGGTGAAAAGCTCGCTAAAATTTTAGCACATTTTCAAGATGATCTTCAACCTTGTTCATCCAAACAATTAAAAAAAATTATTAACCAGGAATTTGGTGAAAATTTCTCCAAATTTTTTATCGAATTTAATTTTTCTGCCATTGCTTCCGCCTCAATCGCACAAGTTCATCTGGCAAAATTGCATGATGGCAAAAAAGTTGCGGTAAAAATTCTGCGGCCAAATATTGCCAAAATTATGGCGCGTGATCTTAGAACTTTAAAAATTATCATCAAAATTTTGCGATTATTTTCGCAATTTCTTGCTAAAAGTTTTTTTGATATTGCACAACTTTTGCAGCAAGTTGCACGTGACGAACTTGATTTGTTACACGAAGCCAGCAACGCTTCGCGCCTTAAAGAAGAATTAAAAGATGTTAAAGGTTTTTATGTACCAGAAATTTTCTGGCAATTTTCTACCTCAAAAATTTTAGTTTTAGAGTGGCTTGATGGCATTGCGTTTTCAAATCAGGAAGCAATTACAAATTCAACTTTTGATAAAAAACAAATCGCTCAAAACCTTGTGATTAGCTATTTCAATCAAGTTTATGTTCATGGATTTTTTCATGCCGATATGCATCCCGGAAATTTGTTTTTGCTAAAAAATGGCGATATTGGTGTGGTTGATTTTGGTATTATGGGCAAAATTGATAAAAAAACTCGCTTGATAGTTGCTGAAATTTTGATTGGTTTTTTAAATAAAAATTATCAAAGAGTTGCGCAGTTGCACATTGATGGTGGCTTGGTGCCGCCAAATACCGATGTTGATGATCTGGCTTTGTCTTGTCGCAAAATTGGCGAAGTGATTGTTGGATCAAATGTTAAAGATATTTCGATTGCCAAACTTTTAGCCAACTTAATTACTATGACGCGCGACTATAAAATGGTAACGCGACCAGAATTATTATTGTTACAAAAAACCTTATTATTGGTTGAAGGCGTTGGAGTTACGCTTGATCCCAACTTAAATATTTGGAATTTGGCGCGCCCTTGGGTTTCCAATTGGGCGAAAAAAAATATTGGTTTTGATGCCAAAATTCGCGACGCCATAATTGATTTACTTGAAGTGGCGCGCAAGTTTTTGAAATCAAATTCAAACTTCATTTGAATTTGGTCTAAGTTGAATTGCTGCGCGCTAAGTAAATTAGCGCCTCTGCAATAAGTTTTATTTTTTAAGAAAGTTCGGTACTTTTAATCAGGTTTTTTAGTATTTCTCATGTTTTTCATTCAATCGAAAAGTGATTACGAACAGCAATACCAAGCTGCAATTGCTGATCCTGAAAAATTTTGGGGTGAAATTGCCGACAATTATTCTTGGTTTGAAAAATATCGCCAAGTGATGAATTGCGATTTGTCAAAACCACAAATTGAGTGGTTTAAAGATGGTAAAACTAATATTGCTTACAACTGCTTGGATCGCCATTTGCAAGACTCGCCAGATAAAATCGCTATTATTTGGGAAGGCAATGAACCAGATCAGCCAAATCAAAAATTAACTTACCGACAATTACATAAACAAACCTGCCAACTAGCTAATTTATTGGTGGCGCGCGGTATTAAAAAAGGTGATCGCGTCTGTATTTATATGCCAATGATTGCGCCAAGTGTGGTGGCGATGCTGGCTTGTGCTAGAATTGGCGCGGTTCACTGCGTGGTTTTTGCTGGATTTTCTGCCAAATCTTTGGCTGATCGTATTAAAGATTCGCAAGCAAAAATTTTAATTACGGCTGATTTGCTTTTTCGCGGTGACAAAAAAATTGAGCTGCTTGAGATTGCTAGGGAAGCGGTTTTGCAGTGTAATTCAGTTGCGGAAATTTTGGTTTATAAAAGAGGTGAGGCTGAGATTTTAAAAACTAAAAATCTTCTAATTTGGCAAGACGAAATCGCCAAACATTCAACAAATCACAAGTCTGAAGCTTGCGACTCGGAAGATCCGCTTTTCATTCTCTATACTTCTGGCTCAACAGGAAATCCCAAAGGAATTTTTCACACAACCGCGGGCTACATGGTTTACGCTGGCTATTCTTTTAAAAATGTTTTTCATTATCAAGAAAATGACATTTTCTTTTGCAGCGCCGATATTGGCTGGATCACGGGTCACAGCTATTTAGTTTATGGCCCGCTTTTAAATGCGGCAACAATTTTGATGTTTGAAGGAATCCCTACTTATCCAACGCCGGCGCGCTTTTGGGACATAATCGACAAGCATAAAGTAAATATTTTTTACACCGCGCCAACTGCCATTCGCGCTTTAATGCAAAAGGGCGACGAGTTTGTTAAAAATCATGATTTATCTTCGCTAAAAACTTTGGGAACCGTTGGCGAGCCAATCAACGAGGAAGCTTGGCAATGGTATTTTGAAAAAATCGGCAACAAAAAATGTCCAATTGTTGATACTTGGTGGCAAACCGAAACTGGCGGAATTTTAATTTCTTCACTGGCTCACGTCACGGCAAGCAAGCCGACGCACGCTGGTTTGCCGCTACCTGGAATTATGCCGATTTTATTTGATGAAGATGGCAAAAAAATTACTAAGAAAAATAAGGTAGGAAATTTATGCTTCGCCAAACCTTGGCCAGCAATGGCGCGCGGCGTTTGGGGTGACAAGGAAAAATTTTTTAAAACTTATTATCAGCAATTTCCAAATCATTATTTTAGTGGCGATGGTGCTTTTGAAAGTGACGACGGATACTACAGAATCATTGGCCGAACTGACGATGTAATTAAAGTTTCTGGCCATCGTTTAGGAACTGCTGAAATTGAAAACGCGGTTAATTCGCATTTGGCGGTTGCCGAATCAGCGGTGATTGGCGTGCCTCATGACATTAAAGGCGAGGTGATTTATGTTTTTGTAATTACTAAAAATTCTGCCAAAAATTTGGAAAAAGAAATTTCTCAAATCATTGAAAAAGAAATCGGCGCTATCGCCAGACCAGAGAAAATCTACATTGTGGCTGATCTTCCCAAAACTCGTTCTGGTAAAATTATGCGCCGTATTTTAAAAAAAATTATTACAGGCGTTGAAGATTTGGGCGACACTTCAACTTTAGTTAATCCTGACTCAATCTCCAATTTAAAAAATTTGAAATAATGCAACTGACACTTCTCAAAGCCAAAATCCACCGCGCTACAGTAACTAAGGCTGATCTCAATTACGAAGGCTCAATTTCAATCGACACTAACTTGCTTAAAGCGGCAAATATTTTAGTTCACGAAAAAGTCGACGTGCTCAACATCAATAATGGCGAGCGTTTTACTACTTATGTAATTCCAGCCAAAGCTGGTTCAGGCGCCATTCAAATCAACGGAGCAGCGGCTAGAAAAGTGCACGCTGGCGATCATGTAATTATTATTGCTTATGCCTCTTTTTCTCAAGACGAAGCTAATAAACACAAGCCTAAAATAGTGTTGGTTGATGAAAAAAATCGAGTTAAAAAATAGCTCTACTTGCATTTAAAAAAACTATCCGTAACTTGCGCCGCCTCGCTTTTAGATGACTAAAAAAACTAATTCCAAATCAAGGTAATTTATGAAAAGAACTTGGCAGCCAAGTAAAATAGTGCGCAAAAGAAGACATGGCTTCAGATCAAGAATGGCAACCGCTGGCGGTCGTAAAGTTTTGGCTCGTCGTCGCTTGAAAGGTCGCGCTTCTCTTACGGTTTAATTCTAAAATTCACTTTTACGTTTTGTAATTTTTATCAAAAAATATCCCGTATGTACCTTCAACATACGGTTGGCTCTTCACAAGCGCGGGGCGCGGCTCGTGTCACGAAAAAATAAATCATAGCAAACCAAAGAATTTAGATTTGGTATAATATCCAACAAATTCGCCGCAATGTCTCTTAAAATACTCTCAATTAAAAAATCAGCAGAGTTTAAAAAAATCGGCAAAAAAAGTCAGAAGTTTTATTCACAAACAATTCTGTTATTATCTTCATCGTCTGCGTCAATTTATTTGCAAAACTTAGAGCAAAATAAACGTTTGAAGGATTTTTGTCGGGTTGGTTATACTGTGGCAAAAACAGTTAGCAAATCGGCGGTGATTAGAAATCTTGCCAAAAGAAGATTGCGTGAAGCATTTCGCTCTTTGGCGCCGATATATGCTAAAAATCATCACGATTATATTTTGATTGCACGCAAAGAAATTATCGCCGCTGATTTTGATAAAATTGGTAATGATCTAAAATTTTGTTTAAAAAGAATTCATCAAGTAACTCATCAAAAAAAATAATGATAAATGAAGAAAAAATTTTATCTAAAAAATCAAAAATTCCCTATTTCTTTTTTGCTTTTTTTGGCGTGGTTTTAGCGGTTGATATTTGTTATATTTATATTTCACAAAAAACTTGGCGTGGTGTTATTGAGAAGGATTCTTATCATCAAGGTTTGCATTATGAAAAAGTTATTGAGCAAGCAAAAAAACAAAAAGAGTTGGGCTGGAATTTAGAAATTTCTTACAAAAATTTAGGCAAAAAATCCGGTCAGCTTGAAGTTTTTTTGCAAGACCAAAACAAAAAAGAAATTAACGATGCAATTGTAACTGTTGATTTTGTAAGACCAATTCAAGATGGCGATGATTTTTCTCAAGAGCTAAAATTTTACCCAAATAAAAATGGCAGCAGATATTTTGCTAAAATTAATTTTCCGCTTGAAGGACAATGGATCTTTGTTATTAAAGCTGTAAAAGGTTCGGATAACTTTTTAAAAACCAAGCGTTACATTATTCAATGAAAAAACTTTGTCGTCATTGCGGTGAAGAATTTAAAAAAGATGATGAAAATTTTTGCTGTTTGGGTTGCGCAACTGCTTATAAAATTATCAATAAATTTGGTTTTACAGATTATTACAAGCTGCGCCAAGAACAATTTATTGCTGGCGAAAATAAGCCCGAAATCACTGAAAATACTGATATTACAGAATTTGTTTTTAATGAAAAAGATGGCAGTAATTCAATTTCACTGATGATTCAAGGCATGTCTTGCGCTGCCTGCGTTTGGTTGATTGAAAATATTTTAAAGCGTCAAGAAAATGTTGTGGATGCTCGTATTAATCTAGCCAGAAAAACTTTATTTTTAAAATGGCGCGGCGTCGCTAAAAATGGTAATGAACTAGTAAATTTAATTGAGCAGATTGGTTATAAATTATTACCTTTTGATGAAGAAATTTTAAATTCAGCAGAAAAAAAATATAATGATTCAATTCTGCGCGCTCTTGCTGTTGCTGGCTTTGGCGTTGGTAACATAATGTTATTTTCTTTTTGTTTGTGGTTTTATGATGCCAGCGAAATGGGTGTTGTTACCAGAAATTTACTGCATTTATTTTCTTCCTTAATTGCATTGCCGATAATTATTTTTTCATCACGAATCTTTTTTTCTTCAGCCTATAAATCTTTAAAACAAGGTTATCCAAATATGGATTTGGCAATTTCAATTGCCATTTTTCTTGCTTGTTTAGTTAGTTTGCTTGAAACCTTTCGTGGCGCCTCTCACATTTATTTTGATTCAGCTTTAATGCTGATTTTCTTTTTATTAATTGGGCGTTATTTAGATTTAAAAGCACGCAAAAAAGCTTTCAATATTGCCACTGAATTTAGTTTGCTTGCTGCCAGTTTTGGTCGAATTGAAGAAGATAAAAAAATTAAAATATTGCCAAGCAAGAAACTACGCCAAGATATGATTTTGTTGGTTGCTGCTGGTGAAAAAATTTCTGCTGATGGAATTATAATTTCAGGAGCTAGTGAAATTGATACAGCTTTGATTACTGGTGAAAATTTACCAAAAAAATTTGGCGTTGGTGCGGAAGTTTTTTCCGGCATGATAAATTTGACAGCGCCGCTAAAAATAAAAATTACTAAATCACCGCAAAATAGTTTATTATCGCAAATAATGCGATTGAGTCAGGAAGCTGAAAATAAAAAAAATCATTATATTCGTATCGCCGATTATCTTGCAAAATTTTACACGCCTGCAGTTCATTTAATTGCTTTGGCAACTTTTTTATTTTGGTTGAAAAGTGGTTGGGAATTAGCTTTGATGAATGCCACAGCAGTTTTGATAATAACTTGTCCGTGCGCTTTGGCTTTGGCGGTGCCGATTATTCAAACTATGGTAATTTCAAATTTTATTAAAAAAGGTATTTTGGTAAAGTCCGGCGAAGCCTTGGAAAAACTTAATGAAGTTGATATTATTATTTTTGATAAAACCGGCAGTTTAACAATTGGTGCGCCAGAATTAGTGGCGATAAAAATTTTAAAAAATGCTGCAAATCAAACTATTCGTGATGAAAAATTCTATTTACATTTAGCCGCAAGTTTAGCCAAAAAAAGTCGTCATCCAATTGCAAAAGCAATTTCAGCAAATTTTAAAGAAGATTTAATCGAGCTACAAGTGCTTGAAAATCAAGGCTTCGGACTATCGGCAGTTTTTGCTGATCAAATTTTAAAACTAGGTCGAGAAGATTTTTGTCAGATTGAAAATTCATCTAAAATTAGTAAATTCAAAAACGAAGATCAGCTGAGTTGTTTTATGAAATTTGGTGAAGATGAAGTAATGTTTTTATTTTCTGATAAAATTAAAAGTGACGCCAAGACAGTTATTAAAAAGCTGCGCGCTGCTGGTAAAGAAATAATTTTATTATCAGGAGATTCTAAAAAAGCAGTTATTGATATGGCGCAAAAATTACAGATTGAACAATTTTATTTTGAGCAAACTCCGGTTACAAAACTAAAATTTTTAGAGAATTTAAAAGCTGAAAACAAAAAATTTGTTATGATTGGTGATGGTCTTAACGATGCTCCGGCTTTGGCTGCGTCTTATGTTTCAATTTCTTTTTCTCAAGCTTCTGATTTGGCGCAAAACATTGCTGATATTGTCATTCAAGGTGAAAAATTAATGCCAATTATTGAGTTGATTAATTTGGCAAAAAAATCAATTGCGTTGATGAAACAGAACTTAGCAATTGCCTTGATTTATAATTTGATTGCGCTGCCTTTTGCAATTTTAGGTTATGTTGTGCCTTTGATTGCGGCAATTGCAATGTCATCATCATCATTATTGGTTTTATTTAATTCTTTTCGTATCAACAAAAAATGTCAGTCTTAATTTTTTTAATTCCAATCACGCTAATCATTGCTTTGCTTGGATTGGCGGCTTTTTTATGGAGTTTAAAAAATAAACAATATGAAGATTTAGAAGGCGCTGCCACCAGAATTTTGTTTGATGATGAAGAAAAATCAGAAAAAAAACACTAGTGTTTTTGTCGTCACAAATTAGTTTTGCGAAAAATTTACAAGGCGTGAAAGCTGCATAAAATACAAATTTATACTTAAACCAATTGAGTATAAATTGAGCCAAATTCAAATGAGCCAAATTCAAATAAAGTTTGAATTTGATTAATTATAAAAGTCCATGACTGAGATTTATTTTTTTAAAGCCTTTATCCCTTTGGGATACGGCAACGCGGCACGAGCCGCGCCCCACGCTTGTGGGGAACCCCACCCGTATGTTAAAGGTACATACGGGTTTTTTAATAATTCTAAGCAATTCCGCGCAAATAATACAGCGCCAAAATCAGCTTTGAAAAATTTTTTAGTTTTTTTGGTTTTGTCTCTTGCTAGCTGCGCCAATCAAGATCAAGGCGCTTCTAATTTTCGTATTGTTGGATTAAATGGTGAAACAAAGCCAATTCAAACTCGCGTTCCAGAATTAAACGCCAGAATACTTGAATCACAAGGTCGCAATCCGCAGCAATTTGCCAATATGCAGCAATCATCAATTAATCAAGAACAACAAATTCCGCAGCAACAAAATCAAGCACAACAAATTCCACAAACCAATAATTCTAATCAGATTACTGCAAATAAACAATTTATTGCTTCTGCCAACGCAGATTTTGGTAATGTTTCTAACGCAGAACAATTGCAAAGTGCGCCATCTTATAATTTGCCCAAAAGTGATATTGCTGATGCCCAAAATATTGCTAAAAATATTAGCGATAAAAAATCAGAAAATTCTACTACTTCAGTTGGTGAAGTTGCTAACAAAGATCAAGAAATTGAATATGATTTATCTGATGCAGCGACTAATAAAAAAACCAAAAATAAAATGAAGTTGAAATCATCTAAAGCCAATTCAGTTGCGCTTATCAAAGATGATGAAGCAAATAACTTACCGACTAAAAAAACCAAAAATGGTAAAACAATTTTTATTCAAACTGGCTCATTTGCAAATGAAGAAAATGCCAATCAAACTTTGATAAAAATGCAAAAATTTTATCAAGGTAAAATTGAACAATCAGACAAAGATGGAAAAATAATTTATCGGGTTTTGCTTGGACCTTTTGCTGGCGAAAAAACTGCTAAAGCAACTTTAAATAAAATCAAAAGTTCTGGTCATGATGCGATTATTGTCAAAAATAAATAATTCATTCTCATGAATTTTTCGGTCAATTTTGCTAAAATATTAAAATATAAATTTCTTCTTCTGACCGGTCTTTTCACCGCAATTTTCAGCTGTTCTAATGAAAATAACATAAATGAAAATTTTAACGAAAAATATGGTGAACAAATAATCGAAATAAAAGCTGGAAGATTGGCGCCAAAAACTGAACTAAAAGATAAAATAAATTTTAGCGCGCCAATTGCCCAAGAACAGAGAATATACACCAATTCACATGCTCCTGAAATTCCTGAATATTACTCAACACAACAATTCGCTAATCAAATTCCCGCTTCTGCAGTTTTTACAAGTTCGGCAGAAATGTTTGAAAATAATTATAATTTTCCTATCAGCGTGCCTTTTAAACAAATTGGTGCTGAGTTTGATAATATTGAAGTTCCAAGTCAGGATGCTTACGGCATAAAAGCGGCAATGTCTGATAAAGAATATCTTTTAATCAGCAGAAAATTATTGCAAAAAAATATTGATAATATCAATGCTGCTAAGTCTTCTCAAGATATTGAAAATAGTCAGACTCTGATTTTTGAGCAAAAAAAATTAAAACAAAAATTACAAACAATTAAAATTTTCGGATCAGATTCTTTATTTGATCAGACTAATAAAAATGATGCTGAAGATAAAAAAATTAAGAAGACTGATAAACTTTTAGATAAAAATAAAACTAATTTGCCAAAAGCAGTTATTCTGCCAGATAATTCTGCAAAAACAGTAACCAATCCTAATCCTCCTATCGCAGTGCCAGCTCCTGTTGTGGCGCCGATAAATCCACCTGTTACTTTGCCAAATAATTCAACTAACAATCTGCCAGTGGCAATTCCGCTGCCAAATGTGCCACCAAAAACCAACTGATGTATTTTTGATTTATGAAGAAATTGCTTTGTTTATTTTTTATAGTTCTTTCAAGCAATATTTACGCTGCTGAAAAAAAATCATCGGCTAATTCCCAAAATTATTTTCGCGATTTACAAGAGGCACAATTTTATTTTTTGTTAGATGCTGATACTAAAGAAATTCTGCTAGCTAAAAATCCTGATGTTCGCATTCCGCCATCTTCAATGACCAAAGTTATGACGGCTTATGTGGTTTTTGATCAAATCCAAAAAGGACGAATTAAATTTGATAATCAATGCTTGATTGGCAAAGACGCGTGGCGCAAATCTGGCTCAACCATGTTTTTAAATTACGGCGACATTGTTACTATCGATGAGTTACTCAAAGGTTTGTTAGCGGTTTCTGGTAATGACGCAGCAATTGCCTTGGCGCAAACTACTGCTGGTGGTTTGAATAATTTTGTCAATTTAATGAATGTTAAAGCGCGTGAACTTGGCTTAAAAAACAGCCATTTTAAAAATCCGCATGGGCTTTATGAGGAAGGTCATTACATGAGTGTGCGTGATTTGGCAATTTTAACTTCGAGAATTTACCAAGATTTTCCTCAATATTCTCACTATCTTGGTATTCAGCAATTTACTTATCACAATATTGTTCAACAAAATCGCAACCCTTTAATTAAGCAAAATTATGAAGGAGTTTTGGGCGGCAAAACTGGTCATACTGATGCTGGCGGTTATGGTGTTCTTGGTGCAGTTCGTCGCGATGATCGTACTTTAATTGCGGTTGTAAACAAAGCGCCAACTCCAAAAAAAAGAGCAGCAATTATTACCGAGTTACTGGACTACGGTTTCAACTATTACAACAAACTTACCCTATTTCATAAAGATCAGGAAGTGGTAAAAATTCCGACTTGGCTAGGTTCTGATTCTGAAGTCAAAGCAATTATCGATCGTGAAGTTGCATTTAATATACCGCGCGAAAAATCTCTAAGCAGCATTACTGTAAAAGTAAAATATAAAGAACCTCTTTACGCGCCAATTTCTAAGGGTGATAAAATTGCTACTTTGTCTATTGAAGTTAAGGATTATAAAAATTTTGAATATTCACTTTTTGCCAAGGAAAGCGTTGACAAAGCTGGATATTTGAAAAGAATTGCCCAAATCGCGCGCTACAAAATTAACGAAGCTGCAAAAATTTTTAGCTCAAAAAACAAAAAATAAATTTTTATGGATATAAAATCATTAATGCGCCAAGCGCAAGAAGTGCAAAAGAAAATGCAAAAAATCCAAGATGATCTCGCTAACAGCGATTTTGAAGGTTCTGCCGGCGGCGGCATGGTTAAAGTTGTAGTTTCTGGAGCTGGCGCCGCTAAAAAAATTTTTATTGATGAATCTTTAATCAATAAAGACGAGAAAGAAATTCTTGAAGATTTATTAGTCGCTGCTTTTAACGATGCTAAAAGTAAAGCTGACGAAGGTTCTGCTAATTCAATTAAATCAGCAACTAGCGGCATTCCACTTCCTCCAGGATTTAAGTTTTAGAACTTGGTATAAACAGGTTCTTAGAAATTTTTCTTATTAAATATTTATTTATGAAAATTAAACTATGCGGCTTTACTGAGAGCGCTTCGGTCAAAGCTGCAGTTGATAACAGAGTTGATTTTATAGGTTTTGTTTTTTCACCAAAATCGCCGCGTTATATTGATCCTGATAAAGTAATTGAGATTGCTCGAATAGTTCCGCCAACCATCAATAAAGTTGCAGTTTTTGCCAATACTGATTTGGAAATAATCAAAAGAGTTTATAAAAATTTAGCACCGCAATATTTTCAATTTCACGGCTGCGAAACGCCAAGATTTTTGCAAAAAATTCGTGAAATTTTTCCGCGCGTAAAAATCATTAAAGCTTTTAAAATCAACAGCAGACAAGATTTACGAGAAGTCAGAGCTTTTGAAAGTGTTTCTGATATGTTTTTATTTGACAGCAAACCAAAATCATCAAGCTCTGATTTTGGTGGTAATGGACATAGTTTTGATTGGAAAATTCTTTTTGGTTTTAGAAGTCGACGCGAATGGTTTTTATCAGGCGGAATCAACATCAATAACTTCGCCGCAGCCTCTAAAATCAGCGGTGCCAGATTTATTGATATTTCTTCAGCTATTGAAAAAAATCGCGGTGAGAAATCGATAGAGTTAATTAATGAGTTAATGAAAAAAATCAAAAGCCATGTTGATTAAAATCAGAAACTTTCTTTTGGGCGATCCGCGCGACCCTTTCGATAAAGAAACCAGAAAACATATTTCGTTGGTAGCATTTTTTGCTTGGATTGGTTTGGGTGCTGACGGAATTTCTTCTTCTTGCTACGGTCCGGAAGAAGCTTTTCTCGCGCTTGGAACTCACGAAGAATTGGCAATTTATTTGGCGATTGCCACTGCTTTTACAGTTTTTATCATTTCTTATGCTTATAATCAGGTAATTGAATTATTTCCCAAAGGTGGTGGTGGTTACCGAGTTGCTACCAGATTATTAGGACGCAATGCCGGATTAATTTCTGGCTCGGCTTTGTTGATTGATTATGTTCTTACCATTTCAATTTCAGTTGCCAGCGGTATTGATGCTATTTTTAGTTTTCTGCCAATTGAATGGCAAAAAATAAAGTTAGTCATGGCAATATTTTTTGTCTGCTTATTGGCAATTCTTAATTTGCGCGGCATGAAAGAATCAATAAAATTCCTTATGCCAATTTTTCTTGGTTTTATAATCACTCATTTTGCTTTGATTATTTATGGAATTGTTGCTCATCATTCCGGTGTTTTTGAACTGGTTCCAAAAGCTATTAACGAATCTATAGAAATTAAAAATTCTGCCGGCTTAGTTTTTGTTATCTCATTATTTTTAAAAGCCTTTTCTATGGGCGGTGGAACTTATACTGGTCTTGAGGCGGTTTCAAATAATGTTCACGCTTTGGCAGAACCTCGCGTTAAAACGGCGAAGCTTACCATGTTTGTCGTTGCGGTGTCGCTGGCTTTTATGGCGGCTGGAATAATCATGCTTTATTTGTTATGGGACGTTATAAAAATTGAAGGTCAAACTTTAAACGCTTCAGTTTTTTATACCATTACCGAAAATTGGCATTTTGGTGATTTTCAACTTGGTGCCGCAGTCGTGCCAATAATTTTAGCTTTTGAAGCAGGTCTACTTTTAGTTGCAGCTAATTCAGGATTTTTGGCTGGTCCAAGCGTAGTTGCAAACATGGCAAGTGATGAATGGATGCCAAAATCTTTTAGCTCGCTTTCAAGTCGCCTAGTGGTAAAAAACGGCGTTTTATTTATGGCGATTTCGGCAATCATAACTTTAATAATTACCGGCGGATCAGTTCACATTTTAGTGGTTTTGTATTCGATTAATGTTTTTATCACTTTTTCGATGTCGCTTTTGGGGCTCACAATCTACTGGTTTCGTAATCGTAAAAGAAAAGCTTATTGGAAAAGTAAATTGGCGGTGGCAATTATTGGTTTTGTTTTGTGTTTTGCGATTTTGCTGGTGACAATTTTAGAAAAATTTTACGAAGGTGGTTGGGTAACTTTGGTTATTACATCATTATTTATTGCGATTGGCTGGATGATAAAAAATCTTTACAGCAGATTCAAAATGCGCTTGGCACAAACTGAATTACAGTTTTTTGATTATGAAAATATTGCGCCAACATTTGCCGAACAAGAAGTTGATAAAAATGCACCAACCGCAGCAATTATTGTTGATCAAACTTTTGGCAGCGGCATGAATTGTTTGTTGCAAATCAAAAAAATATTTCCCGGAATTTTTAAAAATTTTATTTTTGTCACAGTTGGTGAAGTTGATTCTAACACTTTTCGTGAGGAAAAAAGATGGCGAGAAATGCGTCGCAAAACCAAAATAGCTCTGCGCAAATATCGTAACTATTGTAATGCCAATGGTCGTTTTGCCAAAGCTTATGTTGGTTATGGCACCGATATTGTTGACAAGCTAAGTCAACTTACTTCGCGCGTTAGTAAAGATTATCCTAACACCGTTTTCTTTGGCACTAAATTTATTTTCGATAATGAAAATATTTTTACGCAAATTCTTTACAACCACGTGCCATATATTATGCAAAGACGCTTACATGTGCGTGGACAAAACATGGTGATTCTGCCGATGAAAATATAACAATATGAAAAAAAACCTTTGCAAAATTTGTGTTGTCGCAACCACCGCAGAAATTTGCAAAAAATGTGCCTCTTATAAAAAATCGCCACAAAAAGTTTTGGGCGACAAGGTTTTATTTGCTGAGTTAGAAAAATATCGCGGCAAGTTTGAATATGATTGCATCGTCGCCTTTTCAGGCGGCAAAGACAGCAGCTACGTATTACATTTACTCAAAAAAAAATATAATCTCAAAATTTTAGCAGTTACGGGTGAAGATTATATTGCCTCTAAGCAAGCTTGGAAAAACAGATTTGAAGTAGTCAAAAAACTAGGAGTTGATCATCTTATTATTCGTTATGACTGGCAGCTTTACCGCCAAGTGTATAAACACGCTATATTAAGCGCTGGCATGCGTCCGCGCGCTATAAATTTGGTTCATAATTTGATGCATGAAAAAGCAATTTTTGAATGTTTGGATAAATATCAAGTTCCGCTTTTAATCACCGGAAATTCTGATGACGAATTAGAATTTTTCAAACAATGGCAAGAAAAATTAGGATTTGTTTCAACCAATAATTACGCTTTTGATTATTGGAATAATTGGCGCAATTCCTACATAAAAGTTTTAACAGAAATTTTGCCTAAGGAAATGCAGGAAAAAATTCCTGAAATTGTTTGGAAAAAACCCTGCGAAACTGGCAATTACGCTACAACGCGGCATTTGCCTCTTTTTAAATACGAACCTTTTGATGTTAATTATAATTTAAAAATCATCAAAAAAGAATTGGGCTGGAAAATGCCAAATGATGTTGGCGGAACCGAAACCGATTCAGCAGGATTGCAATTCGATGTAATAGTTTTTCGCAAACTTCATGGCGAGGCAAAATATGCTGAAGCAATCAGCAACTTAATTAGATGCGGCGCAATCACGCGCCAAATAGCTCTAAAAGCGATCAATTATCGCGATGAAAAAATAGTAAAAGATTTTTTTAAAGATTTCGATTTATCTTGGCAAAATTTAAATCCCCAAAAATGCTCACCATTTTTAAGCAAATGGCTCGATTTGTTTTTGCCGATTCGTTAAATTATTAATACTAAAAAATCTCGCGCGCTCTTTGTTCAAAAGCTGTCATCATTTTTTCAGTGGCGCGTTCAAAAATTACGCCAATCATTTTGGTTAAAAAAAATGAGTTAAATTCAAAGTTGATAAAAAATTCAACCTGACAATTACCATTTTCTAAATCGAAAAATTTCCAGCGATTCACCAGCGTTTTAAAAGGACCTTCAATTGCCACTACATCAACAAAATAGCTTCCATCAGCGTTTTTGCCATGTTTGACATCGGAGCGATATTTCTCAAAAAAATTTTTGAAATTAATCAATAAATCGGCGCGCAAATTGTTTGGTGAAATTTTTTCAATAATTTTAGCCTGCTTACACCACGGCAAAAACTCTGGATATTTTTCAATATCAAGAACCAATTCATAGATTTGCGAAGCTTTGTAGGGCAAGGTTTTGCTTTGAGTTAATGATGGCATTTAATTAATTTCATCAATTTTAGCTGCCAAAATAAAATCACTTTCAGCAAGTCCATTAATTTTATGAGTTTGAATAGAAATTTTGGCAATTCCCCAAGTAAAATCAATGTTGGGATGATGTTGCTCTTCTTCAGCGATTGCGGCAATTTTATTTACAAAATTGAGAGCTGACAAAAAATCTTTAAATTTAAACTCCTTAAAAAGCCATTTATTATCAGCAGAAATTTGCCAATTTGATAATTGAGCTAAATATTTTTCTACCTGCTTTGCGTCCAAAGCTGGCAAGTCGCCAACACAAGCCAAACATTTTTTTTGAGCGAGATTCATAAACTTAAAATTTAGCTTTTTAAATTATAGTTTTTCTCGTTATTTTACTTTTTCTTCACTTTCTTTGCTGTTATCTAATTGAGATGCTTCTGTTATTTTTACTGATTTATTATTAGGAGTCTCCTCAGGAGTTTCTTCTCCTTTTTTTTTGTTGGAATTATAATTATTCAAAAATTGTGGATCAGCAACTACATCTGACAAACTCTTCAAAGCAGAAGTCATATTGTGAACAACAAAATTTTCTCCAAAAAAATCTTTAAAAACATCGCTGAATATTCCTTTAAGATTATCGTGATGATTAAATTCGTAATTAATTTCGTAAGTTATTTGCTCAGACGCTTTATTTATAAGCGTTAAAGCGGGTGCTACATCACCATTTTTGGCGAAAAAAATAATTAATTCCTTCAACTGTTCTAGTGATAATTTTTCATCCTTAATTGCGGCAACAAATAATTTTTCTAAGTTTTCGGTAGATAACTTTTTACCACTATTTGCATTGTCTAGTAGAACTTTTAATTTATCTGATTCGGAAATGGATTGAATACGTTTAGTGACTTTTGTTTTTAGTTCTATCAATTCTTCATTTGATAAAGGTGAATTATTGGAGACAACTTTGATCAATTGTTCTAAGGTTCTTTCTAATTGTCCTGAGATTTCTTCTAATTTCGATTCGTAATTGCTGTATTTTTTCATATAGTTAGCTTTTTTGAATTTTTACCAATTTGGTTTATTATTTTTTAACTCTTGTGTCTCTTTGGCATATGCGGATCCATTTTAGGCAGGGCGCAACTCATGTCGGTTCTGCGTATACCGAAGAACTAAAAGATTTTTTAAAATTTGTAATTTTCTTTCAAGTCATCAATTGAATTATTTTTGGTGATTATCCCTTGACTCACAATTTTTTCAAAACCCCGTCATGAAGACGTGGTAGATCTTAACCAAGATTGTCACCTTAGTCTTCATGAAGGGGTCTGATTGTGCTTCTTGGTATGACTTAACAAATGTTGGTTTGCTTAAATTAAGTAAGAAATTTATGAAATAAAACTTATATATACCAAAAAAGCCTAACACTCAAACTAAAAATTATATGATAAATTATGCGAAGCTCAGAACCTTATTTTCCATTGCTCATGCTGCAGTTCTTACTTTAGGTTTGTTTTCTGTTATTACGAAGTTTTCCATCGCTTATATTTTTGATAAACTTAAAGGCTATAATACTAATGGATTTGTTGAATTTGTTTCTGGACTTAACTCATTTATTTCTTGGCAAGCTACTGTTGGTTTGATTTCTGCTGGATTTATTATGTCTGCAGCTAAAAGTTATTATAAAAGCTATCAAGATCTTCGTAAAATTTCTGGTAAAGTTGTCGATTATGAAAATAAAATAAAAGAACTGGATGCAACAACTTTACAAAATAATCCTCCGGCAATATCAGAAGAAGCTGCGCAAACACAACAAGAACAGCCAAGGTCTATACGGAAAATCATCTCTAACGTTTCACGTCCTGCTATTGAGTTTGGAACTGTTACTACCGGACTTATATTGATTGTTGGCAACTATGGCTTTGGTCAAGGATTCACCAATGGTGGATTTCTCTATTCGGAAATTGGTGCTATTTTACTTTTTGCAGGAGCACTAATGTATTCAAGCAGATGCCATGATAATTTCCGTAAACACCTTTTTGATTCAATTGTTCAAGATGAAGGCAGGAAAGCTTTGGGAAGAGCTTTATTGGAAAAACAGCAAAGTATTATTCTGCCAGAGGAAAGTGAAAAAGAAATGCTTGCATCAAGATTAAGAATTGCCTCAGGATTTCTTGCCGGCCTATCATTTTCTGCTATTGCTGTAGGAGCTGGAGGTTTGCTTACTGGATCAGATGTTCCTACTGGATTTGGTGTTAGCACTTTAGCTTCACAAGATTTTATTATTCTTATCGCCGCAGCTACTTTAGTTGGAGCGGCAAGTGGATTTTCTGTGGCAGCAGCCAAAAGCATTGAAAGAAGTATCGATCACAATCGATCTTCACAAATCCAAGAACAGTCTGAGCAAGTTCATGATATTGAAGAAGGAAAAGCGATAGGACCATTTACTCCAGGTGAAGAAATGAATGAAGAATTTACAAAAGAATGGAAGAAGAAAGAGTATTCTTCTAATATTTATACCTTCCAAGAAGTTCTAGGTCATCTTCATAATCAACCCAAAGAAATTCGTGATATTGAAGAAAGAAAAGTAATAAGGTCAACTACTCAAAGCGAAGGAAAAGATGAAGAAGATGAAGAAAAAAAAGATTATTCTAACGAACCATCTCGTCTTCCAGTACTTGGTAGCACTTCTAATATTAATAATTTACGCAGTAGAACGACTAGTTATTTTAATTCTAAAAATTAGTAGTCAGAAAATTTGAGGATTTTTGATTTTTTGACGATGATTTTAAATCTTAAAATTCCCCATCTTCTCATCATTCATCATTTCTTGCATTTTTTTTGGATCGATCTTGCCAAATTTTTTCATCATTTTTTGCATTTGTTTATATTTTTTAAGCAAGCGATTAACTTCCTGAATTGTACTGCCAGCGCCACGAGCAATGCGATGTTTGCGTGATGAATTTAAAATATCTGGATTGCGCCGCTCTTTTTTAGTCATCGATAAAATTAGCGCTTCTTGGGTTTTTATTTCTTTTTCCATGCCGCCAATTTTACCCAGCTGCTCTTTGATTCTAGAAGCGCCGGGAAGAAGATTGACGATGCTTCCAAGTCCGCCCATTTTTTTCATATTACGAATTTGTGAAAGCAAATCATCAAGATCGAAAATGCCTTTTTGCATTTTTTTGGCCGATTTTTCCATCTCTGCAGCGTCAAAAACTTCTTGAGCTTTTTCAACTAATGAAACCACGTCGCCCATGCCGATAATTCGCGAGGCGATTCTTTCAGGATTAAACTCATCAAATTCATCAAGCTTTTCGCCAATACCAATAAATTTAATTGGGCAACTGGTTGCGGCTTTCATGGTTAAAGCCGCACCACCGCGCGAGTCGCCGTCTAAGCGCGTTAAAATTATGCCACTTAAATTTAATTTTTGGCTAAAACTTTTGGCAACATTGACGGCGTCTTGACCAATCATGGCGTCAACCACTAGCAGAATTTCTTTTGGCGTAACTGCTTTTTCAATTTCAATTAATTCAAACATCATTTCTTCATTGATGTGAGTGCGACCTGCAGTATCTAAAATCAACACTTCATAGCCGCCATCAATGGCTTTTTGCTGGGCTTTTTTGGCTAAAAAAAGTGGTTTTTTTGTGGTATCAAATTCGTCGAAATCAACCGCAATTTTTTGCGCTAAAATTTTTAATTGCTCCGCTGCCGCTGGGCGATAAGTGTCAAGCGAGGCGAGTAAAACTTTTTTGTGATTTTTATTTTTTAATCTAAGCGCTAATTTTCCTGAGCTAGTGGTTTTGCCGGCACCTTGCAAACCAACCATTAAAATTACGATTGGTGGTTTGGCGTTAAAATTGATTTCAGATTTTTCGCTGCCAAGTAATTTTACCAATTCGTCATGGACAATTTTTACAATCATTTGTCCGGCGGAAACGCTTTTTACAACTTGCTGTCCCAGCGCCTCAGCCTTTACTTTTTCAATAAAATCTTTGGCAATTGTTAAAGAAACATCAGCTTCAAGCAAAGCGATTCTAATTTCGCGCAGTCCTAAATTAAGATCATCTTCAGAAATAAATTTTTTACCAGAAAGCGTGTCAAAAATTTTAGTTATTTTAGTAGAAAAATTGTCAAACATTTTGGTCAAACATTTTGATTTAGCGATAATGAAATGTGAGCAGGAATTTTTTTTGGCCTAAAATTATCAGCGCTAACGCAGACTATTTCTACTTTCAGGCGCGATAAAATTTGGTTGGATTTTTTAATTTCTTGCTCAATTAGAATTGAGGTAAGGCGAATTTCTGCAACCGAAACTGAAACTGAAATTATGTCATCAAGTCTTGCTGGTGAAGCGTAATCAATCTCGCATCTTCTAACTACAAAAACTAAATTTTCTTTTGCCGCTAATTCCGACTGCGTAATATTTAAACTGCGCAAAAAATCGGTGCGTGCGCGCTCGAAAAATTTTAAATAATTAGCGTAATAAACCACGCCGCCAGCGTCGGTATCTTCATAATAAACGCGAAATTGCGCAGAAAATTTATTTAACATCGCTATAACAATTTGGAGTTTCGTAAAGTTTTATTGCTACGCATTTAACGTTTTTCTTGGCAAAAAGCTTGGGGCAAATATCGCGAAAAATATGATTGGCGATGTTTTCAGCTGTAGGCGTTTCATCCATATAATAAATTTTTTGCCCAGTTAGGTTAGAAATATTTTCACCTAATTTTTTATCTTTAATTGACAAAATAGTGTTATGATCGAGATTGTCATCAATCCATTTGCCAAGCACTTCGCGAATAATTCCAAAATCAATTACACGCCCTAAATTGTCTAGTTTTTTAGCGGCAAAAGTTGCTTCCAAAGCGTAGCGATGACCATGTAACATTTTGCATTTGCTTTCGTGATTTAAAATGCGATGCGCGGCGTCGAACTCGATTCTTCTAGTGCAGGTAATCATTTAAAAATTTATTAACTTATGAAAAAAACTTTTTTATCCCAAGGCTTTAAGCGGCGGGAACTATTTAGAGTATAAATTAATAAAAACAAATTTTCCTAACTTAAAAAAACAACTTATTAATCCATCAATCGGTTCTGGGTCTAATCATCTCTTAATACCAGATTAAATAGACCCCGTCATAAAGACGGGGTGACATTAGCGTTGTACCATGAGTGATAATGTGATGATAGTATGCCACGAGTGTTAGTTGTCACCCCGTCGTATGACCGTGCTACGAGTTTTATTGTTACGACTGTTAGTTATCACCCCGTCGTATGACGGGGTCCATTTACTCTAAATTAGAATAAAAACCCATTAACTTATTAGTTCGAAAAACAAAACACATGGCAAAACTAAATGAAGAACAAATTGGAAAATTTGTAATTGTAATGGAAAAAAAGTTTAAGGAGCGTGTTTTATGGCAAAGTCAAGAAAATCAACTTGGTTTTGAAATAAAAGATTCAACCAACATTGCGCTTGGGAAAAAGTTTACCAAAGATTTTAAAAAGGCTTTGAGCGAAAAAGAATTTAAAGATAATGAAGCAATTAATGCTTTAATTTCTGCTGCAGAAGAATCTTGCAGCGATATAATAAATTCGGCTCTTATTAAACCAATAAAACCAAGAACTACTATATGGAATTTTTATAGGAATCGTAATAAAGTAAGACCAGCCAATAACTTGCTAAATCTCTTGGAGCTGGATTTGCAAAACACAGTTGATTTTTGTCAAGAAAGTGAAGCTATAAAATCAATAATTGATGAGATTTTTACCGAAAAAACTGAATATCTTTTTAAAATGTTGTGTAGGAATGACATAGAAACTAAAGATAAAATATCTGCAATATCACGTCATCAAAAACTCTATGGAGAAAATCTAAATACAGGAGTTTTAGCTGCAAAACTTTTTACAGATGAAAGAAAAATGCCTCGAGAATATTTTATAAGAAAGCTGCCCAATTCCCAATTAAGAAGTCTGGCTAGAAGCGGAGTGCCAATTTTTTATAACTCTAATGAAATTCCTGATACAAACCCAGGGTTAAAAGATCAAAATTCAAACACTTCAATTTCATCAACAACTAGAGACTCATGGAAGAGATAATAAAAAAACTAAAATTTGACCAAAGCGGATTAATTCCAGCAATTGCTCAAGACGAAAAAACTAACGCGGTTTTAATGATGGCGTGGATGAATGAAGAGAGTTTGCGCGCTACAATTGCAAGCGGCTTTGCCACTTATTTTTCGCGTTCGCGAAAATCTTTATGGAAAAAAGGTGAAACTTCTGGGCATTTTCAACAAGTAATTTCAATTACTGCTGATTGCGATTTCGACTGCATTTTACTCAAAGTAAAACAAACCGGAGTTGCTTGTCACACTGGCGCTAAGAGTTGTTTTTTTAATGAAATAGAAAAATTTTAGCAGCATGCGTCGGGGTGACAACTTTTATAGCGAAGCAGGGTTAAAGCATAAACTATATGTGGGCCCTTTGCCAAATTTGTGTCACCCCTTCGAATGCTGCTGAAAGTTTCCTACGACAGTGTCTTTAACTATGAATCTGTCTTTTATCAACCGCCAACGCCGCTTCTTTAACCGCTTCGTTGTAGGTTGGATGAGCATGACAAGTTCTGGCGATATCTTCAGCTGAACCGCCAAATTCCATGGCAACAACTATTTCATGAATTGTATTACCAGCTTCGCGAGCGATGATGTGAGCGCCTAAAATGCGATCAGTTTTAGCGTCAGCCAAAATTTTTACAAAGCCTTGTTCGTCAAAAGTGGCGCGCGCTCTGGAATTTGCCATCATCGAAAATTTTCCAACTTTGTAAGAAATTCCTGCGGCTTTTAATTCTTCTTCAGTTTTGCCAATTGATGCAACTTCTGGGTAAGTGTAAATCACGTTAGGAATTACGTCGTAATTTACATGGCCAGCTTGACCCGCAATAATTTCAGCAACTGCAACACCTTCATCTTCAGCTTTGTGCGCCAACATTGGACCAGTTGTAACATCACCAATTACAAAAATATTTTCAACAGAAGTTCGCAAATGATTATTTTCTATAAAGCCGCGCGCATTGGTTTTGATGCCAATATTTTCTAAGCCCAAATTTTCAGTGTTAGGTTTGCGACCAATCGCCACAAGAACTACGTCAGCCGATAAAGCTTCTTTTTTACCGTCAATCACAGATTCAATCTCAACTATGGCGCCAAGGTTCCCCTTATCTAAGGGGAGCGAGTCATCGCGCAGCTTTGCGGAGCGTGACGATGGGGTTGTTGCTTCTTTTTTTACTGATATGACTTTTGTTGAAAGACGGAATTTAAAGCCGTCTTTTTCTAAGATTCTTTGAAAGTTGCGCGAAACTTCGTTATCCATTGCTGGCGTGATTTTATCTAAAAATTCTATTACTTCAATTTCAGCGCCAAAGCGGCTCCAAACCGATGCCATTTCTAAGCCGATTACGCCAGCGCCAATTACAATCATTTTTTGTGGAACTTTTTCTAAATCAAGCGCGCCAGTTGAAGAAACAATCACTTTTTCATCAATCTCAACACCTGGCAATTTTGCTACTTCCGAACCAGTTGCGATGATAAAATTTTTTGCTGAAATTTTCTCCTTTGAGCCGTCAGATTTAGTAATTTCAATAGTATTTTTATCAAAAAATTTTGCTGCTCCTTCAAGCGAAGTAACTTTATTTTTCTTAAACAAACCAGCAATTCCATTAGTTAAACCCGCAACTATTTCATTTTTATTTTGCAGTAATTTTTTGACATCAATTTTTGGTGCTGAAATATCAATACCAAGCTTCTCAAATTGATGATTAGCATCATGAAATTTATGCGAAATTTCGAGCAAAGCTTTTGACGGAATGCAACCAACATTCAAACAAGTTCCACCCAAAGTTTTGCGCTTTTCCACGCAAGCAGTTTTTAAGCCCAATTGTGCCGCCCGAATTGCGGCAACATATCCACCCGGACCAGCGCCGATTACTACTACGTCGAAATTTGTTTCAGTCATTTTCAGAAAAATTAAGGTTGTTATAAGTTAAGAATTTTTTTCTTTTTCTTGCAAAAATTTAATCATTTTAATCAC
>JANRKR010000081.1:0-11779 GCA_033763375.1 Rickettsiales bacterium
CATCCTTTGTTGAAGTCTATGGCATGCATTTTATCCGTTCCATATTCTAGTGGAAAAGATTTGTCCTTAATGAAATCCTTCACTGCATCTGGGATCTTGTTTTTGATTCTTATGTCTTCGTATAAATTAAAATCTTCAAGACTTTCAAAAGCATGGTTCGATATTATACGATAACCCATTTTTTCGCTTCTAGGATCTGGTAAAAAATTCTCATTATAATCGAAGGTAGCGTATACGTTTTTTTTGCTTATGCTGAATGTGACATTCGAGCGCAATTTGTATATCGAAAATTTTTTTATGATCTCGTCGATATATTCTTTAGGCGCATCAAGCAGGATTTTTGAATCTTGCTCTAAGATAAAAAAATCATATAAAAAACGTCCTTGGGGTGTAAGCATCAAGGCATATAAAAGATTTGAGGGAGAGGCTTTATTAATATCATTTGTTAGCAGACCTTGTAAAAATGATACCCTATCATCTCCAGCTACTTCGATTACGGATCTATTTTCTAGTAGAAACATTGCTTGTATCTAAAATGTAGTTTTCTTTTATCCAAGATTTATGAAGTACTCTCCTTAGCATATTTAACCAAATACCTTCAACGGCATGTATTGGTTTCGGGTGCCCATGAAATGCTATAATTTTAACACCATCTGGTTTCTTAGGTTCGATAAACCAGTTTAGAGGTGTTGCGGGTATGCATTGATGCTTAAAGCTTTTTACCCAAGTCTCATCCCAATATTTCAGGCCTTTTGCGTGTTTTGATAAAAAAGTTTGTTCGTTATGGAAGTCGCGAGCTGCGGCCTCAGGATCATTGGTATATGCATCTAGAACATCAAATTGTTCACCGCTATTGAATCTGTAAACCGAAGAGTTGCCAATTCCCCGTCCTTTTTGTGTCCAATTTTCAATTATGTAGAAATCTCCATCTGGTTCAAAGAAGCAGTCTATATTATCTACAATTACAACATCCAAGTCTAAACAAAGCACTTTACCTTTTATGTTGTACAAGGGATTGATTAGGGCGGTTAATTTTTTCCATCCTTGAAAGGGAGCTGACTTTGGGATGGGAATTTTAGGTATAGGGAAATGTTCTATACCATCCATTAAACCTTCTGGATGATTTGTTAAACATACAAAACGAAGATCTTTTATTTTTGTATGGTTCTTTACCATAGAGTAAAGAAGATTCACATCATGTGAAGTATAAAGATCCCCCCACCTTAAACATAAAACAGTAGCCATAGAACTCCAAAAATTACCGAAGAGGATAGCCTATTTAAGGCTATCCCGCAACTTTTCACTATTTCTTAGCTCTTTTTTTGTCGTCCTTAACTTCTTCAAACTCTGCATCAACAACTTTTTCATCACCACTAGAAGTGTTCGCATCTGTTGATTCTGAGGAATCTGATGATGAACCAGCACTTTCTTGGCTGGCTTTATACATAGCTTCACCAATTTTCATAGCTGCTTGGTTTAGAGCATCACAACTGTCGTTGATTTTTTGAGGATCCTCGCTAGACATAACGTCTTTTAGGTCACTTACAGCCCTCTCTACAGATGATTTATCATCAGCAGAGATTTTATCGCCATATTCTTTGAGGCTTTTTTCTGTCGAGTAGATTAAACTCTCAGCTTTATTTTTTGCCTCTATCAAATCTTTGCGCTTTTCATCTGCGCTAGCATTTTCTTCAGCTTCTTTAACCATTTTCTCAATCTCTTTATCAGTTAACCCCCCAGATGATTGTATAGTTATTTTTTGCTCCTTGCCGCTAGATTTATCTTTAGCAGATACATGAAGTATACCGTTAGCATCAATATCAAAAGTTACTTCTATTTGTGGCATACCACGAGGTGCTGGTGGAATCCCCTCGAGATTAAATTGACCTAGTAATTTATTATCTGCCGCCATTTTACGTTCACCTTGGAACACTCGGATAGTTACAGCATGCTGATTGTCTTCTGCAGTAGAAAATACCTGACTCTTCTTGGTTGGAATTGTAGTGTTCCTTTCAATGAGTGAGGTAAATACTCCGCCCAAAGTTTCAATACCGATTGATAATGGAGTAACATCTAGTAGTAGGACGTCATTTACAGTTCCGGTTAATACACCGCCTTGAATAGCCGCACCAGCTGCCACAACTTCATCAGGGTTAACACCTTTATGAGGGTCTTTACCAAAGAATTCTTTAACAATTTCAACAACTTTTGGCATTCTTGTCATACCACCGACTAATACTACCTCATCAATCTCAGAAGCTTTAACACCAGCATCTGACAAAGCTTTTTTGCACGGCTCTATTGTGCGTTGTATCAGTTCATCAACTAAGCTTTCTAATTTAGCTCTGGTTAGTTTGACCAATAAATGCTTTGGTCCTGAGCTATCTGCTGTGATGTAAGGGAGATTAATCTCTGTTTCCATTGAGCTAGAAAGCTCAATTTTTGCTTTCTCAGCCGCTTCTTTTAGCCTTTGTAAAGCTAGAGGATCTTTTGAAATATCTATCCCAGAATCTTTTTTGAATTCGGCTATTAAGTGTTCAAGTATTCTTGTATCAAAGTCTTCGCCACCTAGATAAGTATCACCATTTGTGGATTTTACTTCAAAAACACCATCACCTATCTCTAGGATCGAAATATCAAAAGTACCACCACCTAAATCATATACCGCAATAGTCTTAGCCCCAGCCTTATCAAGGCCGTATGCTAGCGCTGCCGCTGTTGGTTCATTAATTATTCTGAGTACATCAAGACCAGCGATCTTACCAGCATCTTTGGTTGCTTGGCGTTGAGAATCATTGAAATAGGCTGGAACGGTGATAACTGCTTTACTGACTTTTTCACCCAAATAGCTTTCTGCTGTTTCTTTCATTTTCATTAAGGTGAAGGCTGAAATTTGACTTGGTGAATATTTTTCGCCTTTAACTTCAACCCAAGCATCGCCATTGTTTGAGGCAACAATTTTGTAAGGAACTAATTCTTTATCTTTAACAGTCATTGGATCATCAATTCTGCGACCAATCAATCTTTTAATACCAAAAATAGTATTTTGAGGATTGGTTACGGCTTGTCTTTTTGCCGGCGCGCCAACTGTTCTTTCGCCATTTGCCAAAAATCCAATAATTGATGGCGTAGTTCTAAAACCTTCAGAGTTTTCAATTACTTTAACATTTTTACCTTCCATAATTGCCACGCAAGAGTTGGTGGTTCCAAGGTCAATTCCGATTGCTTTGTCAGACATATATAATTTTAGTTTGGTAGTTAGTAGTGCGGATATTTGAAAGAAGATTTAGGAAAGGCTTTTGCTATTACAAGGGTCATATACCAAAATATAAATCTTTACTCTCTTTTAACTTTATCTTTTTGGTAAGCTCTACATCATGAACCCTAATAAAATCAATCTTCTGCGCAATTAAATATTTTGAGATAATTAAAGTTTTTTGGCTGCGATCTAAGTTTTCGCCATAGTTAGAAAAATCAATTGCATCTAAAAAACTTTTTTTGGAATGACCAAGATAAATTGGCAAACCAATTTTATGAAATTTAGTAATATTTTTTAAAATACTAATTGATTGCAAAGCGTTTTTAGCGAAGCCAATTCCGGGATCAAAAATTAATTGCGATGATGAGATATTTTTCTTTTTTAAATCGGCAATTTTTTCTTTTGCCCAATCAATAATTTTGTCCGCTAAATTTAAATTTCGATTAATTACACAATCAGCGTCTTCTTGAATTTTTTGATTATGCATCAAAATTGTTGGCAAATTTTTTTCAGCAATAAAAGCAATAATTTTTTCGTCAATTAAAGAGCTGACATCGTTGATGATGTCAATTCCAAGCTCATAAGATTTTTTTATTGTAGAAAAATGATAAGAGTCGATGCTGGTTTTAACTTGGCGCGAAGCGTTTTTAGCAATTGAAATTACTGGCGGAAGAATTTTTTCTAATCTTTGCCATTCTTCGTCAGCGGTAATTGGTTTTGCTTGAGGTCTTGTCGATTCAGCGCCGATGTCGATTATGTCAGCGCCATCATTAATCATTTGTTGCAGATGATTAAGTGCGCCATCAAGCGAGTCAAATTTGCCACCGTCGGAAAATGAATCTGGCGTTATATTTAAAATTCCAACGATTTTAGTTGTCATTGCGAAGCGAAAAATTTGGAATAATAAAAGGCGCTGCTCTTTAACTTTGTGCTAAACTTTAAAATCGTTGCCGAAAACGTGCGTTATGGCACGTTGAAGAAACTTAAATTACTCAAAAGCGTTGCTCTTTAACTTTGTGCTAAACTTTAAATTGCTTGCCGAAAACGTGCGTTATGGCACGTTTTCTCACCAGTGACGTTCGAATTTTTTGCGTAGAATAATTGCTATCAAATTAAGCAAAATCAAAAAGCCAAGTAAGATAAGAATTGCAGCGGCGGTTTTGTCAATAAAGCCAGTTTCAGGAGAATCTGACCATAAATAAATTTGCACCGGCAAAACTGTGGTTGGATCAAGAAAATTTTGCGGAATGTCAGCAATAAAAGCGATCATGCCAATCATCAATAATGGTGCGGTTTCACCAAGAGCTCGTGACATCGCTAAAATTGCTCCTGTCATAATTCCCGGAATTGATAATGGTAATAAATGATGCCAGATAATTTGCATTTTAGATGCGCCAAGAGCCATTGCGGCGTCACTAATTGCCGACGGAATTGAGCGAATAGTATTGCGCGTGGCAATAATTATTATTGGTAAAACCAACATAAATAAAGTTAAACCACCAACCAAAGCTGAAGAGCGCGGTAAATAAAAAAATTGTAAATAAACGGTCAAACCAAGTAAGCCGTAAATAATTGAAGGAATTGCCGCCAAATTATTTATGCTAATTTCGATAATGTCAGTAATGCGATTTTTTGGTGCAAATTCTTCCAGATAAAAAGCGCACATCACGCCAATTGGAAAAGCCAAGCCCAAAAAAATTATCATAACCAGGAAAGATCCAATTAAACTGGCGCCAATTCCGGCAATTTCAGGTTCGCGCGAATCGGCTAATTTAAAAAAATTCCAGTTGAAAAAAGTTTTTAACTCTTTTTTTGCTACTAAATTTTCTGCCCAAATTTTCTGCAGTGACGATAAATTTGCCGTTTCGCCATGTTTGAAAAACACATCAATTTTTGAAGAAACGCTCAACCAGAAAATATTTTTTTGACCTAACAATTGAGGTTGTTTTTGAATTTGCTCTTCAAGTTCTAAAGCTGCAATTTTACTAAGCATTTGATAAGATGCGCCAATTTCACTAACTGATTTTGCATCGGAAAATTTTTGCCGTAAAGCTTGCTTGATCAAGCGGCGATAATTTATTGGTTCTAAATTTTGGTTGGTTTCTTCGTCAAAATTTTGTTCGAAAGCTGATTTGGATAAATCAATTTCCAACGCCATTTTAGTTTGTAAAAAAGCACTGCTGCTTTTACTCAAAATCATGCCAAATAACAGCAATAAAAACAGAGTGGCAAGACCAATTCCAAATATACCAAAAAGCTGAAAGATTATTTCTTTGGCGTGGCGCTTTTTAAGATTTTTGATTTTGTTATTATCCATATTTCTTCTTATAATTCTTAATCACCATCAAAGCGATGACATTGAAGATGAAAGTAAAAATGAATAAAGTTAGCGCCAAAGCAAAGGCGGCGAGTGTTTTTGGGCTGTTAAATTCTTGATCACCAACCAAAAGCGTTACAATTTGCGCCGTGGCCGTTGTAACTGAAGCGAGCGGATTGAAGGTCATTTTTGCAACCAAACCAGCCGCCATAACCACAATCATTGTTTCGCCAATAGCGCGCGAAACTGCTAAAATTATAGCGCCAATAATTGAAGGCATTGCTGATGGTAAAACTACTTTTTTAATCATTTCTGATTTAGTGCTGCCTAAAGCTAAAGCGCCGTCTTTGAGGCTTTGCGGAACTGAATTAAGAGCGTCATCGGTAAGCGATAGAATAAAAGGAATAATCATTACGCCCATTACAAAACCAGCAGCCAAAGCGCTTTCAGAAGCAATATTGATTCCAAAACTGGCAAAGAAATATTTAAAAAATGGTGCGATAGTAACAACAGCGAAATAACCATAAACTACTGTCGGAACGCCAGCTAAAATTTCCAAAATTGGTTTTAAATAATCGCGAATTTTTGTTTTAGCATAAAGACAAACATAAATTGCTGCCATAATACCAATTGGAACTGCCACTAACATTGCGATCAAAGTGATCAATAATGTTCCTAAAAAAACCGGCACAATTCCAAAAGAGCTTTTACCAACTGATTGTTCGGCAGTAACTGCCATTTGCGGATTCCAACTAGTGCCAAATAAAAAATCGGAAAGGCTGACAAATTTAAAAAATTTTAGTGCTTCAAATAAAATTGAAAAAGTGGTAATTAAAGTAATTAAAATTCCAATGCCGGCGGTGATAGATAAAATTATTTTAGAAATTGATTCAATGTGATTTTTAGAATTGAAATTTCTTTTATAAGCCAATTTGGCGAAAGTAAAAGCCGCGCTTGTTGAAATTAAAGTTAACAAAATTTTGGCAATTAAATTAATCGGTGACAAGGCTACCGCAATAACGATGATAATTGTCCATAATGCGAAACAATAAACATAGTGAATTGGCAGCGAACTGAAGCGTAATTTTTTTGTATTTTTGCTTTGTGATTCTTGGCGCAGGTTTTTAATATGACGATTTAAATAACTAGCCAAAAGCAGAATTATAATTATTGCGAGTAATAAAAATTGCACGATTAGCTTGATTTTAAGTTTAGCAGCGAAAATGAATTTTTAAAAAGAGCATTTTGTAGATAAGGATTTTTAAATCAATTACGACTTCAACTAAAATATGAATAATAATATCAGAAATTTTTTGCTGCTGGTTGCTTTGGCGCTTTGTTGGGGTCCGTCTTTTTTATTTATTAAGGTTGCAGTTGTTGAAGTTCCACCAATTGCTCTTACGGCAATTAGAATGGCAATTGGCAGTTTGATACTTTTTTCTATTTTAAAATTTAAAAGAGTAAAATTACCAAAATTAAAGCCAATTTTAGCTAAATTTACAATTGCCGCACTTTTACAAGGTGCAATTCCTTTTACACTTTTTGCCGTTGCAGAACGCAGCACCGACAGTTCTTTCGCGGCAATATTTAGCGGCGCTGTTCCCTTATTTACAATGATCTTAGCACATTTTTTTATTAAAAATGATTCTCTTACCAAAGTAAAATTTTTTGGAGCAATAATAGGTTTTGTCGGTTTATTTTTACTGATAATACCAAGCGCGAATGGTTCTAATAGCGATATTTTTGGTAGTTTAGTTTTGCTTGCTGCGGCAACTTTTTATGCTGTTGCCTTTGTTTATGCTAAAAAATTTATTGATGTAAAATCTTATCCAGACCTTGTTATTCCAGCTATTCAATGTTTTATTTCTTTTGTAGTTTTAACAATTTTTTCACTTATTTTTGAAAATCCTTTTGTCATAAATTACATTTCGCCAGCGGCAATTTTTTCACTTTTAGGGCTTGGAATTTTTGGTACTGCTTTGGCTTTTGTGATTTACTACAAACTAATTTCTTTAACTAACGTTAGTTATATTTCGATGGTTAATTATATTGTGCCAGTTTTTGGCGCTTTTCTTGGTATGATTATTTTGAATGAAAAATTAACTTGGACTTCATATTTGGGCGCAACCTTGATTTTGCTTGGTGTTTTGGTTGCCAGTAATTTGTTAAAAACGCGTTTAAGTTCTTAAAATTAATTCAAAATCATGAGTAAAATTCGCCTTTTTATCGCTGAAAAGAAATTAGAAATTGCTGCAAAAATAAAAATTTCTGGCGCTGATTTTGATTATTTAACCAAAGTTATGCGCCAAAAAATTGCTGATAAAATTTTTATATTTAATGGCGCTGATGGCGATTTTGCTGCAGTTATTGAACAAATTGAAAAAAATTTTTTGATCATAAAAATTACCGCCAAAATTTCTGATTTAAAAAAAGTTCCAAATTTTACTTTGGCTTTTGCGCCAGTTAAAAATGTGCGTATTGATTTTATCGCCGCCAAAGCCACAGAACTTGGCGTGGCGGCATTCTTGCCCATAATTACGCAACATACAATTGTAAATAAAATTAATTTTGAGCGCTTTCAAGCCAATATCAAAGAAGCTTGCGAACAATGCGGTCGCAATGATTTTGCGCAAATTTATCCGATTAAAAAACTTGATAAATTTTTAGATGAAAAAGAATCGGCACAAAAAATATTTATTCTTTGCGATGAATCGGGACAAGGCGAAAAAGCCAGTAAAGTTTTATCAAAAATTAATGCACAAGAAAAAGAAATTGTAATTTTAGTTGGTCCTGAGGGCGGATTTTCAGCAAGTGAATTTGCCAAAATGCGCCAGATGCAAAATCTTTATGCAATTACTTTGGGACCAAGAATTTTGCGTGCTGACACCGCAATAATTTCTGCTTTAACTTTAGTTCAAGAATTTCTTGGTTAATTAAATTTTTTAAACCATGCGTAAAATTTTTCTGGTTATAATTTTAGTTTTATTCAACGTCAGATTGGCTTTTGCCCAAGAAGCAAGAAATGAAATAAAAGATGAAGTGAAAAAAGATTTAGTAATTACAACTCTTGATGGTGAAGATTTTGCGCTTAACAAAATGCACAACAAAGTTGTAATCGTAAATTTTTTTGCTTATTGGTGCTCTGATTGTTTAAAAGAAATGGCAATTTTAGATGAAATTTATCAGGAATATAATGATCAAGGCTTAGAAATTATCAGCGTCAGCGTTGATGCAAAATCGGCGCGTGACAAAGTGATAGAGCGCACCAAAGATTTATCTTATCCAATTGCTATGTTGGTTGATTCTAAAATTAATAATTTTCCTGATTATGGCGTTGTTCCAGTAACTTATTTTTTTGATAAAAAAAATTTAGTGAAAGAAGTTTTAACCTCGCCAGAAAAAATTAATAAAAAATATTTCCAAAATTCAGTTCAAGATTTGTTGGCGGAGGGCGTGCTTCATTACTAACTTTTCTCCAATCTATTCTGAGAGTTCTATTTTAGCGGTGTTACCATGTTCACCGAAAAGTTCGCATTTTTTAAATGCTAGTACAGATAATTTACTACGAACTCGCAGTGAATATCTGATTTTGTTGATGCGTACCGAGAATTTTTAAATTTCAACCAGATCTTCTTCTAAAGCAAATTTCTTCTGACCCGTTTTAATTTTATGAACTGGAATATTTTGAGACTTTGCGGTTTCAATTAACATCTTAGCTGATTCGGTATTTTCATCAAATCTCAATCCTAAATAAATTTTAGTGATTGGTTGATAAGAATATTCATGTTTAAGGATTGATTTATTTCCCTTTCTATCATCGCAATTTTCGCAGTAAATTTGCGCACAGGTTTTGTCTTTTTCAGAAGGTAATCCTGAGTAGTATCTATGTCGAAATTCTCCACACTCGCATTTTTCTAGATTTCTTCTGCCATCAAAATTATCAGTATTTCCATCTAATTTCTGTAACACCTTTGCATTAATGAGAGCGCACTGCTGTTCTAAAAATTCTTCTGGACGCGATGTTTCTTTAACCCATTTTCTTACATTCATTGCAGTAATTCTGACTTCTTCTTGTTTCCAATCTTCTGATTTTGTCATGTATAAGAAATCACCGCCGCCCAAGAGTGTTTCACTGTAAAATTTCCTAATTAAATCTCGTCTATTATCTGATGGGCAATATTGAACTTCTTCTGGTTTGGCAATTAGATCTAAAGAGGTTTTAAAGGAATATTCTAAACATATTCCTTTATGAGAGTTAGCATAATGACTCCAAAAATACATTGAGTCATGCCTCTTTGCGAAACAAGCAACTTTAGCTTGTTGTTGTGTAATATTTATTTTCTTAAAAAATTTATCATTATCAAAAATATTCATTTCTCGCAAAGTACCAGCTATTAAAACCTTAGTCCACATTTTGCCGCCTTCATCATAAAGATGAGGATTTCCTTTGATGCCAAGCTCATCAAGATATGTTGAAAAAAAAGATGGAAACCATTGCTGAAATTTTTCTACCAAATCTTCTACTGACGAACTCTTATCAAGAACGTCATCAATGAATTCATTAAAAACTTGATCATTTAGTAAATTTTTAGGACTACTTTGATACGCTTTACTTCTTTCTATTTCGTACCCTAAATTTTCTTTTAAATGCGGCTTGAGTATTTGATCAAATTCCTCTTCACTAATTTTTTCGAGAAATGGTATCAGGCAATCATAGGGATCATTAAAAAGCTCAGGCGAAACCAGAGTGATTCTATTGTTTTTGACATCATCAATTTCAGAGAGAAAACGGTTTTTATCCCAATCTGAAAAAGTTTTATATCTGTAAAGAGTGGTTACTTTCATACTAAATTTTCTTTAATTTCATTTAGAGAAAATCGTCTTTCTTTCATCTCCTGAATCTTCTTCACTCTTTTAATCATCTCATCGCTATACATTTGATAACCTGATTCCGTTACTTCCGCAACTTGCAACAAGCCTTCTTTTGTCCAGTGCCTGATCGTCGGAACAGTTTGCTTTGTTGACTTAGCAAGCTCACCAATTTTTAGGAGTTTTTCATTTTCTGGTTCTTCGGTTTTTCCTTCGATTGCTTTGAGATAAATGTTTAGCGATCGATCAACAGCCGTTGCAATTAATTTAAAATAATCATTTTTTGCAGTTTCTTTTTCTTGGCCTTCACCATTTACCAACTGTGCTTTTTCCAAAGATTTAATGTAAGCCAAACGATCATTTTTTCTGATGATTGCAGGTGGATATCCACGCATCATCAAAATCATATTCATTAGCAAACGACCTGTGCGACCATTGCCATCAATAAAAGGATGAACTGTCACGAATCGGTAATGCGCTTCAGCAGCAAGTTCAACAGCGTGCATTTTCTTCTCATTTTCAAGCCAAGAAAAAAACTCATCCATCAAAGTTTGAACTTTTCTTGGATTTGGTAACACAACAGCAGAGCCGGAAATGCGGACAGGAACGCGGCGATAAATGCCGGCATTTTCTTTGTCGATTCTGTCTAAAATAATTTCGTGAATTTTTAGGATGTCTCTTTCTCGTAAGTCAGATGGTTTTCGTTTAATTTGTTCTTTCACAAAATCTAAAGCTGTAGCCGTGTTGGTTGCTTCAAGATGCTCAGTAATTGATTTGCCGCCGATTGTTAAACCTTTTTCAACAACCAATGCAGTTTCGGCGCGCGACAAAGTATTTCCCTCAATTGCGTTGCTGGTGTAGGTTAATTCAATTCGAAACCATTCCTCCAAATTCTTTACCAGCGCAGCGTCAAGTGGTCTATGTTTATCTAATTTCTTTTTCTTTTCGGTTAGTTTTTTGTAATTTATTTCACTTGGCATTTTTTTACCTTACAGTTTTCATGATCCATAAACTATAAAGTATAACCTTACACTTTTCAAGAAATAATTTGGACACCCAAAGAGAGAAGTTAGTAAAAACCAAAAAAATCATGCGCAGTAGCGTTTAAAAATTTCGAACTTCATATTAAAAATAAGCCTTTATCCCTTTGGGATACGGCAACGCGGCACGAGCCGCGCCACACGCTTGTAGGGAACCCCGCCCGTATGTTAAAGGTACATACGGGAAAAAATATGTCACGAAACCAATATTTACCAATGTACATCTTTTTTAAAAACGGTGAACGTGAAGCGGAGAAACTTAAGAAAATAAAGCCAGAAAAAATGGCAAAAATC
>JANRKR010000082.1:0-11343 GCA_033763375.1 Rickettsiales bacterium
GCAGGCCCAAATAAAATTGCCGCTCCATTTTAGGGCGCTGGCGACCATGTCATCAATTAGGCGATGTTCGTAAGTGATGTTTTGGTGAGTGAATTTTTCTTTGAATTCGCGCTCAAAAATTTCGGCAAAAATATCTTTAAAGCGGCCGTCATATTTTTTTAAAATGGTGTTTTTAGTTGATAAATAAAGTGGCCAGTTTTTTTGCAAAGCTAGATTAAAGCAAGAGCGCGCAAAGCCTGCAATTGATTCGTCAGTATTATACATTGCCAGTGCAACTCCAGAGCCTTTGAAATTAAAAACCTCATGCTCAGTTATTTTGCCGTCAATGCCTTCAAATTTGATTGTTAATTTTCCTTTTCCAGGCACCACAAAATCGGTTGCTTTGTATTGATCGCCAAAAGCGTGACGACCAACAATAATTGGCGAAGTCCAGTTTGAAACTAAGCGCGGTACGTTTTTGCAGACAATTGGTTCACGAAAAACCGTGCCGTCTAAAATGTTGCGAATTGTGCCGTTTGGCGATTTCCAGATTTGTTTAAGATTAAATTCTTTTTGGCGTGCTTCGTCAGGCGTGATGGTAGCGCATTTTATGCCAACGCCGTATTTTTTAATGGCATTTGCGGCATCAATGGTGACTTGGTCTAGCGTGGCATCGCGATTTAAAATTCCTAAATCGAAATATTTTAAATCAATTTCTAGGTTAGGCAGAATTAATTTTTCTTTGATGATTTGCCAAATCACGCGCGTCATTTCGTCGCCGTCAATTTCAACTACTGGGTTTTTGACTAGAATTTTTTTCATACAAAATGTGATTAAGAAATTGGTTCAAAGAATTTTGTAGCTGCGTCAAAAGCCATGATTTCGCCATTTTCAATGTCGAAGTGCCAAGCAAAAATTTTGATTTTATCTTTTTTCAAACGTTCAGCAATATAAGGATAAGTCATCAAATTATTGAGTGAAATAATCAGCGATTCTTTTTCACAAGCGATTTGTTGTTCTTCCAAAGAAGAGTTTGGCATTTGAGTTTCAACGGCAATTTTGGCGTCTTTAATGGTTTCAAACCAGACTTTTAAAGATTGAGAAAGTTTATTTTTTTTGTTATCTTCGCTAAACATTGTTCTTAATCCGTCGCATTTAGCGTGACCAAAAACTATGATGTTTTCAACTTCCAGATTTGTAACTCCATATTCAATAGCAGCTAGAATGCCGTGAATTCCTTCGGTTGAAAATTTTGGAACTATGCTACCGATGTTATTTATAATATAAAATTCTCCAGGATTGGCGGCAAAAATTTCACTTGGAGAAATTCTTAAATCACAACAGCTGATAATCATCGTTGATGGCTTGTGATTTTGTTCAAGCAAGTGGTGAATTATATCTTTTTGTCTTGGAAAAGTTGTTGATTTAAAAATTCTAAAACCACCAACAAGCTTGCTGATATCTGACATATTCTTGTTTATTTGTTATTATAAAAAGTTGATTTGCGATTTATTTGATGAGCTTTAAAAAATTATTTTTTATCAGAAAAATCTTTGACAAATTCAGAGTAACCTTCTTTTTGTAAAGATTCTTTAGGAATAAATTTTAGCGCTGCTGAATTTATGCAATAGCGCAATCCGCCTTTGTCTTGTGGTCCATCTTCAAAAACATGACCCAAATGCGAGTCGGCATCTTTCGAGCGCACCTCAATTCTGGTCATACCGTGGCTATTATCTGATTTTTCAACAACCGAACTTTTCATAATTGGACGAGTAAAGCTAGGCCAACCAGTGCCTGAATCGTATTTGTCTTGTGAAGAAAATAAAGGCTGACCAGAAGCGACATCAACGTAAATTCCTTCTTTTTTATTATTCCAATATTCATTTCTAAATGCTGGCTCGGTGCCGTTTTGTTGTGTAATTTGCTTTTGCAAAGCAGTCATATTCTGTAAGTTTTTTGGATATTTTTTGTTATTATTTTGAGCCAAAGCTTCTTTCGAGTTGATTAGAAAAGTCATAAGTAAAATGGCTATTATTTTTTTCATTAAAAAGAAAATTAAATTAATTATCAAAAGTAAAGGTGTAAGCTTGCAAACCAGCTTCCAGACTGGTTATTTCAAGAAAACTATTTTTTATATTTTCTTGATTTATTAGCTCGTAAAGTTTGTGTTTGGAAACAAAATTTTATCACTTATAACATCTTTTATAAAACAAATCAAACACAGTTTTAAATTTTACCAAACATAATTAACGAGAATCAATTTATGATCAAAGCAAAAGGAATCGCCGCTGCTTCACCTAAATCACAACTCGCGCCATTTTCTTTTGAACGCAGAAATCCTAAAGAACATGACGTGGTAATTGATATAAAATATTGTGGCATTTGCCATTCCGATATTCATCAAGCTCGATCAGAATGGGGTGATGCAATTTATCCGATGGTTCCAGGACACGAAATTGCCGGCGTGGTTCGCTTGGTTGGCGCCAAAGTTACAAAATATAAAGTTGGTGATCACGTTGGCGTTGGTTGTTTTGTTGATTCATGTCGCACTTGTTCAAGCTGTGAAAATCATATCGAGCAATATTGTCTTGAAGGCATGACTGGAACTTACAACGCTTATGAGCGCGATGGTAAAACTCCAACTTACGGCGGTTACTCTGATGTAATCGTAGTTGATGAAAATTATGTTTTAAAAATTCCAAACTCAATTCCGCTCGACAAAGCCGCGCCACTTCTATGCGCCGGCGTTACACTTTATTCGCCTTTAACACACTGGAAAGCTGGACCAAATAAAAAAGTTGCCATCATGGGACTTGGCGGACTTGGCCATATGGGCTTAAAAATTGCTCGCGCGCTTGGTGCTGAAGTAACGGTTTTAAGTCAGTCAAATAAAAAGCGTGAAGATGCTCTAAAAATGGGTGCGCATCATTTTGTTTCAACTCACGAAAAAGAAGTTTTTAAAAAATATGCCAGCAATTTTGATTTGATCATCAATACAATTTCCGCCGAAATTAACATGAATGATTATTTTGAATTGTTAAAGCTTGATGGCACTTTAGTTGTAGTTGGCGTTCCTGAAAAACCACTTTTAATTCATCCTTTTCCTTTAATCATGAAACGCCGCAGCTATTCTGGCTCGGTAATTGGCGGCATTAAAGAAACTCAAGAAATGTTAGATTTTTGCGCCAAACATAACATCACACCAGAAATTGAAGTGATCAATCCAGATCAAGTTAACGAAGCTTATGAACGCGTTTTAAAAAGCGATGTGCGTTATCGCTTTGTAATTGATATGGCGAATTTAATTTGAAAACAGGCTCTAAGATCTATCAAAATAATGAAGTCCAAGATTTTAGTGTACTAAGTTTGATTGAATAAGTTGACTTTATTGGTCTCATCGGACTTTGTTGGACTGTAAAAAATCTTTGGATGGCGGGAGTGACGGGACTTGAACCCGCGGCCTCATGCGTGACAGGCATGCGCTCTAACCAACTGAGCTACACCCCCTTTTTTTAAGCGAAAGGAGAAACTTTTAAGACACTGTCTTTAAACTAATTAAAACATCACAACTTCTTTATAATAAAAGAAATAAATGGTGGGCGATGACAGGCTCGAACTGCCGACCCTCTCCTTGTAAGGGAGATGCTCTACCAACTGAGCTAATCGCCCTAAATAACAAAAATCATTTGCGATGACTGGGACTCGCTTGTGCTCGTGCCCGCTATTCAACTTTAAAAAAACTTAAAAAATCTTTAATCGCTTTTCTCACTTCTGCGAAGCTCGAAGACGATTAAGATACTGGGTGTTGCGTCGCGCTTTAAGCGCTCCTTCACCCGTTTTTTCTAAAATCGATTATTAATCGATTTTTTAACGAAAAAAACCTCAACTAGCCGTCATTGCGAGGAGCCACTAGGCGACGCGGCAATCTCGCTAAACAAAAGCATTTCCGAGATTACTACGTTGCGCCTTGTTGCTTCTCGCGAGTGACAAAGACTTGAATAGTTTTTGTGAAAAAAAATTTTTTAGGAAATTTAATACAAAACATTTTCTTAAAGAATTTTTAAATCAAAACTTCTTTTTTAAAAATTTTTTAAAAAAATGACAAAGAAAAACCCTTACACAATTTTATTTGCGTAAGGGTTGAAAGAAACTATTTTACAGAATCTTTTAAAGCTTTTCCAGCAGAGAATTTAACTCTTTTAGAAGCTTTGATTTGGATTTCTTTTCCAGTTTGTGGGTTGCGGCCTTTTCTAGCAGCAGTTTTTACTACTTTGAAAGTACCAAAACCAATTAAAGTTACTACATCGCCTTTTTTCAAAGCTTTTGTAGTAGCTTTCAAGAAAGCTTCCAAAGCGGCTCCAGCATCTTTTTGAGATAAACCAGTTTGGTTAGCAATTTCTTTAATTAAGTCTGTTTTATGCATTGTTAGATCTCTTTTAAATTAATAATTAGAAATTGAAACATGCCGTGAAACCGCTTGTGAGCAGCTTTCATAAGCAATGTCGCCGGCGGAAATTATATTGAAGAAATTTGAAAGCAACTGTTAATTTATAAAAATTTTAATTGTATCAGATTAACGCACAGCTAGTTTGCCGAAAATATATTTTTTTCGGTTACAATAAAATCAAGCCTTTGATCAGTTTTATCGCAAGGCAAAATATCGTCATACCTTTGAAAATCATAAGCCAAGCCAATTGTTATAATTTTTAAATTTCTTTTTTTTAGAAAGTTAATTGTGCGATCAAAAAATCCTTTTCCCATTCCCAGTCGATTTAAATTTTTATCAAAAGCCAACAAAGGAATAATTAAAAAATCTGGGAAAATTTTTTCTCCGGCTGAAATTTCTAAAATTTTTGGAAAAAATTTATTTGGTTCAAGTTCTTGCTTTGGTTTGGCTTGAATAAAAATAAGTTCCAGATTTTCATCAATTATTTTTGGAAAAGAAAATAAAATTGAATTGGCTTCAAAAAAATTAGCGATATTTTGGCAATCAACTTCACCAGACATTGCTTGATAAAGCGAGAAAATTTTCTTGGAATTTTTTTGGTAAATTTTGGGTAAAAGATTATCAAGAAAATTTAAATTAATTTGATTTGATCTAATTTTAACTTCCTCATCGTTGAGCTGCGCTCTTTTTTCTCTGAAAGTTTTGCGTAAGATTTTTTTCGCCTCTGTAATTTTTATCGGCATCATTATTTTGCATTAATAATTGCGAATTTTTTTGGTCAGCTTTTCTAAATGATAAGAAATATTTTCCATATTCTCGCTGACTGCATCAAAAATATCCTGATCGCTTATTGGCTGTAATTCTTTATTTTCTTGATTTGGTGAAGTTATTTTATTTTGTAATTCTTCTTCAATGGTAAGTGCAGAAATTACCAAAAGAGTTTTTTCATCAAGGCTGCGAAAAGAAAGTGCCAGTTGATTAACTCTTTGATTTAGCTGGTTAGCAGCGCTAAGTAATTTTTCTTTTTCACTTTCTTGGCAGTTAATTTTATATTTGCTTTTGCCAATCGAGATTTCAACTTCTGTCATTTTCTTGTCCTAAAATTATCTCTTCAATCTTGATTAAATCTGATTCTATCGCGTCAATTAAAGAAGATTTTTGTGAGTTGAATTTGCGTAAGTTTTTATTTTCTTCTGCCAAAATATCATTATCAGTTGCAAGATTATCAAGAGATGATTGCAGGCGATTAACTTCTTCGCTTAAATTTTGAATAATAGAAAATTGCTCTGATAATTCGGCACTTGAATCTTCCAGCTTATCAGAAGCTTGAAGTATTTTTGATTGAATTGAAGTTTGATGCAGTTTTTCAAAAATAGCTTTTTCCAATTCTTTTAGCGAGCTGTTAAGATGTGCTCGAGCTTTGTCAAATCTGATTTCAAAATCTTGCTGTGACATTAATTAGCTGCGATAATCTTTGTTAATTTTGATGTATTCTTCATTTAAGTCGCAAGTCCAGACGATAGTGCTGTGAATTCCAATACCAAGATTTACCGAAATTTTTACCTGAGAATTTTTCAAATATTCGTGAACTAATTTCTCGACATAATCAGGATGTTTGGCGCCGTCTTTTGCCAAAGCATGATCGCCAATTTTTACTGTTATTTTTTCCGGCGCGGTTTCTTTACAAGATTTGCCAACTGCCATAATAATTCTGCCCCAATTTGGGTCGGCGCCAGCAATTGCAGTTTTTACTAAAGGTGAATTAGCAACGGCAAAAGCAACTTCTTTGGCTTGTGTTTTGCTAATCGCGCCTTCAATTTCAATTTCAATTAGTTTTTTGGCGCCTTCGCCGTCAGTTACAATCATCTTCGCCAATTCAAGAGTTAATTCGTAAAGAGCATCTTTGAAAGATTTTAATTCTAAATCATTGGAATTGGTGATGGTTTTATTACCAGCACTTTTAGTAGCAAAAAACAAAACGGTGTCATTAGTTGATTGGTCAGAATCAACGGTGATAGAATTGAAACTTTGTTCAGTGGCTTCTTTAAGAAGGATTTGTAAGGTGTTGCTGGCAATATCGGCGTCAGTAAAAATATAGCCAAGCATAGTTGCCATGTTTGGCGCAATCATTCCCGAGCCTTTGGCAAAGCCAACTAAATTAATTTCCTTATTGGCAATTAAGCAGGTTTTTTTGATTAATTTTGGTTTGGTGTCAGTGGTCATAATTGCTTGTGCTGCCTTGCTCCAAGCTATATTGCTTTCATCAAGATTTTGTAACATTTTTGGCAAGGCATCGGTAATTAATTTAGCATCTAATATTTCACCAATTACGCCAGTTGAGGAAATAAAAACTTCGCTGGATTTACAGTTTAATATTTCAGCAATTTTATGAGCGGTTTGCAAAACAGTTTCTTCGCCAATTTTTCCGGTAAAAGCATTGGCGTTGCCGGCATTAACAATCAAAGCTCTGGCGCTTTCATGTTCAATATTTTTTTTGCACCATAAAACTGGCGCTGCCGGCATTGAAGAGCTGGTAAAAACGCCAGCAACATTAGCAGGCTTTTCAAAAATTATTAGTAGTAGATCGTCACGATTTTTATATTTGATGCCACAATTAATAGTTGCGATTTTTATGCCTTTGATCATGAGTTTTGTTGGTTTATGATTTTATATTTCAATTGTTTAAGGAGATTGCCGCGTCGCTGGCACTCCTCGCAATGACGGACTTTTTTTAGACTCGTCATTGCGAGGAGTGCCAGCGACGCGGCAATCTCTGCAAGATTAACTCTCGCCTAAATGAATCGCCTTTGAAAATTCTGCAACTTTTTTTGTCAACACAGCAACAATTTCTGCACTCGATTTTCCATCAAGAAAGTTATCGCTAATTTCTTTAACTAAAGTTGAGCCAACAATTACGCCATCAAAACCCATATCAGCAAATTCTTTGGCTTGATCTGGAGTTTTAATACCAAAGCCAATTGCAATTGGCAAATCAGAAGCTTTGCGCAAATTTTGCAAGTTTTTTTTATTATCAATTGTAGCAGTTTTAATATTGGCGCCAGTGACGCCAAGCATTGAAATTAAATATAAAAATCCGCTGCTATTTTTAACAATCTTTTTCATCCTTTTAAAATCAGTGGTTGGCGCAATTAAGTTGATAAAATCAAGATTAGATTTTTTTAGATGTAATAAAATTTCAGCGCTTTCTTCAAAAGGCAAATCAACAATTAAAATGCCGTTAATTCCTGATTTATCGGCATCAATAAAGATTTTATCCAAACCATATTTTAAAATTGGATTGTAATAACTCATCAAAATTAACGGCGTTTTTTTGTCATCTTTACGAAATTCTGCCGCCATTTTTAAAGTTTTTTTCAAAGTCATTCCGGCGGAAATCGCTCGTTTTGAGGCATTTTCAATTATCGGTCCATCGCCTGAAGGATCAAGAAAAGGCACGCCAAGCTCGATAATGTCGCAACCGGCTTGAGGTAATAATTTTAGAAGATTCAACGAGGTTTTGTAATCAGGATCGCCAGCGCAGATATAGCCGATAAAAACCGGTTTTTTTTGTGCTTTTAAATCAAAGAATTTTTTGGCAATAAGCTTCACAATTTAACTCCTAAATATTGTGCTACGGTGTTGATATCTTTGTCGCCGCGACCAGAAAGATTTAAAATAATATTTTGGTTTTTTGACATTTTTTTAGCCAGCTTGCAAGTAAAAGAAATTCCGTGTGCTGATTCTAGAGCTGGAATTATACCTTCAGTTTGACATAAAAGCTGGAAAGCTTCAACAGCTTCAACATCGGTGGCGCTTACATATTCAACGCGCTTTTGGGAATTTAAAAAAGCGTGCTGTGGTCCAATTCCTGGATAATCCAAACCAGCTGAAATTGAATGAGCGTCTTGAATCTGCCCATCATCATCTTGGATAAAAAAAGTTTTAGTACCGTGCAATACTGCAATGCTACCTTTGCTAATTGATGCTGAATGTTCGCTCGATCCAAGACCTCGACCAGCTGCTTCAACTCCATACATTTTAACGCTTTTATCTTTTAAAAAATGATAAAATAAGCCAATAGCGTTTGAACCGCCTCCAATGCAGGCAACTAAGGCATCAGGAAGTTTACCTTCTGCTTTTTTAAACTGAGCTTTAGCTTCTTTACTGATTATTGAATGAAAGTCACAAACCATTGTTGGATATGGATGCGGACCAGCAACTGTGCCAAGCAAATAATAAGTGTCGCGAGCATTGGAAATCCAATCGCGCATTGCTTCATTTATAGCGTTTTTCAAGCTTTTTGAACCGGTCTCAACTGGTATAACTTCGGCGCCTAAAAGTTTCATGCGAAAAACATTTGGTGCCTGACGTTCAACATCTTTAGCGCCCATATAAATAGTGCAGGGTAATGAAAAAAGAGCACAAACAGTTGCAGTGGCAACGCCATGTTGACCAGCGCCCGTTTCAGCGATGATACGTTTTTTGCCCATTCTTTTTGCCAGCAAAATTTGTCCCAGACAATTATTAATTTTGTGCGATCCGGTGTGATTTAACTCATCTCTTTTTAAATAAATTTTGGCACCACCAATTTTTTCAGTAAGTCTTTGCGCCAGATATAATGGACTTGGACGACCAACATAATGTTGTAAATAATATTTGAATTGTTGCTGAAATTTTTTGTCTTTTTTGGCTTCCAAGTAAGCAGAATTAAGCTCTAAAACCGCTGGCATCAAAGTTTCAGCGACATAACGCCCGCCAAACTCTCCGAACTTACCATTTTTATCGGCAACGTAATTGGTCATTTGATTGAATCTAGATTAAGATTGGGAAAAAGCCTAAGCTAAAAGGCGATTGCAATTTTTCCATAAAAATTTTTTTCGTAAAAAATTCCATCATTCAATTATCAGCAAAAAATTTCTGTCAGAAGTTTTTTGATTTGATTGGTTGACATTGTCATTTTCTTCCATAATTTTACAAATTATCCCATAATTTTCCATTTAATGTAAAATTTTTCCACGAAGTAAATGGCGTTATTTCTCTCAACATTCATCAATAAAATTGACGCTAAAGGCAGAGTTTCCGTGCCTTCACAGTTCCGTTCATCTTTGGTTAATAAAGAATTTTCCGGCGTGGTGATTTATGAATCTTTCGTCAATGATTGTATTGAAGGCTGCGATATTGAGCGCATCAAACAAATTTCTGAATCAATTGATAATCTTGATCCATTTTCACAAGATCGTGATGCGCTTGCAACCGCTTTGCTTGGTGGCTCAACGCAATTAGCAATTGATGCTGAAGGTCGTATAATCATTCCAGAAAATCTCTTAAAAAAAGCTAAAATAAAAGATCAGGCACTTTTTGTTGGTAAAGGCGTAACTTTTGAAATCTGGCAGCCACAGCGTTTTGAAGAATATATGTCTAAATCGCGCGCTGATGCTAAAACCAAACTTGATTTGGTGAGGTTTAAGAAATGAATATGACAAATTTTGATTCTCATAATAATTTTCACAAACCGGTTTTACTTAAAGAAATGTTAGAAGCTTTAAGTCCAAAAAATGATGAAGTTTTTCTTGATGCTACTTTCGGCGCTGGCGGATATTCCAAAGCAATTTTACAATCAGCAAAATGTAATCTTTACGCAATTGATCGCGATAAATCAGCTAAAAAATTTGCTGTAATTTTAGAAAAAAATTTTCCAAAGAATTTTGTTTTTTTGCCGGGAAAATTTTCTGATGCCATAAAACTTTTGGCTGAAAAAAACATCACCAAGCTTGATGGAATGGTTCTTGATATCGGTGTTTCGTCAATGCAATTTGACGACAAATCGCGCGGCTTTTCTTTTGATTCTGATGATAGGTTGGATATGAGAATGGATCAGCAAACTTCCCCAAATGCTTATGAATTAGTTAATCAAGCCAGCGTAGAAGAGTTAGCAAAAATTATTAAAGAATTTGGCGAAGAACCAAAAGCGAAACAAATTGCTAAAAAAATTATTGCAGCACGCGCTGTAAAACCGATCACTAGTTGTCGCGATCTGGCTGAAATTGTTAGATCTCTTTATCGCGGCTATTTTAAAACCGATCCGGCAACTAGAACCTTTCAGGCATTAAGAATTTTTATCAACCAAGAGCTGGAAGAGCTCAAATCAGTTTTAGATTCTTCAGTGACGTTATTGAAAAAAAACGGACGTTTGATTGTGGTTTCTTTTCACTCTCTTGAAGATGCAATTGTTAAAAATTTTCTAAAAAAACAAGCTGGTTTGGATCAAACATTTTCACGCTATCAGCCCAATCATTTCGGGCAAAAATCATTAAAAAATTTTCAACTTTTAAAAAAATCGGCAATTGCGCCAACTATGGAAGAAATTGCCGATAATCCGCGGGCGCGCTCTGCTAAAATGCGCGTGGCGATTAGAACTTAATTTAAAAATGTCGCAAGATTATCTTAAAATAAACAAATTTTACCTGATAAATATAACACTGATTGTAGCAATTTTTTTGAGTATTGTTCTGATGTTTCTGGTTCAATTCAAAGTTGAAATGCTGCAAGATAAAATTATTAAAACTGAAAGTGACATTGCGCTTTATCAGGATAAAATTCAGCTTTTAGAAGTGCAGTGGGTTTATTTAACCAGACCAGAAAGATTGCGCAAATTAGCAGCTTACTATTTGCAAGATAATGGTTATGCACTAGCAAGTCAGATCAAAGATGTTGATAGCTTAGAAAAATATTATTTGGTTAATTATCAAAAATCTGAGGTAAAAGATTTGGCTCTGAGTGTTTCAAGTCAGGATGCGCAGCAGGTTTCGTTTTAATCATCATTCTAATAAGGAGCGCAAAAACAAGATTCTCGCCGTCATTGCGAGGAGTGAAGCGACGTGGCCGTCATTGCGAGGAGCGCACCAGCGCGACGCGGC
>JANRKR010000083.1:0-3881 GCA_033763375.1 Rickettsiales bacterium
AAATAAAAATATTTCATAATTTTTCTCAATCTGGTTTTGTTGATCCGCGTCATCAAAATCTTGGTTTTAGATTTTATACAAAAGAGAATCTGCTTAATTCAACTTCCGATCTTTCGCTTTATAATTTTAAACGCATTTCACTAAAAATTGCGCAAGGTGAAGAAGATTTAACTTATGAAAAATCGGTGATTTTGGAATTTGATTTTGATAATTTAAATGCCATTGATTACCAAAAAGGTTGTTATGTTGGGCAAGAATTAACAGCACGCACGCACTATCTTGGCGAAGTTCGTAAAAAAATTTTTCATGTAGAAATTTCTAACTTAAAAGAGATTGAAAAAAACACTGAAATAACTTGCCAAGGAAATTCCGCTGGCATAATTCTATCTTCAGTTTTTTTTCAATCTAAGCTTCACGCTTTGGCTTTAATCAGACTTACTCAAGATCAAAATTTTTCTGATTTTAAAGAAAATTTACAAACTCTGGGTCAAAAAATTTTCATAGTTGCTTAATGCAAATCTATCTTCCAATTGCAGAAATTCCGGTCAATATTTTGCTTATCTTATTGCTTGGTTTAGCAACAGGTTTTCTTGCTGGCATGTTTGGAATTGGTGGTGGTTTTTTAGCCACGCCATTTTTGATGTTTATTGGTATTCCTCCGGCAGTTGCTGTTTCAACTTCTGCTAATCAAATTATCGCTTCTTCAGTTTCTGGCTTAATGGTGCATCTGCGTAAAAATACCGTTGATATTAAAATGGGATTATTTCTGGTAATTGGTGGTTTTATTGGCTCAACCTTTGGTGTTTCACTATTTAAAATTTTACAAAAAGCCGGTCAGATTGATTTAGTAATTTCTTTGGTCTACGTAATTTTTCTTGGTTCAATCAGCATAATGATGTTAATTGACAGCATCAGAACTCTTTCAACTAAAAAATATAATATTGTTTGGGAAAAAAATTCTTCTGACAAATTCGCCAATTTTTTAATTTGGATTGATCATTTACCTTGGAAAATAAATTTCCCCAAATCGGAAATTACTATCAGCGTTTTGGTGCCAATAGTTTTAAGTATTGGTATTGGAATTTTAGTTTCTCTGATGGGAATTGGCGGCGGCTTTATGATGATTCCGGCAATGATTTATATTTTGCGTATGCCATCTTCGGTTGTGGTTGGAACTTCGCTTTTTCAAATTATTTTCATTGCTTCTAATGCCACTTTTTTACAAGCAATCACCAATAATTCAGTTGATATTGTTTTGGCATTTTTGATGATTATCAGCTCTTCAATTGGTGCGCAAATTGGCACAAGAGCCGGTTACAAAGTTGACGCTGATAGTATGCGTTCTTTTTTAGCGTTACTGATTTTTATGGTATGTTTGAAAATGGTTTTTGGTTTATTTGCAGAACCGCAAGCGCTTTACACAGTTGAGGTATTAAAGTGATGAAAATAAATTTTAAAATTTTTTCATTAGTATTTTTTTTTACCAATTTACTCGCAAGCATAACCAACGCAAATCCAATCATTTCGGGCATTTCTACCAACGAAATCAACATCGATACTAATTTTAACGGCGCTAATATTTTGCTTTTTGGTGCCAAAGGTGATTCAGGAAATATTGTTATTGCAGTTCGTGGTCCGAAAAAAAATTTTATTATAACAAAAAAAGAAAGATTTCTTGGCATCTGGCATAATGGCGAGCGCGCTAAAGTGAAAGATTTATATAGTTATTATTCTTTATTTTCTGATTTTTCGGATAACACTTCCAGTGCCGAAATTCTTGGTTTGCTTGAGCTTGGTAAAAATAATATTAACTTTAATTTTTCTGGTGAAAATTCTGATAAGAAAAAAAATGAATTTGAAATTCAGCTAGTTGAAAAATTTGAAAAAAACAAACTTTATTCCGCTTTTAATAAAATTGATTTCCTTGATGAAACCTTATTCAAGGTAATGCTGCATTTCCCCAAAAGCATTGCACGTGGCACTTATAATGTCGAAATTTATCTGATTAATGAAAATAATCTAACCTCATTTCAGTCAATTCCGATTTATGTTAATCAAGTTGGAATGAGCGCTAGAATTTTAGATTTTGCTTATCAGGAATCTTTTTTATATGGCATAATCACGGTGGCGCTGGCGCTTATTGTTGGCTGGTTAGCTAACTATTTATTTATCAGATTTATCGGCAAATAACCTAACTTCAAATTTTATGTCTGAAATTAAAAATCTGGCTTTAACTCCGGTAATAATTACCTGCATTGATGTTAATAACGCATCTAGTCGAGCTTTAAACTACGCTTGTTTAAAAGCTAAAAAAATGAATTTTGATTTATTAATTTTGGCAGTAACCGAAGCTTCTTACAAAAATATGATGTTTGGTGCGCGTGCAATTGCTCAGGATCGAAGACAGCAAATTGAAAAGAATATTAAAAAACTAACTGACGAAATTAATCAAAGACTTGGCATAACGCCAAAAGTTTCAATTCGTGAAGGTGAAATTATGACCGAAATTATTCGCGAAATAAAATCAACTCCAAACTGCGCCATGCTTGTTTTAGGAAAGTCTCACAATTCTTTAAGTGATAATACGGTTTTACCAAAAGTGGCGCAAAAAATTGGTAATAAAATTAAGGTTCCAGTTACAATTGTGCCAGAAAATCTAAGTGATGAGTTTTTAGAAAAATTAGTCTAAATAATTTATGTTTCGTTCAGTTTTTACTATTTCATTTTACATTTCACTATCACGAATTTTGGGTTTTATTCGCGATATTATCATCGCCCAATATTTAGGAATTAGTATACTTTCCGATGCGTTTTTTGCCGCTTTTAGATTTCCTAGCTTTTTTCGTCGTATCTTTGCTGAAGGTGCTTTTAATTCAGCTTTTGTTCCTATCTTTGTCGAAAAAATTCAAGATAAAAAAAATGGTACAGCATCTTTAGATTCTGATCTAATTTTTGTCAGAAATATTTTTTCTTTATTATTTTACGCGCTGCTGATTTTTACAATTTTCATACAAATTTTCATGCCGTTTTTTATGAAAATTTTATTTCCGGGTTTTTTCTCTGACCCAGAAAAATCAAGCCTTTTGATTATACTTTCGCGTATTACAATTTTTTATTTAATATTTATTTCGCTAGTTTCTTTATGCTCAGGAATTCTTAATTCTCTTGGTAAATTTGCCATTCCAGCATCGACACCGATAATTCTTAATTTGACTATAATTGGTTCAGTGTTCGCATTAGGATCTGTGGTTCCAAATTATTCTTATGCATTTTCTTGGGGTGTTTTTGTTGCTGGCATCTTACAATTCTTATGGCTTTTTATTTTTACGGTTAAGGCTGGATTTTTGCTTTATCCCCAAATGCCCAAATTTAATTCTGATGCGAAAAAGTTTTTTAAAAAATTAATTCCGGGTGTTATCGGCGCCAATGTTATGCAAATTAATTTGTTAATCGATACAGTATTTGCCAGCCTGATCTCAGGTGCGGTTTCTTATCTTTATTATGCTGATCGTATCAATCAATTGCCGCTAGCGATGATTGGAATTGCTATTGGCGTAGCACTTTTGCCAAACTTAGCACGACGCATAAAATCTGGTGAAAATGATAGTGCCATAAAACTTCAAAATGCAGCGTTAGAAGTTGGTTTAATTTTGGTAATTCCTGCAACTTTGGCACTTACAGTTTTAGCTTATCCAATAATTTCAGCGCTTTTTGAGCGAGGTAATTTTACACATGATCAAAGTTTTTTTGTTGCCAAAGCTTTGATGTTTTATTCATTTGGTCTGCCTTCTTACGTTTTGGTAAAAGTTATGGAGCCAGCATTCTTCGCACGCGGCGACACCAAGACGCCAATGAAAATCGCTATTATTTGCTTAATTAAT
>JANRKR010000084.1:0-4933 GCA_033763375.1 Rickettsiales bacterium
AGATTGCCGCGTCGCTGATGCTCCTCGCAATGACGGCATTAAAAGATACTTCTCGTAATGACGGCATTAAAAGATACTCCTAGTAATAACAGCATTAAAAAATATTCGTCATTGCGAGTAGCATCAGCGACGCGGCTTTAATGCCGTCATTGCGAGGAGCATCAGCGACGCGGCAATCTCATAAGTTTTGCATTAATATAAAATTTTTATGTCCGCACCGCAATTGATAAGCTTTTCAGCCAATCTTTCATAGCCGCGCTCCAGATGATAAAGCCTATTAATTGTAGTTTCACCTTGCGCCACCAAACCCGCCAAAACCAAAGAAACGGAAGCGCGCAGATCAGTTGCCATAACTTCTGCACCAATTAATTTTTTTACACCTTTTACTACTGCTAAATTACCGTGCGATTCAATATTAGCGCCCATTCTAACTAATTCTAAAACGTGCATAAAACGATTTTCAAAAATATTTTCTTCAATCGTTGAAGCGCCATCAGCAACCGCCATTAGCGACATAAATTGCGCCTGCATATCGGTAGCAAATCCCGGAAATGGATGAGTTGAAATACTAACCGGATGAATTATTTCCGAAGCTCTGGTAACTTCAATTTCATCAGCCGCAACTTGCTTAAGTGATAATCCAGCTTGTTCTAAATCGTCGCGCACGCCGCCAAATATCCACATTTCAACACCTTTTAAGCGTAATTTACCGCCGGTAATTCCGGCAGCAACTGCGTAAGTTCCGGCTTCAATTCGATCAGCAATAATATTATGACGAGCGCCGTGAAGTTCTTCAACACCTTGAATTACAATTCGCGGCGTTCCCGCACCTTGAATTTTTGCACCCATTGCTGTTAAACATTTTGCTAAATCAATAATTTCAGGCTCACAAGCTGCGTTATTAATTACAGTTTCGCCATCAGCAAGAGCTGCTGCCATAAGCGAATTTTCAGTAGCGCCAACCGAAACTTTTTCAAAATTAATTTCAGCACCTTTCAGACGACCATCAACATGCGCATCAATATATCCGCCGCTGAGCTCGATTTTGGCACCAAGTTTTTCCATAGCTTTTAAATGCAGATCAACTGGTCTTGTGCCAATTGCACAACCACCGGGAAGCGAAACCTTAGCACGACCAATTCTTGCCAAAAGCGGACCTAAAATAAAAATTGAAGCACGCATTTTTCGCACCAGATCGTAAGGCGCAACCGGATTAGAAATATTTTTGGCAGTAAAAATTAAAGCGCGTCCTTCTTCACCAAAGCTTTTATCTGTTGCATCCATACAAACTTCAATACCTAAGTTGGTCAGAAGATTGGTCATGGTTGCAATATCAGAAACATGAGGAATATTTGTCAGGGTAAGTTTTTCGGCAGTTAAAATTGAAGCCACCATCAAAGGCAAAGCCGCGTTTTTAGCGCCCGCAATCTGCACCTGCCCTTCAAGCTTTTTACCACCCGTAATTAAAAGTTTTTTCATTTATTTTTCGTATATTCTGACCAGTTGATCAAGCAAGCGCACACCATAACCGGAGGCACCTTTAACCGCCATAGCATCACCTTTGCCACGCCAAGCCACGCCAGCAATATCAAGATGCGCCCATTTGGTATCGCCAACAAAGCGTTGTAAAAATTGTGCTGCAGTTATACTTCCGGCACCGCGACCTGAACCAACGTTTTTCATATCGGCAATGTCAGAATTAATCATTTCATCATATTCTTCGCCAAGCGGAAGACGCCATGCGCGCTCTCCAGTTTTGGCTCCACAATTTTCAATCTGTTTTGCTAAATCATCATCATTTGAAAATAATCCAGCATAAATATCAGCCAAAGCGACGATAATAGCGCCTGTCAAAGTTGCCAAGTCAACAATAAATTTTGGTTTGAATTTTGTATTAGTATAATGAAGTGCGTCAGCCAAAACTAATCTGCCTTCAGCATCAGTATTAATAACTTCAATGGTTTGTCCCGACATTGAACGCACAACATCGCCGGGGCGTTGCGCTGTTCCTGATGGCATATTTTCAACTAAGCCAATCACGCCAACAACATTTATTTTAGCTTTTCTTTGAGCAAGATTACGCAGCAAACCAACAACAACTGCCGAGCCCGCCATGTCAGTTTTCATATCTTCCATATTTGCTGATGGTTTTATTGAAATACCACCAGTATCAAATGTGACGCCTTTGCCGACGAATGCTAAAGGTTGTTCACCTTTTTTGCCACCATGCCATTTTAAAATAACTAATTGCGATTCTTTAGCGCTGCCTTGTCCAACACCAAGCAGAGAGCCCATTCCCAGCTTTTTCATTTCAGCTTCACCCAAAACTTCAACTTCCAAACCATCTTTTTTTAAAGTTTTACAAATTGCCGCGTAACTTTCCGGATTAAGAATATTTGAAGGTTCAGAAACTAAATCGCGCACGAAAAAAATATTTTCAGCCAAAATTTTTAAATGAGAAAATTCTTTCTGCGCCAAGGCTAAATCAACAGCCATAAAGTTAATAGTTTCAACTTTAAGCTCTTTATCTTTCTTCTTATTTTCGAAATATTTATTAAAACGATAACTTTGCAAAGATGCTCCAAAAGCAATATTAGCAAGGTCTTGTGCCGATTTTTTTGATGAAAAAAAGACGCTGGCTTCTTTAATTTTAGCAGCATTTAAAAAAGAAATAATGCTTGAGCCAAGTTTTTGTAGCGCTAAATCATCAAGCTTTTTTTCTGCGCCCGATCCAACAATAGCAATAACTTTCTCGTTTTGCGAAACCAGAAATGCCTGATTTTTTTTGCCAGAAAAATTAAAATGTTTTTTGGCGAATTGCGCTGGCTTTATTTTAGTATTTTTGGTTTGCTCTTCACTTAAAATAAGAACAGCAACGCCAGATTTCAGCGCAGAAAAATCTATTGCTTTAGCGAAATTTATTTTCATGTTTGATTTTGTAAGTGATTGAAAAATAATTAAAGCGCTGTTGCAAATTCGCTTTTGCAAAAAACTTTTAGGCAGTTTGTTTTTTAGCGACTAGAGTGGATAAAGACATCCATGAGTAGTCAAAAAACAAACTAACAACAAAATTTGCAGCAAAAGATAGAGTTTGCGACATTGCTTTAAAGCGGCTTTGACCTAAGTTAGAAACTCAGCCACAATTTTGCAAATTAAAATAATGTCAGATTCTACGTTAATTCTTTCTTTAATTTCTTTAGGTTTTTTTGGTAGTTTTAGCCATTGTATTGGCATGTGCGGACCTTTTGTAATCACACAAATTGATAATCGTTTACAAAAAACTTCTTTGGAAAATTTTTCTAATTTTACAAAACTTAAAAATTTAAGTTTACTTTCTTATCATTTAGGACGCATTTCTACTTATGCTGTAATTGGATTTTTTTGTTCGTTTTTTACTAAAAATATTGAGGATTTTTTTAATTTCAAAATTCTCTCAGCATTTTTTTTATTTTGTGCTAGTGTAATTTTTCTAAATCTTTTTTTTGTTAAAAAATCATCAGCAAAATCAGGTTTTTTTAAGAAAATCCGATTGCCATTTAAATCAAAAATCTTAGAAAATGTCTGGCGTTTTTTTAACAAAAAAATTTCTATTCTTTTTCAAGATCCTGTTGGTTTAAAAGGTTATTTGCTTGGTGTAATTCTTGGTTTTATTCCTTGCGGACTTCTATATTCAGCATTCTTGATTTGCGGCGCGATTACTAATCCAATCTTGGCAGCAACTGGCATGATTCTTTTTGGTATCAGCACTTTTCCAGCTTTGTTTTTAACTGCTCTTGGCGGAAGTGTTTTTACAAAAATTTCTCAGTTTAAATTCATTGCCAAAATTTTGATTTTAGTAAATTGCGCCACGCTAATTATCATGGCAGTAAACTTATTATAAACTATGTCTTCAGCAAATAGTTCTAACTCCAATTTATCTTACAATTACGATATCGTTAAACTCTTTACCATCGCAGCAACTTTCTGGGGCTTGGTTGGGTTTTTTGCTGGCGTTTATATTGCTTTAGAACTTGCCTTTCCAGCATTTAATCTTGGTCTTGAATACACTAATTTCGGGCGTTTGCGTCCACTTCACACTTCAGCGGTAATTTTTGCTTTTGGCGGAAATGTGCTTTTTGCTACCAGCTTTTTTGTAGTTCAGCGCACTTGTCAAACTAAACTTTGGGGCAGCGATAATTTACTTAAATTTATTTTTTGGGGTTATCAATTTTTCTTAATCATGGCAGCATTTGGTTATGTCAACGGCATCACGCAAGCAAAAGAATACGCCGAACCAGAATGGTATGCTGATTTATGGCTTACCATTATTTGGGTTTGTTATTTTTTAGTTTTTATGATGACTTTAAAAAATCGCCGCGAACCTCACATTTACGTTGCTAACTGGTTTTATCTGGCATTTATCGTTACTGTCGCCGTTTTACATATTGTCAATAATCTTTCCATTCCATTACGCCTAGACAGCGCGCAAAGCTACCCAATTTTTGGCGGTGTTCAAAGCGCCATGATTCAATGGTGGTATGGTCATAATGCAGTTGGATTTTTCTTAACCGCTGGTTTTATTGGCATTATGTATTACTTCGTGCCGAAGCGTGCGCAGCGTCCGGTTTATTCTTATCGTCTTTCAATTCTACATTTCTGGTCGCTAATTTTTATTTATATCTGGGCGGGTCCACATCATTTACATTACACTTCACTACCGGATTGGGTGCAAACTTTAGGTATGACTTTTTCAATCATGTTATGGATGCCATCTTGGGGCGGCATGATTAACGGTATTATGACACTTTCTGGCGCTTGGGACAAATTACGCACTGATCCGGTTTTACGCTTTTTAATTACCGCAGTTGCGTTCTACGGCATGAGTACTTTTGAAGGTCCGCTTATGGCAATTCGTACAGTTAACGCTCTTTCACATTACACCAACTGGACGATT
>JANRKR010000085.1:0-1972 GCA_033763375.1 Rickettsiales bacterium
AATAATTCTTGAGGATTTTATTTTTTGCAATTTAAAAAATTTAATAGTTGTTTTCCTTTTTCAATTAAGAAAGCCAAATTTTCTTCAACTTGCCAAAAAAATCTCCACCTTTAATTTAAGTAAAAATTCTTGTTTGAAAAATTCATTTTAAATTTCAGTTAATTAAAAATGGCTGGTCACTCCCAATTTGCAAATATCAAACATCGTAAAGGCGCGCAAGACGCTAAGAAAGCTAAGCTTTTTACCAAAATTTTACGCGAAATTACTGTTGCGGCAAAATCGGGTCAAATTGATCCCAATTTCAATCCACGCCTCAGAAATGCCATGATTGAAGCGCGTACCAATAATATGCCAAAAGATCGCATTGACGCTGCAATTAAAAAAGCTTCTGGCGGAATTGACGGTGATAATTTTGAAGAAATTCGCTATGAAGGCTATGCGCCAAACGGAATCGCTGTTATTGTTGAAGCTTTAACTGACAATCGCAATCGCACCGCCAGCGAAGTGCGCAGCATTTTCACCAAAATGGGCGGCGCTTTGGGCGAGACTGGTTCAGTTGGTTTTATGTTTGATCGTGTTGGTTTAATTCAGTTTGAAGGCAAGGTTGCATCAGAAGAAGCAATGTTTGAAGCCGCTTTGGAAGCTGGCGCGCAGGAGGTTGAATCTTCTTCTGAGCTACATGTTGTAATAACCGCTCCAGAAAGTTTTAGTGCCGTGAGAGACGCGCTAATTGAAAAATTTAAAGATCCGCTTTCGGCAAAATTAGACTGGAAAGCTAAAAATAGTATTGAAATAACTGACCTTGAACAAGCGCAAAAATTGCTTAAAATGATCGACGCGCTAGAAGATTGCGACGACGTACAAATGGTTACCGGAAATTACGCGTTTTCTAGTGAAATTGTAGAAAAATTATAAAGCTAAAAAAATTCCGAAATAAAAGTTTTAATATTTAATCAAATGAAGCTTACCGAAAAAGAAATTCAAAATTTAGAAAAAGAAATTCCTAATCTTGCCGATACAGCATTTAGACAAGCTTATTTTAATGCATTGTCATCTGGTAGTAGTGTTTTAATTGTTGAGAATAGTGAAGTTGTTAGAATTTTTCCTGACGGAAAAAAAGAATTAGTTCAAAAAATTGAGCCACATTTTTTGATAAAAAAAGGCACAAAGTTTGAAATAAAATGAAATCAAATTATCAGCCTAGAATCAGAGTTTTTGCTGGCCCAAACGGCTCAGGAAAAAGTATGTTAAAATCAATTCTAAGGCCAGATTTGCTTGGGATTTATATTAATCCCGATGAAATTGAAAAAAATTTAAAAAAATTTGGCTTTATCGACTCGCGATATTCTCGCTGTCTTGAATTACTTTCTGAAGCAATAAAAAATTCTTGGCGCGCCTACATTTTCGATAATTCAGGAAGTAAAGAATTTTTGCTTGCTGAAGCTAAGGAAGGCAAAGTTATTGAAATTAAAGCTGATAGCGTTCCATTTTGGTTTAAAACTTTCGTGCTCGATAAAATTACAAAATAAAACTTACTCATGAAACAAATCGAAATCACGCCGCAACTAATTAAAGACCATAATTTAACCGAAAGCGAATACCAAAAAGTTTTGGAAATTTTAGGTCGCGCGCCAACTATTACTGAGCTGGGAATTTTTTCGGCGATGTGGTCGGAACATTGTTCTTACAAGTCAACTAAGAAGTGGCTTAAAACTATGCACACAAAAGCGCCGTGGGTAATTTGTGGACCCGGGGAAAATGCTGGCGTGATTGATATTGGCGATAATCAGGCGGTGGTTTTTAAAATGGAAAGTCATAATCATCCATCTTTCATCGAGCCTTATCAAGGTGCGGCAACCGGAGTTGGCGGAATTTTGCGCGATGTTTTTACGATGGGCGCGCGTCCAATTGCCAATTTAAATGCGCTGCGTTTTGGCGAAATTGATCATCCAAAAACTAAACAATTAGTTAA
>JANRKR010000086.1:0-13786 GCA_033763375.1 Rickettsiales bacterium
TTAAAGCACAATATTTACTAATTTATTGGGCACTAAAATAATTTTTTTGATTGTTTTATCGGCGATAAATTTTTTTACATTATCATTTTCAAAAGCCATTTTTTCCATAGTTTCTTTGCTGGAATCTTTTGGCATTTGAATTACAGCGCGAAGCTTTCCTGCTACTTGAATTGCAACAGCAACTTCATCATCAATAATTAAATTTTGATCAAATTCTGGAAATTTTTCTTCGCTGACTAAATTTTTAAAACCAAGTTTTTGCCAACATTCTTCTGCTAAATGTGGCATGATTGGCGAAAATAAAATTACTAAATTCTTCAAAGCAAAATTCATAACAGCAATTTCTTCAGCGCTATTGGCGTCAAATTTTTCCAAAGCATTAGAAAATTCACGAATTTTGGCAATTGCGCGATTAAAGCCCATTTTTTCATATTCTTCTAAAACTGCAGCAATAGTTTTATGAGTTAATTTTACGATTGGATGAGTTTGAAAAAAGTTATTTTGATTAGAAGAATTTTGGAAAGAAGTTTGGTTTTGAGCGTAGAGATTTATTAATTTCCACAAACGATTTATATATTTCCAAGCGCCATCAATTCCACTTTCTGACCATTCTAAATCACGCGCTGCTGGCGTATCGGAAAGCATAAAAAGTCGCGCCGTATCAACGCCATAACTTTCGGTGATATAATCAAGACCAATAATATTTTTTTTTGATTTACTCATTTTTTCGCTGCGACCAATAATCACTTCATCAGTCGGTTTTTCATTAGCTTGATTTGGAGAAAGCCACTTATCGGTTTTTTTATCTTTGTAAGTTTGATGACAAACCATTCCTTGCGTTAGAAGGTTTTTGAAAGGTTCATCAAAATCTAAATAGCCGCATTTTTTTAAAGCTTTGGTAAAAAATCTAGCATAAAGCAAATGTAAAACTGCATGTTCAACGCCGCCAATATATTGATCAACTGGCATAAATTTATTAACTTTTTCTTGATCAAAAGCTTGGTTAGAATTTGGTGAAATGTAGCGTAAAAAGTACCAAGAGCTTTCAAAAAAAGTGTCGAAAGTATCAGTTTCGCGAATTGCCTTAAGAATTTTATTATCTGAAGTTTTGTAAGTTGTGTATTTCCAAGTTGGATGTTGTGCCAAAGGATTTCCCAAACCATTAAATTCAACATCTTGCGGCAGCATAACTGGCAAATCTTCTTCAGGAACTGCCACCACCGATCCATCTTCTAAATAAAGAATTGGAATTGGACAACCCCAATAACGCTGGCGCGAAACGCCCCAATCGCGCAAGCGATAATTTATTTTTTTGGTGGCTTGATTTTTTTTAGCTAAAATTTCAAAAACTTTTTCTCTGGCACTTGCACAAGTTAAACCATTTAAAAAATCAGAATTAATTATTAAGCCATCTTCTAGAAATGGTAATTCAGCGCCTTTGCTATCAACAACTTGCTTGATTGGTAAATTATATTTTTTGGCAAATTCAAAGTCGCGCTCATCATGCGCCGGACAACCAAAAACAGCGCCAGTTCCATATTCCATCAACACAAAATTAGCGATAAAAACAGCGATTTGTTGATTAGGATCAAGCGGATGCAAAACTTGTAAAACGGTTTTAATGCCCTTCTTTTCTTGCTTTTGAAGAGTTTGTTCATCAACTGAAGTTTTTGAACATTCATCAATAAAATTTTTTATCTCTGAATTTTCTTTGGCAAGTTCAAGCGCAATTGGATGATGTGGCGAAATTGCCAGAAAAGCTGCGCCAAATAAAGTGTCAGCGCGAGTTGTGTAAACCGATATTTTGTGAGAAATTTCTTTAGCGATTTTTGAATTTAATTGAGCAATTTCAAAATCAATAGTTAAGCCTTCGCTTTTACCAATCCATTTTTCTTGCATTGACAAAACGCGCTCGTCCCAACCTTTTAAATTTTTTAATTCAGCAAGAAGTTCTTCAGAAAAATCAGAAACTTTTAAAAACCATTGTTTAAGTTTTTTCTTTTCAACTAATGCGCCGCTGCGCCAACCGCGTCCGTCAATTACTTGTTCATTGGCTAAAACTGTTTGATCAATTGGATCCCAATTAACAAAAGATTCTTTTTGATAAGCTAATTTGGCTTTAAAAAAATCAAGGAAAATTTTTTGTTCATGACGATAATATTCAGGCAAACAAGTAATGATTTGGCGACTCCAATCGATTGCTAAACCAACTGATTTTAAATCTTGCGTCATCGCTTCGATATTTTTCATCGTCCAATTGTGAGGATGAATTTTATGCTCTAAAGCCGCATTTTCAGCCGGCAAACCAAAAGCATCAAAACCCATTGGATGAAGCACGTTAAAACCCTGAAGTTTTTTGAAACGCGCAATACAATCGCCAATTGTATAGTTGCGTAAATGACCAACGTGAATTTTTCCTGATGGGTAAGGAAACATCTCCAGCACATAATATTTTTCTTTTTTTGACTCTTCGTCAAATTTAAAAATATTTTGTTCTTGCCAGATTTTTTGCCATTTTTTTTCAGCAATTTTGTGGTTGTAGTTTTCGTTTTGAGAAGTTTCGAACATGAATTTGAGATATTTATAATTCAAAAAACAGCGCTTTACTGCAGCATTTTTGGATAAGAAGGATTATTTGGTTTAATCATTTGTTGCGGATTGTTTTCTATAACCGCTGGATTAGCAAAGCTGTTTGGAGAAATTGGTCCGCCAAGAGCGCGTGGCGTTGATATTGATTTACCATTGCTATACATCGTAGAATTATAAACACATACTATATCAGAACCGCTGCGTAAAGTAAATTGCGGTGCCACTCTTTCAACGATAATATATTGACCAGCCGATCTAAAATTTACCAAAGATTCAAAACCTGCTCCATCAACAGTAAAAATTGCCGGAACTTCAGCACTTTTTTTTGGAAATTGGAAATAAGTAAATTCACCATTATCAAAAACTTTTAGTGGCGCAATTGAAGGCTCGCCAGTATATTGGTAATTAAAATTATAAATAGTCAGATCATTCAAATCAGGCTCATCAGATTTATCTAATTTAGCAAATTCAAGGATGTTTTTATCTTTTTCATCAGGATAAACAAATTTAGCAACGAAGATTAAGTCTTTATCATTAATGCCTTTGGCTTCTTTGGCGATTAGCTCAAAATGGTAAATTCTTTTGTTAGTAATAACCGTCATATTGGTTTCAGAATTATCTTCGCCAACTGGTTTTAAAAAAAGACGATTTTCTAAATGTTCAAACATCCACAAAGCCGGATTGCCCATGGAAATTGTTGAGATAGTTTCTCCTGCCTCAAATTCAATAAAGCCCTGATAAGTGTAATGTCCAAGATAAAGATAAACATCATTTGGATTATAAACATAACTTCTGAATTTTTTTTCAGTGCCAAGAAAGCGCGGTTGTTGTGCAGCTTTTATGTCAAAAGATATTAAAATAAAAAAAACTAAAATAGCTGATTTTAAAATTCTCATTGCTGCACCTTGTATAGTTTGTAGCTGTTAACCAAAAAGTCTAAATTGTTATTTTTGCTTTCTTTGCTGACTCCAGAAAAAGAAAAATCAATTTTGGCAAGATAACTTTCTTTTGAAGTTTTGATATCGCCATTTTCATCAGCAGTTTTAAGAGTAGTAGAAAATCTTACTTCAGCTTCGGTAGGAATTTTTACAGTCAAAAAATCTTTAGCTTTTTGTGAAAAATCTTTTGGTTCTTCTTTAAGAAATTTTACCGATTCAATCTCAACACTTTTGCTGACTTTTTGTCCAAAATTATGAATTGGACTATCTGGATTATCTTTGCTCATAAACAGCTGAAACTCACGATATTGAGAAGCTGAAGAGGTGTTTCTGATGTGAGCAAATTTATTATTTACGTCTTCAACTTCTGATTTGCTGTAATCGTAAGCTTCGCGATCTTTGACATAAACCGAAAGTAAATATTTAGCAATCGCCTCATCAACTGTTACGATTTCAGGATCATAATTTTTTGATCCTGGACCTTTAGCGTGAGGTTTTAAAGGAACAAGATTTGGGAAATATTGCGATTGATCAACAGCTGGAATAATTATTGGATCTTTTTCAACCAAAGGGAAAGCTCCTTGAATCATTTGAATCAGGCAATAAAACACTATTGAAGCAACCAGAGCGGCAAAAGTAAAAATTGTTCTTTCACAAAAAGGATTAACGTAGCGAAAAAAATACCAATTCAAACCGTCCTTAAAATAACTGCCATCTTTGACTGAAGATTTTATAAAATCAAAATACTGAAGCAGTTCTTCCGGATTTTCTTTTTTTAAATGCTCAAATTTTTGTTCCATTTTTATTTATTAAAGTTCCGAATTTAGTTTGTTTGGATTATTGAATCAGCTTTTATTGTTGCAAGAATTTCAATCATTTCCGCAACAGATTTTTCTAGAAGCTCATAATTTTGACTTCTAAAAACCAACGAAGTTCCGCCTTCAAATGGATAACTTCCCATCGTAACTTGCGGATATTTTTTTTGTAAATTTTCTAAATCTGCAGCAATCAAACTTTCAAATAGAGAAATTTTTATTTCGCGTGATTTGATTTTTTTACCACCAATTAATTCTTTGGAAGCTGCGACAAACATCGCCTGAAAAATTTTTGGAACGCCAGCCATTACAAAAACATTTTCAATTCTAAAACCTGGTGCTGAAGAAACCGGATTATCAAGAAGTTTTGATTTTGAAGGGACTAAAGCCATTTTTAAGCGCGCCACATTAAGATTTTCTTTACCATAATATTTTTCTAAAATTTTAGTGGCTTCAGCATTTTGAATTAATTCATCATCAAAAGCTTTGGCAATTGCCAGCGAAGTTATATCGTCGTGAGTTGGTCCAATTCCACCGCTGGTAAAAACATAATCAAATTTTTTTCTGACTTCATTAACTGCAAAAATTATCTCGCTTTCAATATCAGCAACAACTCTAACTTCACGAAGATTAATACCAATTTCAGTTAAATTGACGGCTAAAAAATTAAGATTTTTATCTTGAGTACGACCGGAAAGAATTTCATCTCCAATCATTATAAAAGCTGCTGTGACATTGGTTTTCTCAGTCATAAATTTATTCGTTGTATTATACCGTCATTACCGAGCTAAGTGCGGCAATTCGCTCGTAAGGACGATTTAGAGTAAATATAATCCACAAAACTGGTCACAAAATTGACAACAAAAAATTGGCGCGCTCGAGAGGATTTGAACCTCCAACCTTTGCCTTCGGAAAGCAAGACTCTATCCAGTTGAGCTACGAACGCATTTAAAAACACTTCGTCACTTTTCTCGCTTGCGCTCGAAGATGACTCGTGCCTGGGCGGGAAGTCTACGCCTTCCGCCCGTTATTACTTTAAAACGCTCGCGCGTTTTATCGTGCTTTTATTAAGCACGAACAGTAATAACCCAGTTGAGCTACGAACGCATTTGAAAACAGGCTCTAGTTTAGTCTTCGTCAATTTGTTCAACCGCCTCCACTTCTGGAATATAATGTTTAAGCATATTTTCGATGCCATTTTTTAAGGTAATCGTTGAACTTGGACAACCGGAACAAGAACCTTTTAAATGTAATTTGACAATTCCATCTTCAAAACTGTGAAAAATAATGTCGCCTCCGTCCATTGCAACAGCTGGACGCACTTTAACTTCAATTAATTCTTTAATTTGTTTTACGATGTCGCTGTCATTTTCATCAATGTTATTTTCTGGTTTATGCTCTTCAAATAAAACTGGTTTTTGGGAAACAAAAAAATCCATGATTGTAGCCTGAATCTCAGTTTTAATTTTTGACCAATCAGTTTTTTCGTTTTTAGTAATTGTTATAAAATTATGACCAAGAAAAATTGATTCAATTCCAGAAATTTCAAAAAGTTGAAGTGCAAGTGGTGATTTGGTTGCAGCCTGTTTTTGATTTTTAAATTCAATAGTTCCTGAATTTAAAACTATTTTGTTATCAGGAATAAATTTTAAGCTATTTGGATTTGGTGTTTCTTCGGTTTGAATGAACATTTTAGTTATTGATTAATTTGATTTGATTGCGAATTTTTAATCCACCAACTGTCAATTGCCAAAGAATATTTTGGCGTAATTTTTGGCATAGAAAAAATATCCCGATATAAAATTCTAAATGAGTTATTATGCCATTGCAAGATTGTATAATAATTCTCTAACAGATGCAAATCAAGCTTTTGACAAAGTTTAATTAGTTCTTTTTTGTCTTTAGTGCTGGCGATTTTTTCAACCAAATTATCAACAATTTTATCGTCAAGACCAGAAAGATTTTGCGCGCCATTGATATTTTTTTGTGAAGAATGCCAATAAGAAAATAACTCGCTTCCCGGAATTAAGCTTTGTCCAAAAACGCCAACAATAATGTCGTAATCAAAATTGTTAACCCGCGTTTGATATTGATTTTCTTCGACAAATCTTACTTTGGCGGCAATTCCTAATTTTTCTAAATTTTTAATGAAGGGCAAAGTTACCATTTGAAAAGATGGCGAATCAATCAAAAACTCAATCTCTAATTGATTGCTGGTTTTGGGATCAATCAGTTTGCCATCAATAATTTTATAACCTGCGGCGCTGAGAATTTGTTTAGCATAAACTAAATTATCGCGATTAAAGCCATCGCCATTTGATTTAGGCAAATGAAAATTATTATAAGCAAAATCTGAATTGGGGAAATAACTTTCAGTGCGTTTATAAGCGCCGTAAAAAATATGATCTTTAAGCCATTCAAAATCAAAGGCGTAAGTCAAGGCTTTGCGTAGTTCGCGATTTTTAAATTTATCACGACGCAAATTAAAGATAAAAGCCTGAACTGGCACTGGCAAATTATTAGTAATTTCTTTTTTAATAATCTGACCATTTTTTACAGCATTTATATTATAAGAATTTGCCCAATTGCGCGCGATATTTTCTTGACGAAAATCATATTTCTGAGCTTTAAACGCCTCAATTAAAATATTATTATCGCGATAATAATCATAAATAATCTTATCAAAATTATAACGTCCGCGATTTACCGGCAGATTTCTTGCCCAATAATTTTTATTACGCTCATAAGTAATTGATTTTCCTGGATCAACTTGAGTTATTTTATAAGGACCAGAACCCAAAAATGGTTGTAGAGTAGTTTTAGAAAAATCATTTTTATCAAAATAATGTTGTGGTAAAATTTGCATCGAAGCCAATAAAACCGGCAAATCACGGTTATAATTATTTTTGAGAATAAATTTTACTTGATAATCACCAATTGCCACAACTTCCTTAACATCGCGATAAATCATTTTGTAAGAAGGATGTCCCTCAGAAATTAATTTGTTAAAAGTAAAAACTACATCAGCAGCGGTGATTGGCTTGTCATCTTGCCAGCGAGCAATTTTTCTTATTTTAAAAGTCAGTATCGATTTATCAGCAGAAAATTTTACACCTTCAGCGATCAAGCCGTAACGAGCAGAAATTTCATCTTCTGAAGCTTCCATCAAACTGTCAAAAAGATAAGATAAGCCAGCGCCATTTAAACCTTTTAAAATAAAAGGATTCAAATTATTAAAATTACCTTCAACACCGAAATGAATAATTCCGCCTTTTGGCGCTTGTGGATTTACATAATAAAAATGATCGAAATTCTGAGCATATTTTGCATCATCAAAAGTTGAAATTTTTCCACTAAACTGATCAAGCGCCAAACATGGCGTGCTTGCCAATAAAAAAAATACAATAAAATTTAAACCTTTTAAAATTTTCATATTTAATGATTGTAATTCGTCACTTAAATCAAATTAAAAGCGTTTCGAACGGCTTGTCTTTGAGTATTGGAAATTTTGATGGCGTTCATTTAGGTCATAAAAAAATAATTTCTGAAGTAAAAAAAGTTGCCGCTGAAAAAAAATTATTTTCAGCGATTTTAACTTTTGAACCACATCCAATTGCTTTCTTAAAAAACCAATATGCAAAAGATTTTCGAATCACTAGTTTAGCACAAAAATTAGAAATTTTCCGCGAACAAAAAATTGATTACGCAATTTTATTGCCATTCAATCAAAAAATAGCAGCAATAGAAGCTGAAGATTTTATTAGCCAGATTTTGGTTAAAAGCTTAAATGTTAAGCATTTATCGGTTGGTTATGATTTTATTTTTGGAAAAAATCGCCAAGGAAATTTTTCGTTGTTAAAATCTGCGGCACAAAAATTTGATTTCAGCCTTAATGAAGTTTCGGCTTTTACTAAATATGAGCAAGTATGTTCCTCAAGTTTAGTTAGAAAATTGATTAATGAAGGAGAAATTATCGCAGCTAATAATTTTTTAGGCAGAAATTTTAGTGTTAGCGGCGCGGTAATTAACGGGAAAAAAATGGCAAATAAAATTGGCTTTGCGACTGCTAATTTAATGGTAAAACCATATATGGTTAAACCAAAATTTGGCGTTTATAAAACCATAACTTTTATTCCCGCTTTACAAAAAAAATTTCTTTCAATTACTAATTTTGGTATCAAGCCAACTTTTGATGGAATCAATCTGCCATTAATTGAAACTCATATTTTGAATTTTAACCAAAATATTTATGGCAAAAAAATTATTGTTGAGTTTGTTGATTTTATTCGCGAAGAACAGAAATTTGAATCGATAGAGGAATTAAAACTGCAAATTGAAAGAGATTTAGAAAAGATAAATAAAAATTGATCTTGATGATCGCTGTATTCGCAAGCTTCTACATATTCTTAAAACCAACACGAAAATAAGCATAACCAGTTATAATTGTTAAAATCGCTGCCAAACAAAATAAAATTTTTGCTAAAGTAACAATAAAAATAACTAAAGAAAATTTTAGCCCCATTTCAATTGAGTTACCGATTAAATAATAAAAAGTGTAATCAGTGCCATTTTCGCCAAGCAATAATCCGGTGATCGCAGTCATTTGTACCGCGGTTTTATATTTTGCTAATTTACTTACCGGAACGCTGACATGAAGCTCCGCCAAAAATTCTCGCAATCCTGAAACCAGAACTTCACGACAAATAATTATTAAGCCCGGAATTAAAATCCATAAGCTGCGATTGCTAAAATTGATCAGCATGACAATTGCTACGATTACCAATAATTTATCTGCAATTGGATCTAAACAGCGACCAAAGTTTGACTGCACTTTTAATGCTCTGGCAAAATAGCCGTCAAAATAATCGGTAATTGCTGCAATCGCAAAAAGCAATGCCGCAATTACGTTGGCAACCATTCCGCCAATATAAAAAGACAGAATTAAAACTGGAATTATGGCGATACGAAAAGTTGTAAGAAAGTTAGGAATTTGGTTCATTTTATAATGATTATATACGGATAATTTTTATCGCAAAATACTTTGATCAATAGCATTTATCAGAAAGTAAATTTTCAAAATCAAAATCTGAAATTTATTTTAAAAGCACAGCTTATTTTTTAGTGATCGTTTCAATTTTCATCTTGGCTTCTTGCAATCTGGTCTGACAATATTCTTTTAAAATGTTGCTTTCTTCATAAAGATCGATCATCGAATTTAGATTAATTTTTTGTGAAGATAAAATTTCGACAATTTCTTCAAGTCTTGTCATTGCTGATTCAAAATCCATTTCAGCAAGTTTTCTGGTAAAATTTTTCGCAGGCTTTTTAGTCATTTTAAATATTTTTATTTCATAAAATCAAAAAGCGGAATTGCGCCGCCTTCTTTATCGGAAAGTCGAATTGGATAATTATCTGAAAAACAAGCGTCACAATATTGAGGATTTTTCTGATCTCTTTTATCACCAATGATTGCGCGATAAAGCCCGTCAATTGAAATATAGCCAAGATTTTCAACACCAATCATTTTAGCAATTTCAGCAATTGATTTATTGGCAGCGACCAAGTCTTTTTTATCTGGCGTATCAACACCGTAAAAACAAGGCGCAATTGTTGGAGGGCTGGCGATTAACATGTGAACTTCTTTGGCGCCGGCATCGCGAATCATTTGCACAATTTTTTTAGAAGTTGTGCCGCGCACAATGCTGTCATCAATTAATATCACTCTTTTGCCTTTTATAACGTCAACATTGGCGTTATGTTTTAGTTTTACACCAAAATGACGAATGCGATCTGTAGGTTCAATAAAAGTGCGACCAACGTAATGGTTACGAATAATGCCAAGTTCAAAAGGAATTTTTGATTGCATAGAATATCCAATTGCGGCTGGCACGCCAGAATCAGGAATTGGCACAATAACATCGGCAGCAATTTGAATTTCTTTAGCAAGTTCAATGCCAATATTTTTACGCATGGCATAAACGTTTTTTCCTTCAATAAGGCTGTCTGGACGCGAAAAATAAACATATTCAAAAATACAAAATTTTGAAGGTTTTGCTTCAAAAGGTTGCAGCGATTTGATTCCGTCTTTATTGATAATAACCATTTCACCATGCTCAATATCGCGCATAAATTTAGCGCCAATAATGTCAAAAGCGCAAGTTTCGGAAGCAACAATTATTGCGTCTCCCAAAGTTGCAATTGACAAAGGACGAACGCCATTGGGATCACGCAGCGCGATGATTCCGTCTTTATGAATTATAACTAAAGAAAAAGCGCCTTCAATTTGTGAAACCGCGTCAATAATTTTTTCGGCTAAAGTAGATTTCTGACTAAGAGCAATTAGATGAATTATAACTTCAGTATCCATAGTTGATTGAAAAATGGCGCCGCGTTCAATCAAGCGATTTCGTAAGATATTAGCGTTAGTTAAATTGCCGTTGTGAGCTATTGCTAAAAATCCAAAACTAAGTTGAGCATAAATTGGTTGATAATTGCGCGCTGATTTTTTTCCTGCGGTTGAATAACGAACATGACCAATCGCAGCATTGCCTTCCAATTTTTTAGCTATTTCATTTGAGTTAAAATTATCAGCCACCAAACCATCGGCAAAGTGCGCTGAAAAAGATTCGCCAGCCATGGTAACAATTCCTGCAGCTTCCTGACCGCGATGTTGTAATGCATGAAGTCCTAAGGCAGTATTAACTGCAGCATCAATGCTGTTATAAATGGCGAAAATACCACATTCTTCGTGTAGTTGATCAAGCATAATTTATTGAAGATTATCGTAATTGGCGCGTGACATTAAATATTTATAAACGATTAGATTTTCCATGATACGCTGAACATAATTTCTGGTTTCAGAATAACTAATGAGCTCAATCCAATCAACTACTTTATCAAGATCTTTTTCTTTGCGCGGATCATAATATTCATTAATCCAGCGCTGTGTTGCATTTGGACCAGCATTGTAAGAAGCAATTGCCAGCATTTCTGAACCATCAAAACGATCAATTAACTTTTTAATATAGAAGGTTCCGATTTTTACGTTATATTTAACGTCAGTTGCCAATTTTTGTTTGTTGTAATGAATGCCAATATCCTTAGCGACTAACTTAGCTGTTGTTGGCATTAATTGCATAAAGCCCAAAGCGCCAACCTGACTTACTGCTATTGGTGCAAAACCACTTTCCTGTTTTACAATTGCGTGAACTAGTGGCGCATATTCATCATTGGGAATTTCTTTAACAATTTGAAATTTATCTTTGATGAAAAAAACATTATGACGCGCAGCTATGCGAGAAATTCTGACATCAAGCTGACGATCTTTAATTTCGTTAACAACTTTCATTATTACCGCAATTTGTCCGTCGGTTGTAGCATTATCAACCGCATATTCAAAAATTTTGGCGGCATTTTTTTTATCACCCATCAAGGCAAGTAAATAAGCCACTTTGACTGATTTTGTTGCCGAAATTGTTTTCATATCAGCAACCATAATGTCTGGATCTTTTGGTAAAATAATATCATATTGTGCATCAAGATTATCAAGAGCGCGATGTTTATTTATACCGAGTTGACCGTAAAAAAATAACGGATATTTCGCGGCAATTTTATACCATTGAATTGCTTGCTTTTTATCGCCATTGGCTTGCGCAGCCATTCCTAACCAATAAGCGGCGCGTGATAAAGTTACTGGTTGCGTAACATTTTTATAAAGTTTATCGAAATGTTCGTAAGCAACTTTTGCTTCATTTAAAAAGCGCAAAGCAATCCAACCTGACATCCATTCTGCTTCCCAAAAATCATTGGCATTGGTTGACAAACTATGTTTTGCTGTAAGCAAATAAGCAACTTTGTAATTTTTTTTCTTAAGCATTTCGCGCGCATAAAGACGACGCAAACTCCACCACCTTTCGGGATATTGCAGTTTTTCTGGCAAATCTAACATCAAATCCAGCAATTCATCAATTTTATCTTTTGATTTATACCAAATGATGCGGCGATAAAATAGATTTTCATTAGTTCTTAATTTTCTTGAAACCGACAAAATAATGTTATCGATATATTTTGGTGAATTTTGTAACTCGATTATTGCCTGAAATAACTTTTTATAATCATCATCAACAAAATCGATTATTCTTTTAGCGTCAGCAACTTTTGCATCCCACAATAATCGATCAATTCGTTTAATGTGATCAATCATATTAAGCTGGTTTTGAAATTTATCTAAAAAGATTTTTTCTTCCTGAGCAGAAAAATTTTCTTTAATCCAGATGTCAGAAATTAGTTGGATAATTTCTTTTTGAAGAGTGAATTTTTCTTCTTGAGAACCGTTAAAACGCTGCAAAAAGTTAACTTTTGATTGGAGAAAATAAATTTTGGCTTCTTTATCAGAAGCTGGATTTGATTTAAAATATTGTTCGCTTGATTGAAAAGGAATTTTACTTGCGATGGCAACTTTTTCAACATTACGCTTAATCTCGCTAATATTTGGATAAAAAAGATTATCAGAAGCAAAACGCGAAATATCACTAAAGTAAATATTTTTTCCTTCAACGTCGCTGCTAAATTTATTCCACAAAATTATATCATTAACAGCATCAGAAAAATCGGGTTTAACTTTCACGGCATCACGATTTTCTGCTTGCGAATCTTGATCGATTTCATCTTTTTTTAACCAGTTAGCATAAGCCAAAGCTTCATCGTAAGATTTCTGCTGCAAAGCAAGACTGATTTTTTCAAGCGTTGCTATATCTTGCTCGCTAATTGGCTGCCAAAGTTTTTGTGTTATTGATTTATTTGATGGTTTGATTTTTTCTGGTTTGATTTCTTTTAAAATAGTTGGCGCTTGATCGCTTTTAATCGCATCAAGATTTTTATCAGAATTTTTATTTTCAGTTTTTAAGTTAGTTTTTTTATCAGCAGATTTAGTAATTTTTTTGTGATGGTTTGACTGATGCTTGTTTGATTGATGTTTGTGATTAACAATTTTGAAATTTTTAGCTTTCTCCTCAGCTTTTATTGGCGAAGAAAATAATAAAAAAAATGTAATAAAAGGTAAGATTTGCAACAGTCTCATTAAATAACTTAAATTTGATTTTAATTTAAACGCTGAAAAAAAATCCCGTATGTACCTTCATACGGGCGGGGTTCCCCACAAGCGTGGGGCGCGGCTTATGCCGCGTTGCCTTATCCCAAAGGGATAAAGGCTTAAAAATATTTGGCGCCACTTGCAATTAAGTTGTCCAGCTTTTAAACTCGAGCTCTCTTCGTTAGAGCCTGTTTTCAAACCTAATTAGTTTTAGATTTTGGCATATTTTTAGCGATTTTTTTATGAAATTTTTTATAATATCGGAAAATTTTTTAAAAAATTTCGTGAAAAAAAAGAGCAAAAATAGAACTAAATATGAGAATAATTAGGTTTGAAAACAGGCTCTAGATTGT
>JANRKR010000087.1:0-10199 GCA_033763375.1 Rickettsiales bacterium
ACTGAGCTATAATCCCATAATCGTAAGTAATATTCACAATCGCTTTTCTCGTCTAATCGACTCGAAGACGATTGTTCAACTGGGCGTTGCGTCGCTTTCGCTTGTCCGCTCGTTTTTGCTAAAAATGTGCGTTTAGCACAATTTCTGGATGCAAAAACCTGAGCTATAATCCCAGAAATAAAGAAAATTCACAATCGCTTTTCTCGTCTAATCGACTCGAAGACGATTGTTCAACTGAGCGTTGCGTCGCTTTCGCTCCTGCGCCCGTCTTAGCTAAAAATATGCATTAAGCATATTTTTAAGCTAGAGACCTGAGCTATAATCCCATAATCGTAAGTAATATTCACAATCGCTTTTCTCGTCTAATCGACTCGAAGACGATTCCGATTTTTTGGCGATTATCCCAAGAAGCACAACCAGACCCCGTCATGAAGACGGGGTGACAAAATCCGAATCTAAAATTAAATCACAACAACATGAAGACGGGGTGACAATCTCGGTTAAGATCTAGATACACTGTCAACCCTTCTTCATGACGGGGTAACAATCTCTGGTTAAGATTTAACTCGTCTTCATGAAGGGGTCTAAAAAAAATTGTGAGTCAAGGGACAATCACCGATTTTTTAATAAAAATTTTATTTTTGGAATTTTTTAATTAAAAAAATGTTCTAACAAAAAGGGTGGCGCAAGTTAGTTTTGACTTAGGTTTTTGCAAGGAAATTCTATAACTTTGACTTAGCAACAGCCACCAAAGCTGGACGAATCAAGCGATTAGAGATTGAATAGCCAGCTTGAATCACTTGTACGACAGTACCTTCTTCTAAGTCACTTTCCAGATGAGCAACTGCTTCGTGAAAATTATGGTCAAACTTTTGTTTAAGTGGAAAAATTCTTTGCACCTGATTTTTTTCTAAAACTTTCAATAATTCTTTTTCAGTCATAACGATCGCATCAGCATAATTTTTGATTGCTGGATTTTTTTCAATTTCATCTTTTGGTGCATTTTCGCTGGCAAGAAAAAAATTTTCGATCACTAAAACTAAATCGCTGACAAAACCTGAAATGGCGAATTTGGAAGATTTTTCAATTTCTTCGCGGGAACGTCGACGAACATTATCTAACTCTGCTAAACTGCGTAGTAATTTATCGTTAGTTTCGCTGATTATTTTTTCTAATTCGGCAATTTTTTCTAGATGATTTTCAAGCTGATTATCGGTTTTGTTTGACGAATCTTCCGCTTGATTTTCAGATGTTGCCAAAGGTTTAAAATCTGGTTTAGAATCTTGATTTTCCTGCATATTTTGTTTTTTAAAAAAAGTTTTAAAGGCGCTAGAATTTTCTGTTTTTGTTTCAACATAAGAAAATTAAACGCAATTTCAATAGTGAAAATGACATTGCTTATTTTGGTTGTGAAATTTAAATCCAGTTTTCTGTTTTTTTGAAAATTTCATAAAATATAAAAATATTATGTCCGATCAAATGATCTTTGAGCAAGCCAATTATCTTGTTCCAACTGTTGTTGAGCAAACCAACAAAGGTGAACGTGCTTTTGACATATATTCACGTCTCTTGAAAGAAAGAATAATTTTTTTATCTGGTCAAGTTAACGATCAAGTCTCTTCTTTAGTGGTAGCGCAGCTATTATTTTTAGAATCAGAAGATCCAAAAAAAGATATTTATTTTTATATTAATTCTCCAGGCGGCATTGTCACTTCAGGCTTGGCAATGTATGATACTATGCAATATATTAGTCCGGATGTTTCAACGATTTGTTTGGGTCAAGCTGCTTCGATGGGTTCACTTTTACTTGCTGCTGGCGCTGAAGGTAAAAGATTTTGTCTGCCCAATTCGCGAATTATGATTCATCAACCATCTGGCGGTTATCAAGGTCAAGCAACTGACATTGAAATTCACGCTCAAGAAACATTAGCTCTGAAAAAAAGACTAAACGAAATTTATGCCAAACATACTGGTCAAAAATTATCGGTAATTGAAAAAGCAATGGAGCGCGATAATTTTATGTCGCCAGTCAAAGCCAAAGAATTTGGTATTATTGATGAAGTAATCGAAAAAAGACCAACCGAATTTAAAGAATCTAAATAACCATGCTAAAAGACGACAATCAGGATTTGTGCTGTTCATTTTGCGGTAAACATCAAAATGAAGTTAAAAAATTAATTGCTGGACCAACAGTTTTTGTCTGTAACGAATGTATCGCCCTTTGTGCTGACATTTTGCGCGAAGACAATAAAAAGTCAGCTTTAAGTAAGATTGATGGCTCAAAACCAACTCCTAAAGATATTATCAAAATTCTTGATGATTACGTTGTTGGTCAAGAATATGCTAAAAAAGTTTTAGCAGTTGCAGTTTATAATCATTACAAGCGCATTGATTCTACCGTTACAATTGCTTCTGACGGAATTGAACTGAATAAATCAAATATTTTGATGATTGGACCAACTGGTTGTGGTAAAACTTTGCTAGCGCAAACTTTGGCACGAATTTTAGATGTTCCTTTTACCATGGCTGATGCAACTTCTCTTACTGAAGCTGGTTACGTTGGTGATGATGTAGAAAATATTATTTCGCGTTTGTTGCAATCCGCCAATTATGATATTGAAAAAACTCAGCGCGGCATTGTTTATATTGACGAGATTGACAAAATTGCGCGCAAATCTGAAGAAGGCGCCAGAAGCCGTGATATTTCTGGCGAAGGCGTACAACAAGGTTTGTTAAAAATTATTGAAGGCACTGTCGCTTCAGTTCCAACTCAACCCGGAAGAAAAACCTCTCAACAAGAATATGTTCAGGTTGATACGCGAAATATTTTATTCATTTGCGCTGGCGCATTTTCTGGTTTGGAAAAAATTATTGTCGCGCGCTCAAAAGGTTCTACAATTGGTTTTGGTGCTGATGTTCGTTCTAAAGATGACGTTAATCGCAAAGATATTTTTAACCAAGTTGAGCCTGATGATTTGATCAAATTTGGTTTGATTCCTGAAATTGTTGGACGATTGCCAATTGTGGCGCCGCTTGAAGGGCTGACTGAAGAAGATTTAACCAGAATTTTAAGCGAGCCAAAAAATGCTATTTCTAAACAATATCAAAAACTTTTTGATCTTGATAAGGTTGAATTAATTTTTGAAACCGAAGCTTTACAAGAAATTGCCAAAAAAGCTATTGAACGCAAAACTGGTGCCAGAGGGCTTCGCGCTATTACTGAAAACATTTTGCTTGATACAATGTTTGAAGTGCCATCACAAAAAAATGTTAAATCTATAAAAGTCACTAAAGAAGTTTTGACCAAAAATAAAAAAGTTGAAATCACTTACTTAACTGAAAAAGAAGTTGAAGAAAGAGAAGGCAAAAAAGTTATGTCAGTAGTTCAACCTTCGCAAAAAGAGAAAAGAGCTTAGAGCCTGTTTTCAAACCTAATTATTCTCATATTTAGTTCTATTTTTGCTCTTTTTTTCACAAAATTTTGTAAAAAAAATCGCTAAAAATATGACAAAATCTGAAACTAATTAGTCTTGAAAACAAGCTATAGAAACCGTTTGCAATTTTTTTGTCTTGTCATTTTATCTGAAGTTATTATCTAAGTTTCTTTCAGATCAGCTTAAATCTTCGCATAAATGATTTATGACTGGCTGATTATTGCAATTTTTCCTAACTAAGTAATTAATAACAAATCAAAATAACATATGAAAAAAATCATCGCAATTACTGCTGTTGCAGTCTCTATGTTAACCAGTTCAGCTTTGGCAAAAACCGAAGGAAATTATGCTTCAGCCAACTTGCTCTACAATAGAACATCTTTTAATTATCAAAATGAAAGCAATAAAACAAGCAATGGTGCTGGTATCGGATTTGGTTATAAATATGCCTTTAATTTTGATAAAATATTTATTGCTCCAGGTGTTTTCGTTGAGAAAAATAATATAAATTCAGATGTTGGTCCAGACAAAATAAACATCAAAAACCGTTATGGTTTTAAAGCAGATTTGGGGTATGATTTGGAAGATAATTTATCTGTCTATTTGGTTGGAGGATTATCGTTCTTGAATTATAGAACTAGCAGTGAATTTGATGGTTCACTTTCAAACAGAAGCAAAAGTAGCCTTTTTTATGGTGCTGGTATAAGTCATGATTATTCTAAAAATATTTCCTTCAGTTTAGAATATAACACTCAAAGTCTTTCTTTAAAAGATCGCGCTGGAGACAAAATTAAAACCGACAATAATACAGTTAAGATTGGATTAAATTATAAGTTTTAATTTTAACAGATTTTAAATTTTAAAATTATCAGCCTCACGAAATTAAATTTTCGTGAGGTTTTTTATTGTTAAAATTTTTGGTGATTATTCCAAGAAGCACAACCAGACCCCGTCATGAAGACTAAGGTGACAGTGTGGCTAGATATTAACCAAGATTGTCACCTTAGTCTTCATGACGGGGTTTTGAAAAAATTGTGAGTCCAAGGGATAATCACCAAATTTTTTGAAGTTTTTCTCTGGACAAAAAGTGACTGACAAATAATTTCGCGGCGCAGTTTCCTCTTTTTGCTTTTCGTGTTTTTCAAAACTCTTCCAAAATGCTTGAACAAAAATCAATTTCGCGCATCGTTATTTTGCATTTAGTGGCAATTTTATTGGTCATTTTAAATGTTTCTGACATCAGAATTGCGGGTCTTGCAGATTTGATTCCGCTATTTGATTTAATGGCAGTTTTTTATTTTGTTGTTTTTAAAAGTGTTTTTGGTGTGTGGTTTATTTTTTTGCTGGGCATTTGGAACGACGCCTTAAACGGCAATCCGCTTGGAGTTACTGCGCTGTGCTATATTATTTTAACCAAATTCTTTTTGCTGCTTAATCATAAATTGATGATTCGAGAAAATTTTAAACAAATCTGGCAACAGTTTATCGCTTTTTGCTTTTGCTTTTTGTTGATGAAATGGCTGATACTATCAATTTTTAATGGTGATTTTTATAGCTTAAACACTGTTTTGGTGCAGTTTATTTTATCGTCAGTTCTTTATGTGATTATGCATAAATTTTTTGACTATTTAAGTGTCAAATTGTTGCAAAACTAATTGAAGAATAATGCTGCGAGACATCCGCAAAAATAAAATTTTTAATCGACGCGCTATGTTGCTTGGCGCCGGACAATCGGTTCTGGCAAGCGCTTTAGTATTAAGGCTTGGCTATTTGCAACTTTTAAAAAATGAAGAATATTCCATTCAGTCGGACAGTAATCGCATTAAACCGATAATCAATCCAGCACCGCGCGGCTTAGTGCTTGACCGCTTTGATCAGCCTTTAACCAAAAATGACGGTAGTTATCGCCTACTACTTTATTTTGAAAATAAAAAAAATACTGCCGATTTAATTGAAAAAATCGCTAAGATTCTTGATTTATCTGATGAAAATAAAAATCTTTTTTTAGCTAAAATTAAAAATGCACGGCGCAAAACTATTATTTCTTTGATGGATAATTTGTCTTGGGACGATGTCGCTAGAATTGAAACTAACTCTTATTTGCTTCCAGGAATTTCAATCGAAAGCGGCATTATTCGTCGCTATATTTATCCAAATGAAACTGCTCATTTTTTAGGCTATGTTTCACTGCCTTCCGAAAAAGAAATTGATGAAAATGAACAGAATCTTTTTATGCATCCCGATTTTCGTATTGGTAAAGCTGGCATTGAACGCACTTTTGATGAAGCGTTGCGCGGCAAATATGGTGTAAAATATGTTGAAGTAAATTCTCATGAAATTCCAATCCGCACTCTTTCAATTAAACCTTCGGTTGAAGGTTCAAAATTGCATTTAACGATTGATTTAAACTTGCAAAAGTTTGTTACACAAAGAATTAAGGATGAAGTTGCCTCAGTTGTGGTGATGAATGTTAAAACTGGTGAAATTTTAGCTTATGCTTCAAGTCCAACTTTTGATCCTAACAATTTTGTCGAAGGAATTTCTAAAGAATATTGGAATGAACTTAATTCTAATCCAAAAAAACCACTGAATAACAAACCAATTGCAGCTCTTTATCCGCCAGGCTCAACTTTTAAATTAATGGTGGCTTTGGCGGGTTTGGAAAACGGAGTTAATCCGCATAGTCGTGTTTTTTGTAATGGCCATTATCAGTCAGGGCGACGCACTTTTCATTGTTGGAAAGAAGGTGGTCACGGTTCAATGGATTTTGTCGATGCCATTAAAAATTCCTGCAATGTTTATTTTTTTACAATTGGCAGTCAAATTGGTTATGAAAAATTTACCGAAATGGCGCGGCGTTTTGGTTATGGTGAAAAATTCGATATCAGTCTTTACGGAGCTAAAGCCGGAAATGTTCCATCCGATCAGTGGAAACGCCAAGTTTATAAAACTCCTTGGGTTGGTGGTGATACTTTAAATACTGCAATTGGTCAGGGTTTTGTTTTAGCAACTCCTCTGCAAATGGCATTGATCACCGCGCGCATTGCTAATGGTGCGGTTCCAATTAAGCCATATTTAGTGCGCAATCACAATATTTTAAAACAATATGACACGCTTAAAGATCAAACTTTAGTTTCCTCAGCGCACTTAAAATTAGTTCAGGAAGGAATGAATCGTGTTATGAATGAAGCTGGTGGAACTGCTTACGCTAAAAGAATTACGGTTAAAGGTTTTGAAATGGCCGGCAAAACCGGCACTTCGCAAGTTATTTCTAAAAGAGAAAAAGAAATGTCGCGCCAAGAAAATGCTGCTAACGCTAATCACGCAATTTTTGTTGGCTTTGCGCCAGTGCAAGATCCAAAATATGCCATTTCGGTTGTTGTTGAGCATGGCGGTTCTGGCTCTGGAGCTGCTGCGCCAATTGGCAAAGATGTGATGATGGAAGTTCAGGGTTTAAATAAATCGCCTTATAATTTGAATTCTGGATAAACGCCAGATTTACAAAGGTGTCACTTGTGAATACGAAAATTTTAGGGTTTTGTCTTGCACTTTGATTTCGCTTTTCTAAATTGCGCGCCCTTCTTGTAAAAGCTTGCTTACGATCAAACTTCTTTTTTAAAAAATTAAAAAATGCAAAATAAAGGAAAAATTACCCAAGTAATTTCTGCGGTTGTGGATGTGGAATTTGAAAGTGGCGAAATGCCTGCAATTTATAACGCGCTTGAATGTTTCAATGAAGGTAAAAAATTAATTCTGGAAGTTGCACTTCATGTTGGCGAACGCACCGTGCGTGCAATCGCCATGGATTCAACCGATGGTTTAACTCGCGGCGCTGAAGTAATTGATTTGGGTGCGCCAATTTCCGTGCCAGTTGGTGAAGAAACTTTGGGTCGCATTATGAACGTAATTGGCGAACCAATTGATGAAAAAGGTCCAATTCAATCTCAAGAATTAAATCCAATTCACGCGCCAGCGCCAGAACTTAGCGAGCAAGCAACTGAAACTGAAATTTTGGTTACGGGAATTAAAGTTATCGATCTTTTAGCGCCTTATTCCAAAGGCGGGAAAATTGGTTTATTTGGTGGCGCTGGTGTTGGAAAAACGGTTTTGATTATGGAATTAATCAATAACGTTGCTAAAGCGCACTCTGGCTATTCAGTGTTTGCGGGCGTTGGCGAAAGAACTCGCGAAGGAAATGATCTTTATCACGAGATGATGGATTCGGGCGTTATTGATGTCAAAAATTTAAAAAATTCTAAAGTGGCGCTGGTTTATGGACAAATGAACGAGCCACCCGGAGCGCGCGCCCGCGTTGCTTTAACTGGACTTACTCAAGCTGAATATTTCCGTGATAAAGAAGGTCGCGATGTGCTTTTCTTCGTTGATAATATTTTCCGTTTCACGCAAGCCGGTTCGGAAGTTTCAGCACTTCTTGGTCGTATTCCTTCAGCAGTTGGTTATCAGCCAACTTTGGCAACCGAAATGGGCGCCATGCAAGAGCGCATTACTTCAACTAAAAAAGGTTCAATTACTTCGGTGCAAGCGATTTACGTTCCAGCGGATGATTTGACTGACCCAGCTCCAGCAACTTCATTCTCGCATTTAGATGCCACAACAGTTTTGTCGCGTCAAATTGCTGAGATTGGAATTTATCCAGCGGTTGATCCGCTTGACTCAACCTCGCGCATTCTTGATCCGCGCATTGTTGGTAATGAGCATTACGAAACTGCTCGCGAAGTGCAAAAAATCTTGCAAGCCTATAAATCTCTGCAAGACATCATCGCTATTTTGGGTATGGATGAACTTTCGGAAGAAGATAAATTAACAGTTGCGCGTGCTCGAAAAATTCAACGTTTCTTGTCGCAACCTTTCCATGTTGCTGAAGTTTTTACTGGCGCTCCGGGAAAGTTAGTTTCGCTTAAAGATACAATTACCAGCTTTAAAGAAATTTGCTCAGGCAAATATGATCATCTTCCTGAAGCCGCTTTTTATATGGTTGGCGGCATTGATGAAGCAATTGCCAAAGGTGAAAAGCTTTTACAAGAAGTAAAAAAATAAAATGACTAATTTGAATATCAAAATTATTTCAATTGAAGGCGTAATCCTAGAATCTTCTTGTCATTTGGTGGTTGTGCCATCAATTGAAGGTGATTTAGGAATTATGTTTGGTCACGAATTTTTGATCACCAAATTACGTCAAGGCAAAATTACGCTCTATGATGATCAGCACAATATCACTAAAGAAATTGAAGTTAGCGGCGGTTATGCCGAAATGTCTGAAGCCGATAAACTATCGCTTTTGATCGAAAGTTAATCAATTGACAACTATACCCCAGATCAAGAGATTTGTGATTTGGCATAACCTTCTCAAACTTTGTCTTCTAACAATTAAATGTTAAGAAACTCCGACATCAATAATATCTTTTTAATGATTTTATCGGTTTTGTTGGCTTTGGCTTTGCCTTTTGAAGTATTCTTAATTTCTTACGCCGTTCTTGGTCCGCTGCATTATGTTACGGAAATTTCTTGGTTGCAAAAAAAGCAATATTTTATTTTAGAAAAAAAAGATTGGCTGGCGCTTTTGATCATTTGCGTTGTTGCTGCGCTGCTGATGTTGACAATAAACTACTTGCCCAACTTTAAAGATCAGCAATTACTAAAAAATTTTTTAACCAAAAATAATTTGAGTGAGCAGAAATTTTTTGACGAGCTTTCTTTTTTACCGTCATGTCTGGTTTTTTTTGTATTCTTCAGCGCTTTTATTTTAACTTTTATCAAAGATTGGTATTGGCGAATTAACGCTTTCGCGCTTTCTTTGATACTAATTTTACTTTTCAAAGGTACGCCAAATTATACAATTATTTTTGGTATTTTTTTAACTACTATAATTCATGTATGGATTTTTACCGGAATTTTTATTTTGTCAGGCGCAATTAATAGCAAAAAAATATTATCTTATTTTTCCTTCGTAGTTTTTATTTTATGCGCTTTAAGTTTTGTTTTTATCACAATTGAAAATTATCGAATAAGTTCTGCCGCTTTGCAAATTATCACTAATCAAGGTTTGGTTTTAAATCGTGCAATTTTGCAGTTTTTTGATTTTTCTGTTACCAACGATGATTTAATTTCAACAAGCCAAGCGCTTAAAGTGCAGGCTTTTATCGCCTTTGCTTATACTTATCATTATTTGAATTGGTTCTCTAAGGTTGAGATAATCAAATGGCATAAAGTTTCGAAAAATTCGCTGATTTTTTCAGGAATAATTTGGCTGATTTCTCTAACTTTATATTTTTATGATTATCGTCTTGGCACTTCTTTTTTATTATTCCTAAGCATCTTGCATGTTTTTTTAGAGTTTCCGCTAAACTTTCGCTCAATAGCTACAATAGCCAATAGAATTAGCTAATATTGCCTAACATGTTTTTTGAAGATTTTTAAAGAAATTCGCAACAGGTTATAATTTTGTAAGAATTTTTATAAAAATAGCTTCATTAGTTAAATAAATGTTAAGAAAACTGTGACTAAAATTTTTAACCTTTAGTTATCTAAAAAAGTTATGAGAGAAGCTATAAGAAAATTTAATAGATATTTTTTTCCAAAGCGCCCAACCGCTCTTCAAAGAAATGTTGATGATTTAATAAAAAAAATTTGTAACAAAGAAAACAATGAAGATTTAAGATTACAAAAATATGACGAATTGATCAATCTTGTTAAAAATAAGGATGTGAAAGATTTTAGCGCTAACAATCTTCTTTTTTTATGCAT
>JANRKR010000088.1:0-2725 GCA_033763375.1 Rickettsiales bacterium
GTTTGGCGCATAGTAATTCAATTTAAATTTTCTGATTAATCCGTTAATTGAGTTCTCGGTTCTAATCATATATTAATACAAGAGTAAATGGACCCCGTCATGCGACGGGGTGACAATATAACAGAGTAAATGGACACTGTCATGCGACGGGGTGACAATTATGATAGAACTGTTACCCCTTCATGCGACGTGGGTTAGTTGTTATCCAGTCTTACTCTTGGTTACCCCGTCTTGCTCTTTTTACTCCTTCTTACTCTTGTTACCAATTCTTACTCTTGTCACCTTGTCTTACTACTTTCACTCCTTCTTACTCTTGTTACCAATTCTTACTCTTGTCATCCCTTTTTTTACTCTTATCACCCCGTCGCATGACGGGGTCCATTTACTTGCTGAATTAGAACAAAAACCCATTAACGTGTTAGTCCGTAAATTTTTATGCGCAAACGCAGCTAATTTTTTTAAATTTTAAGTAGCTTCGTTATGAAGCAAAGCCTGAGATAAATCTTCAATCAAATCTTCAAAATGCTCAATACCAACGGAAAGGCGACACATTGATTCAGTGATACCGATTTTTTCTTGGTTTTCGCGATCGATATTTGAATGAGTTGTAGTTGCTGGATGCGTAATTAAAGATTTGGCATCGCCCAAATTATTTGAAATATCAATAATTTTTAAGCGATTCATAAAAGCAAAAGTTGCAGCTTTATCGCCGTTGATTTCAAAAGCTAACATGGCGCCGCCGTTTTTCATTTGCTTTTGAGCAATTTCAAATTGTGGATGCGATTTTAAGCCAGGATATAAAACGCGTTTAATTTTTTTGTGATTTTGCAAAAATTCAGCAATTTTTAAAGCATTGTCGCAATGGCGCTCCATTCTAAGGGAAAAAGTTTCCAGCGATTTTAAAACTATCCAAGCATTGAAAGGGCTAAGCGCTGGTCCAGTGTGGCGATGAAATGGCAGTAAAATTTCTTTGATAAATTCTTCGCGTCCCAAGACACATCCGCCCAAAGTGCGACCTTGTCCATCCATATGTTTAGTGGTTGAATAAACTACAATATCAGCGCCAAATTCCAGCGATTTTTGGCTAAATGGTGAAGCGAAGATATTATCAACAATTAATTGTGCGCCGTGCTTTTTACAAAGATCAGCAACCAATTTAATGTCAATAATTTCTAGATTTGGATTAGCAGGAGTTTCAATAAAAACTATTTTAGTATTTTTCTTAAAAGCTTGTTGAAGTTCTTCAATGTTGGTTGCGTCAACAAGTGAAACTTCAATACCATAATTAGGTAAAATTTTAGTAGCGATATGAAAACAAGAGCCAAACAAAACTTTAGAAGCGATAAAATGATCACCAGCTTTGATTTGACACATAATTGCCGCAAAAACTGCTGCCATTCCTGAAGCCATGACACAAGCAGATTCTGCGCCTTCCAGCAAAGCCAGCTTATCTTCCAACATTTTTAAAGTTGGATTTAAATAGCGTGAATAAACATAGCCCGGAGCTTCGCCATTAAAGCGGCTTTCGGCAATTTCAGCTGAATTATAAGAAAAGCCGGAATTTAGAAAAATTGCTTCAGAAGTTTCGCCAAAGTCAGAGCGAATAGTGCCGCCGCGAACCATTTGGGTTTCAAGTTGTAATTTTTTAAAATCGAGATTTTTATTTTTGTAAGACATTAATTTTTAATTTTTAATTTTTTTAGCAATTGATCAGTATCATCGCGAAGCAGCTGAATACGAACTTCAGTTGTGCCATAATCTTTAAATCCTAACTCTTCAGCGGCTTTTTCAGAAACATCAATGACGCGACTATCAACGAAAGGCCCGCGATCATTGACGCGCAAAATTACGCTTTTGCCGTTGCGCAGATTAGTAACGCGAATCATTGAAGGCAAAGGTAAAGTTGGATGCGCTGCAGTCATGGTAGAAGAATCATAAATTTCACCATTAGCAGTTTCACGACCGTGAAATTGATTGCCGTACCATGAAGCAATTCCGGTTTCTTCGAATTCTTCATAATTTTGTGGAAAATAGGAAACACCCTGAACTTGATAAGGATTGCCAACTTTAAAATAGCCGTGATTTATTTGTTCATCACCAAAATTTTTAGAATCGCTATCAGGTTTTTCATAATATTTTTCAAAGTTTGAGGAAATATTATTGCCGTCAGAAAAACTTTTTTTGCGCGATTTATTGTAAGAAATTTTGTCGATATTACTGAAGTTACGATTTGATTTGTATAAATTGGGTTCAGAACTCATCTCTTCGCAAGCATTCAAAAGTAAAAGATTCAAAAGTAAAAGAAGTAAAAATACCAATTTTGATGCTAAATTTGATGCTAATCTTAATGCCAAGATTGATAATTTAGAAAATAGTTTCTTCATTAATTTTAAAAATCTGATTAATCCGTTAATTGAGTTCTCGTTTCTAATCTTATCTTAATACCAGAGTAAATGGACCCCGTCATGCGACGGGGTGACAAGAGTAAAGCGGGGCGACACAAGAGTAAAGCGGGGCGACACAAGAGTAAAGCGGGGCGACAAGAGTAAAAAAGAGGTTACATGAGTGTTAGTTGTTACCACTTCTTACTCTTGTTACCACTTCTTACTATTTTCACTCCGTCGCACTCTTGTCACCCCGTCGCATGACGGGGTCCATTTACTCTAAAAATTAGAACAAAAGTCCTTTAAAGTGTTAGTCCGTTAAAAATTATTAGCGTAGTTTG
>JANRKR010000089.1:0-3694 GCA_033763375.1 Rickettsiales bacterium
GTTTTGTTTTAATTTCTGAATTACTGTATTTGCGCTCTCAGGCTTTTTGTCGCCTCAACCATTTCTTTCAAAGCGGCTTTGGTTTCAGACCAATCACGAGTTTTTAAGCCACAATCAGGATTAACCCAAATTTGTTCTGGCTTTAAAACATCCAAAGCTTTCTTCAAAAGACTTTCCATTTCTTCTTTTTTAGGAACTCTTGGGCTATGAATATCATAGACTCCAGGTCCAATTTCATTTGGATATTTGAAATTAACAAAAGCGTTTAAAAGCTCCATTTGTGAACGCGAAGTTTCAATTGAAATAACGTCTGCATCCATATCGGCAATGGCGGCAATAATGTCGTTAAATTCAGAATAACACATGTGAGTATGGATTTGAGTGCGATCATCAACACCAGAAGCGCTGATTCTGAAAGCTTCAACTGCCCATTTTAAATATTCTGCCCAATTTGATTTACGAATTGGCAGACCTTCGCGCAAAGCCGCTTCGTCAATTTGAACAATTTTAATTCCTGCTTTTTCTAAATCGCAAACTTCATCACGAATAGCAAAAGCAATTTGTAAAGCGGTATCTTTTCTGGGTTGATCGTCACGCACAAAAGACCATTGCAAAATGGTAATCGGACCAGTCAACATGCCTTTCATAATTTTGGAAGTTTGACTTTGGGCATATTTTGCCCATTCAACAGTCATCGCTTTTGGTCTTGAAACATCGCCAAAGATTACCGGCGGTTTAACGCAGCGTGAACCATAACTTTGTACCCAACCATTTTTAGTGAAGAAAAATCCTGCCAGCTGTTCACCAAAATATTCAACCATGTCGTTTCTTTCAAACTCGCCATGAACAAGAACGTCAAGACCAATTTCTTCTTGAAAGCGAATGGTTTTGGTAGTTTCTTCACGCACAAATTTTTCATATTCAGCAGCAGAAATTTTACCTGCTTTGAAATCGGCGCGATATTTTCTGACTTCTTTAGTTTGCGGAAAAGAACCAATCGTTGTAGTTGGCAACAAAGGTAATTCGATATGATAATTTTGAATTTTTTTGCGCTCAGAAAAATCACTTTTACGTTTCAATAAAGATTGTTCGATATTGCTAACACGCTTTTTCACCGCGTCATTGTGAATTCTTTTTGAAGATTTACGCTCATTTAGCGCCGCTTTATTAGCATCAAGAATAGATTTAACCTCAACTTCTTTTGAACCAGCAGCTTTAGCAATAACACTGATTTCAGAAAGTTTTTGTGTAGCAAAAGCCAACCAAGATTTTAATTCAGAATCAAGATCGCTTTCATTTGCCAAATCAACTGGGGTATGAATTAAAGAACAAGAAGGCGCAATAATAACGCGCTCTTTTCCAAGCTTGACAACAGCTTTCTTGGCAAGAGCAACTGAATTTTCTAGGTTATTAATCCAGATATTTCTGCCATCAATTAAACCTAAAGACAGAATTTGATTATCTTGTACTAAATCTAAAACTTGGTTGAACTGTTCAGCACCGCGCACCAAATCAACATGAACTGAATTTGTGCCAAGATTGAAAGTCAATTCAGCATTATCGCCCAAACTATCAAAATAGGTAGTTAAATGAACTTTGATATCACCAGCAAAATGTTTGATTTGTCTGAAGGCGGAAATATAAGCTTTAACCGCTTCTTCACTTAAATCGGTAACAAGAAATGGCTCGTCAATCTGAATATCCTTAACACCAATTGCCTGTAATTTTTCGAAAAGTTCTTGATAGGCTGGCAAAAGGTTGCCTAGCAAATCAAGCTTATTTGAACCATCGATTGTTTTACCTAAAAGCAGAAAACTTACCGGACCAATAATAACCGGACGAGTAATTATTCCTAGATTTTTGCTTTCCAAAAATTCGTCAAAAATTTTGGTTGAAGAAATTTTAAAATTTTGATTTCGCTGAAATTCAGCAACAATATAATGATAATTGGTGTCAAACCATTTGGTCATTTCCATAGCAATAACATCAAGACCATCGCGCTGAGCACCGCGAGCCATGGCAAAAACTAAATCCAAATCAACATTGCCGCCAGAAAATTTAAAGCGTTGTGGAACCGCGCCAAAAAGAGCGATCGTATCAAGAATGTGATCGTAAAATGAAAAATCGTTAGATGGAATATAAGAAATGCCAGCGGCTTTTTGTAATTGCCAATTTTTGGCACGAATTTCTGCGGCAGTTTTTTGTAAGTCAGCCAAATCATTTTCTGTCGCGTTAAGCTTCAACGAGGAAGAAGTTTTTTTCCAGTAGCTTTCAACCGCTTTTTTAAGTTCGCGATTAGCACCAATTCTTGGAAAGCCAAGATTTGCAGTTTTTAACATTTTTATTTTTTATTGAGATTGTGCAAGGCTTTGCAGACAATTTTGGACAGGATTTATTTTAAAAATTTTTCCATTAAAGAACAAAACAGAACTTTTATTAAAATTATTTTCCCTAATTTCAAATGCAAGGCGCTATTTGCGAGCTTGTGTTTTTGTTGCTTGAAAACTAAGTTTTAAGAAAAATCTTTTTTAAGAAATATCAAAATTATGACAATTCACAAAACCGATTTAGTTATTATTGGCGCTGGTCCGGCTGGTTTATTTTCAATTTTTGAAGCCGGAATGTTAAAAATAAAAACCCATATAATTGATACGCTGGAAATTATCGGTGGACAATGCAGCGCGCTTTATCCTGAAAAACCAATTTATGATATTCCAGCACATCCAAAAGTTTTAGCTAACGAACTAATCGAATTGCTTGAAGCACAAGCTGCACCGTTTCATCCAGTTTATCATCTTAATCAGCGCGTTGAAAAATTTATTAGAAATGATGATGACAGTTTTTTAATTACTACTTCCAAAAATACTCAAATTAATTGTCGCGCTGTAATTATCGCTGCTGGCTGCGGCGCCTTTGGTCCAAATCGTCCGCCACTTGCTAATATTGAAGAATTTGAAGGCAAATCAGTTTTTTACGCGGTGCGAAATAAAGCAGAATTTGCAGATAAAAATGTGGTAATTGCCGGCGGCGGCGATTCAGCGGTTGATTGGGCTTTAAGTTTAGCTGAAATTGCCAAAAAAGTTTATGTAGTTCATCGTCGTGATAAATTTCGTTGCGCTCCGGAAAGTGCTGATAAAATGAAAAAGCTAGTTGCTGAAAATAAAATTGAATTGGTAATTCCTTTTCAGCTTGATGGTCTTGAAGGCAATAACGGCAAACTTACAGCGGTTTTGGTAAAAGATTTTTCGGGCAATATTAAAAAGCTTGCCGCTGATTATTTATTACCTTTTTTTGGATTAGCGATGGAGCTTGGACCAATCGCTAATTGGGGTTTAAGTTTAAATAAAAATCATATCGAAGTTGATGCCACAACTATGCAAACTTCAGAAAATGGAATTTATGCCATCGGCGATATCGCTACTTATAAAAATAAATTAAAATTAATTTTAACCGGCTTTGCCGAAGCTGCAACCGCCGCACACGACATCTATAAAGTTATTTATCCTAATCAAATTTTCCATTTCGAATACTCAACCTCTAAAGGGCTTAACACGACGGCGTAGCCGTAAAAATAGCCCTAAACGGCTATTTTTAGTGTTAAGCGACCTCAGGAGCAAAGCGACGCAAGGTCGGGAACGAGTCGTCTTCGAGGCAAAGCCGAGAAAAGCGACGAGTAACGACGGCGTAGCTGTGT
>JANRKR010000090.1:0-11880 GCA_033763375.1 Rickettsiales bacterium
TTGTTGGCGGAGTTGGAGCATTTTATCTGTGGAAAAAACGTCACGTTAATCACGCCAAAACCATGCTTAAAATGGCAGTTGCAATTACGTTTTTGATTTCGCCTTTACAAATTTTTATAGGCGACATGCACGGACTCAACACTTTAAAATATCAACCAGCAAAAATCGCAGCAATGGAAGGACTTTGGGAAACAACCAAAGGCGCCGATCTTTTGTTATTTGCAATTCCTGATGCCAAAAAAGAACAAAATAATTATGAGATAAAAATTCCTCATCTTGCCAGCATAATTTTAACTCATGACAAAAACGGCGAAATCAAAGGCTTGAAAGAATGGCAAAAAGAAGATCGTCCAAATGTAGCGCTAATTTTCTGGTCTTTCAGAATTATGGTTGGGATTGGTTTTTTAATGGTACTGCTAAGTTTTATTAGCGCTGTTCAATATTTTCGTGGCAAACTTTTTGATAATCGTTTCATGCAAGCTTGCTGGATGTTGATGATGCCTTCTGGTTTTGTTGCTCTTTTAGCTGGTTGGTTTGTAACTGAAGTTGGTCGCCAACCTTATACAGCTTACGGAGTTATCAGAACTATAGAATCAGTTTCTCCCGCAATTACTGCTCCGCAAGTTACGTTATCTCTATTAGCTTTCGTAGTGATGTATATTTTTGTTTTTGGCTTTGGAAGTTATTACATTTTAAAGCTGATAAAAAAAGGAGTTATCACTTCAACACAAGATCAAGAACAATATTATCAACATAGCAAAGAAGCGCTTATTACCAAAATCAAAGGAGACAAAAATGTTTGATTTTTCTTCAGCAATAAATTTGCCGTTAATATTTGCCATCATTATTGCTACGGCAGTTTTTCTCTATGTTTTGCTTGATGGCTTTGATTTGGGAATTGGAATTATTTTTCCGTTTGCTCCTTCAAATAAATGTCGCGATCGCATGATTAATTCAATTGCGCCTTTCTGGGACGGCAATGAAACTTGGCTGGTGATGGGCGGCGGCGGTTTATTTGCAGCATTTCCACTGGCTTATGCAATATTATTGCCAGCTTTTTATTTACCGATAATTGCCATGTTGCTTGGCTTGATTATGCGCGGAGTTGCTTTTGAATTTCGTTTTAAAGCCAGCGAAAAAACCAAACATTTTTGGGATTATATTTTTCACTTCGGATCGCTTACAGCGGCATTTTTTCAAGGCGTAATAATTGGTGCTTTTGTTCAAGGTGTAAAAGTTGAAGGCAGAAATTTTTCAGGCTTGGCATTTGATTGGGCAAGCAGTTTTAGCATGATGACAGGAATTGCTGTAGTTTTTGGTTATGCGCTACTTGGTTCAACTTGGTTGATCATGAAGACTGAAGATATTACTCAAGAATGGTCGCGCAAAGTGGCATCTTACGTGCTGATATTTGTGGCAATTTTCATGGCTTTAGTCAGCGCCATAATGCCATTTTTAAATGAAGAAATAAGGCAATTTTGGTTTAGTAAGCCAAATATTTATTATCTTTTGCCAATACCTTTAATAACTGCTTTGTTATTTTTTATTTTGTGGCGCGATCTAAAAAATAATAAAAGAGAACTAAGACCTTTTTTCATCAGCATCGCCCTTTTTCTTCTTGGCTATATTGGAATAGCAATCAGCCTTTATCCGTGGATAATTCCTTTTCAATATAACATCTGGCAAGCCGCGGCGTCGCCTCAGGGTTTATCTTTAATGTTAGTTGGAATAATACCGCTGCTACCAATAATTTTAGGTTATACTGGCTATTGTTATTACATTTTCAGAGGCAAAACCAGCAATGAAAATTCTTACTAAAAAAGTAACATCTTACCTTGATAATCACAAAAATCTTAAACAATGGTTGTGGTTTATTTTGTTGTGGCTTGGAGGAATTATCTCTGCTTTCGTTCTTACTTATCCAATAAAACTGCTGATCAAATTTATGTAAGATTTTTAGAACCATTTTTTAGTTCTAAAATTTGGTGAGAAATTCGCCCAATAACTTCCAAATCATGAGAAATCAAAATGTAGGAAATTTCTTGATTGGCTTGAATTTCTAACAGCAATTTTAAAATCTCGTTTTGCGTTGATAAATCAAGCGCTGAGGTTGGTTCGTCAAGAATCAAAATTTTCGGATTTAAAATCAAAGCCCGCGCAATTGCCACGCGCTGACGCTGTCCGCCGGAAAGTTGGTGCGGATAACGGTTTTTAAGCGCAAGATCGAGCTGAAGTTTTTGCATTATATTATCAACCAAGACCCCGTCATGAAGACGGGGCGACAAATTCTTAGAATCGGGTAACAAACTCTCAAAGCTTGTCACCCCGCCTTCATGACGGGGTCTATGAATCAACAATCCCTTTTTAGAGTTTGTCACCCCGTCTTCATGACGGGGTTTATGAATCAACAATCCCTCAGCAATAATATCTTTGACTAACATTCGCGGATTAAGGCTTGAGAATGGATCTTGAAAAATAATTTGTACGTCACGGCGCAACTCAAAATTATTTTTCGCCCAAGTTTTTTCGCCAAAAAATTTTATTTCACCTTCAGATTTAATTAAATTGGTTAAAGCCAAAGCCAACGTTGATTTTCCTGAGCCGCTTTCACCAATTACGCCTAAATTTTCACCCAATTTTAGTGAAAAATTTAAGTCGCGATTAGCGTAGAAATTTTCTTTTCTAAAAAAACCTTTACTGATTTTATGAATTACTGAAAGACTTTTAACGCTTAAAATTTCTTTAGCATGCGGCGCAGACCCCGTCATGCGACGGGGTGACAAGAGGGTACGATGGGGTAATAAGAGAGTATGAGGGAGTGATGAGTTAAAGAACATCGCCTCATTGTCTTTTCTTGTTGCCAACGCCTTTTCTTTTGTCACCCCTTCGTAATTTTTTGCTAACCCTTCATACTCTTTTGTCACCCCGTAGCACTCTCTTATTGCACCTTCATAGCCTCTTGTCACCCCTTCGTAATCTTTTGCTAACCCTTCATAGCCTCTTGTCACCCCGTTGTAGCCTCTTGTCACCACGTCGCATGACGGGGTCTGCGCCGCAATTATTTTCCCCTTTTTTATTTCAATTACCTCGTCAGCAATTTTTTTGACCGCTTTCAAATTATGAGTAATAAACAAAATGCCTAAATTCAGTTCGCGTTTTAAACGCAAAAGTAAATTTAGAATTTCATTTTGAGTTGTGGAATCCAGCGCCGTTGTTGGCTCATCGGTGATGAGAATTTTTGGATTATTAGCCAGCGCAATTGCAATCATAACGCGCTGTTTTTGCCCGCCAGAAAGCTGATGTGGATAATCTTTAAGGCGCGAGACAAAAGATTTTAAATCAACAATTTCCAATAATTCTAAAACACGATTCTCAAGATTTTTTTTGGAAATTTTTGGATTGTGAATGGTAATTGCTTCAGCAATTTGTTTGCCAATTTTATGCAGCGGATTTAGCGCTGAATTTGGATCTTGAAAAACTATTGCAATCTCTTTGCCGCGAATTTGACAAAGCTCTTTTTGATTTAATTTTAAAATGTTTTTTTCATCAAAAATAATTTCACCTTCAATTGTAGCTTTTGGTAAAAGATTAATAATTGCCAAAGCCGTAACTGACTTTCCCGAGCCACTTTCTCCAACCAAAGCGGTAATTTTTGCAGCAGAAAGAGCAAACGAGATGCCACGAACAACTTCGTTATTTTGAAATGAAATGGATAGATTTTTTACTGTAATCAAATTTTTAGAATCACGATTGCAAAGCCAATTGAGCTAATAACCAAGCCAGTGGCGAGATAAATCATCTTGCCAATTCGAATTGTTAATTCATTTTTTACTTCTTCAATTCTTAATTCTAAACGATCGATTCTTTTTTCTAATTTAGACTCAGAACTGTTTATTTTAGCTTCCAAGTCCGCCTTAGTCGCAAAATTTTCAATAGATTGCGAGTGGCTTTCTTTAATTGCGTCGGCAAGCTCGTCAGCAACTCTTTGCTCAAGCCCCGCTTTTTGCATTCTTTTTGAAAAAGCCAATCTTTTTGAAAAAGCCAATGTGTCGATGGTTGTAATATTCATAGTGATGGTGTTCATGTTGTTTAGAGCCTGTTTTCAAACCTAATTAGTTTCAGATTTTGGCATATTTTTAGCGATTTTTTTATGAAATTTTTTATAATATCGGAAAATATTTTAAAAAATTTCGTGAAAAAAAGAGCAAAAATAGAACTAAATATGAGGCTAATTAGGTTTGAAAACAGGCTCTAGATTTAAAAAAATGGCACCAAATTTTTTTGTAAATATGGTCAAAGCTGATGAAGAAATAAAAAAATTACTGATCTAATTAAAAAAAGAGTAAAAAAATAATGGATTTTCAACATAAAAATTTGGCTCAAGGGCGCTGGCAAGTTATGTCACTTATGGAACAGCTTGGCAATGTTGGTAGTGAAGTTAGTCGCGCTATAAATTGGAAGAATAAAGGCAACTCAACAAATTTTTGGCTAAGTTTTGTAAGAGCTTTAGAATTAATTGATTTAACAATTTCTGATCCAAAAAATATAAAAAGACTTCGTGAAATTACTAGAATGCGCGAAGCTTTGGCTGATTTTTTTGTTGGAACAAATCAGTTTAAATCTTGCGATCTTTCTTGGCAAAAATATTTCGCACAGTTCGCAATTTGTGCCCGAAAAAATAAATAAACATGATCGCAAAATTTGGTTTCGCATTTTTACTTTTGGTTTTTTCAATCAGCATTTTTTTGCCTTTTTTTAATTGGTTTGAATATCGAAAAGTCAACGATTTGAATCGTCAGATTAAGCTTTTTGAGCTTGAAAAAATTAATAAAATTTTAATGGCGCTAATTTTTTTCAGCGCCATTTTTTCTCAATCTTGTCTGATTTATTCTTATATAATTTCTGATTATTCGGTTTTAAATGTTTATCAAAATTCGCATTATTTAAAGCCGTTAATTTATAAAATTTCCGGCAGTTGGGGAAATCACGAAGGATCAATGCTGTTGCTGATTTCAATTCTCTGCTTTTATAGTTTGGTTTTTGTTTTTTTAAGCGAAATTGCATCGCAAAAAAAAATAATTATCATCTCAACTCAATCTTTAATTATTGCTGCTTTTGCCGCTTTTAGCGCTTTTACTTCCAATCCATTTGCAAAAATTTTTCCAACACCAAAATCTGGTCTTGGATTAAATCCTATTTTACAAGATATTGGCTTGGCAATGCATCCACCAATGCTTTACACTGGATATATTGGTTTTTCATTAATTTTTTCTTTCGCTATTTCCGGTTTATTGTCCAAAAAAGTTGATAAAGATTTTGCGCGTCATTTAAAAAACTGGTTATTTTTTTCTTGGGGATTTTTAACTTTAGGAATTGGTCTTGGTTCTTGGTGGGCTTATCGCGAACTTGGTTGGGGCGGATATTGGTTTTGGGATCCGGTTGAAAATATTTCATTAATGCCGTGGCTTGCTGCAACTGCTTTAATTCATTGTTTAAAATTTTTAGAGCAAAAAGAAATTTTCAAAAAATGGACAATATTTTTGGCAATTCTCACTTTTATTTTATGCTTACTGGGAATTTTTTTAACGCGCTCAGGCGTTTTAACTTCAGTTCATTCCTTTGCAGTTGATGCAAAAAGAGGTTTTTTTATTATCTTATTAATAAGTTTAATTGGTGGCGCTGGATTATTAATTTTTGGCGCTAAAGCAAATCAGTTGGAAAATAAAAAAAGTAATTTGTTTTTCTGGTCAAAAATTGGAGCGGTTTTGCTCAATAATTATTTTTTAGTTTTGGCACTTTTCATTGTGGTTCTTGGCACTTTATATCCGCTTTTTTCGCAAAGTTTTTTTGATCAATTTATTTCAATTGGCGCTGATTATTATAATAAATTATTTAGCATTTTATTATTGCCGTTTTTGTTTTTTTTGGGCTTATCTTTTTGTTTAAATTATAGCGAAAAAACCGAAATACAAAAAATTATAAATCGTTCCAATATCTTAATTTGTTTGCTTGCAATTGCTTTAACTTCTTTAACTTTTTTTTATCAGAAGCGCGCTGAATTTTTACAAATTATAATTTTATTTTTAGCAATTTTTGCTGCGCTTTTGACAATTTTATTTTTTGCTAAAACTATTTTAAAAAGAAAAGAATTAACATTTTTGTCTTTTCAATCAATAGCCAGCGCTCCAATAACTGCAGCACATTTGGGATTTACTCTGATTATAATTGGCATCGTTTTAACTTCATCTTTTGGCGTTACTAAAGAAGTTAATATTAAAGAAAATGACTCAATAAAAATCAGTAATTACGATATAAAATTTAAGCAGATTAATTATGTTGCTGGTGCAAATTTTATTGCCAGACAAGGAGAGTTTGAAGTGTGGCGCAATAATAAATTTTATACTAAATTAGAACCACAATTACGCTTTTATCCAATCTCGGATCAAACAACAAATGAGGCGGCGATCAAACATAATTTGTTTGGTGATCTTTATATTGTTTTGGGGCAAAAAGATGAAAATAATTTTTATGCGCTGCGTGTTTATAACAAACCTTTTATTTATTTAATTTGGCTGGGTTGCGCTATGATTTTTGCTGGTGCTGTGATTAAAATTTTACAAAATATCAAAAAATGAAAAAGAAAATTTTTCTGACAATTATTATTTTTTTTGCACGCTCTTCTTTAGCTTATGCAATTAATTTATCTGATTTTTGGGTTGGCGAACCGGCATCTAAATTTCGAAAATTAGAATCAGTTTCTGGGCAAAAATTTATGGTGGTTACAGCTGATGAATATGCCAGCAAAGCCGGTGCAGAAATTTTACAAAAAGGTGGCAACGCAATTGATGCAGCAATTACAGCGCAAATGGTTTTAAATGTTGTTGAGCCGCAATCTTCGGGAATTGGTGGTGGCGGATTTTTGCTTTATTTTGATGCTAAAACTAAAAAAACATTATTTTTTAATGGTCGCGAAACTGCGCCAGCCAAGGCTTATCCATCAATGTTTTTAAAAGATGGAAAAGCGCGAGAATTTAATGATGTTGTTCAAGGCGGTTTATCAGTTGCAACGCCCGGAGCTCTTAAAATCTTATATGAAGCGCACCAAAAATATGGTAAATTACCATGGCATGAATTATTCGAACCCGCAATAAAAATAGCACGCGACGGTTTCGTGGTCAGTGAAAGACTTCATACTTTGGCTAATTACATTTCTTATTTAAAAAATTCTGATCAGGCAAAAAAAGTTTATCTTAAAGAAGATGGTCGCGCTTATGAAGTTGGTGAAATAATTAAAAATCCACAATTAGCGCAAACTTTTTCCATAATTGCCAAGCAAGGAATAGAGCCATTTTATCATGGTAAAATTGCCAATGATATTGTTGATGCGGTAAAAAATTCAAAAGTAAATCCGGGAATTTTGCAGCTTGAAGATCTAAAAAATTATCGCAGCAAAAAAGGTAATTTAATTTGTTCCAGCTATCGCTTAAAATATAAAATTTGTTCAATGCCGCTACCAAGTTCTGGCGGTATAACTTTGTTACAAATTTTAGGAATTTTAGAAAATTTTGATCTAGGTGAACTTGCGCCGCAATCGCCGCAGGCAATTCATTTAATTGTTGAAGCAACGCGCTTAGCTTATGCTGATCGCAACCAATATTTGGGCGATGTTGCTGCAGTTCCAATTGATAAAATGCTTGATAAAAATTATTTAAAAGAGCGCAGCAAATTAATTAATCAAAAACAAGCTTTGGCAAAAATTACAGCAGGAAAATTTAGCAAAACTGATAAAAAAATAATCAACAATATTACTAACGAATTGCCTTCAACTACTCATCTTTCAATTGTTGATAATGAAGGAAATGCCGTTTCTTTTACCAGCTCAATTGAATATTTTTTTGGTTCTGCATTGATGGTTGACGGATTTTTATTAAACAATCAAATGACTGATTTTTCTTTTATACCAGAAATTAACGGTAAAAAAGTTGCTAATCGAATTGAGCCAAATAAACAGCCGCGCAGTTCGATGACGCCAGCTTTTGTTTTTGACCAAAATGATAAATTATTGATGGTGGTTGGATCGCCCGGCGGTCCGCGAATTATTCAATATAGTTTGAAAGTTATTTTAGATTATCTTGACTGGAAAATTGATATACAAAAAGCCATTTCAATGCCAAATTTTGTAGTGTTAAATGATGTGATTGAACTAGAAAAAAATACGCCAATTACCAAGCTTGAAAAATCTTTAAAGGCAATGAATCATCAAGTAAAAATTATTGAAATTACCAGCGGTATTCATGCAATTACAGTTGATGATAATATAATCAAAGGTGGTGCTGATCCTAGGCGCGATGGCGTTGCCATTGCAAAATAATAGCACAAAATAACTTTTTAATTAATTAAAAATATCAGTTAAAGTAATGAAAGTTAAAATTTATCAGCCAGCAAAATCAGCAATGCAATCGGGAAAAAATAATCATAAAAAATGGTTATTAACGCCAATTGAAGAAGAGAATATCAGAAGCGTTAATCCTTTAACTGGCTGGGTTTCGGTCAATAATACGCAATCGCAATTAAAATTATTTTTTACTACTAAAGAAGAAGCAATTGATTATGCGATTGGTCAAAAATTTGATTACGAATTAGAAGAGCCAAAAGTTTCTGTTGTGAAGAAAAAATCTTACGCAGCTAATTTTACCTAAACAAACTAAATGCAAAAAATCACTGAAATATTGTTAGAAAAAATCAACGCTAAAAGTGCAGTGATTGAAGATTGGTTTGATAAAAAATTTCGTCAAAATCCGGCTTTAATTTATAACTCGGTTGATTTGCGTCACGCCGAATTTAAAATTGCGCCAGTTGATACCAATTGCTTTCCTGCTGGTTTTAACAATCTTGCTCTTGCTTCAAAAAATTCTGCTAAAATTAGCGCTGATAGTTTTTTTAATAAAAATTTCTCTCAAGCGCACAACATTTTAATTATTCCTGAAAATCATACTCAAAATTTAAACTATCTGGAAAGTGTCAGAAATTTAACAGAAATTTTATCTGACAAAAAACAAGTTATTGTCGGCAGTTTGATTAAAGATTTAACGCAAGTTACAAAAATTGATTTGCAAAACGGCAATTTTTTAGAGTTACATCCTGTGATTGAAAAATCAGAAAAAATTACCACTCTTGCTGGCTTTGAACCTGACTTAATTATTTTAAATAACGATCTCACTTCTGGCATTCCTGAAATTTTAAAAAATATAAGCACGCCAATAATTCCAAGCCCTAAGTTAGGTTGGTTTCAACGCAAAAAATCACAACATTTTAAAATTTATAATCAGCTATGTGAAGAAATTTCTAAAATTTTAGAAATTGATTCATGGCTAATTTCAACTCTTGACGATGTTTGTCATGATGTAAATTTTAAAGAACAAATTGGTTTAGAAAAATTGGCAAAACAAGTTGATGAATTGCTTAAAAAAATCGCAGAAAAATATCAGCAATATCAGATAAATGAACAGCCTTATTGCTATATTAAAGCTGATAACGGCACTTACGGAATTGCGGTTTGGTCGGTTATTTCTGGCGATGAAGTTTTGCACATTAATAAAAAAGAGCGCAATAAAATGAATATGCTCAAAGGTTCAATTCAAAATACTTCGGTATTATTGCAAGAAGGAATAAAAACGATTGATCGTGTTAATTCTGAAATTGCCGAGCCAATGATTTATTCAATTGCTGGTCAAGTGGTAGGAAATTTATTTCGCGTTAACAATAATCGTGATGAAAAAATCAGTTTAAACGCTGCCGGCGCCAGTTTTTTTGATCTTAGTAATTTAAGCGAAAATCAAATCCAACTTGGAATTGATAAAAATAATATTATAAAAATTTATAGTCTGATTGCCAGATTAACCTCTTTGGCAGCAGCAATTGAACAACAAACTAGTTTTTAAAATGTTAAAAGTTAATTCAACTCGTCCATTAATTGGCATTGTTCCTGATTATCGTGAAGGTTGTGCTGGCTCTTATTCAACAGGAAATTATTATGCCTTGCGCGCCAATTATGTTGAAATGGTCAATAAAGCTGGCGGCGCTGCAGTAATTCTTACTTATGATTATGATTTAATCGATTCTTATCTGGAGTCGCTTGATGGCTTAGTTATTGTTGGTGGTTATTTTGATATTAACCCAAAACGTTACGGCGAGAAGGAAATTCATCACACGGTAAAGTTAAATGATGTGCGCGAAAATTTTGAAAATGCTCTTGGCAGCAAAGCGATTAAAACAAATTTACCTTTTTTGGGAATTTGCAACGGCATGCAACTTATTAATATTCTTCACGGCGGCAATGTTATTCAACATATTCCTGATGAGAAAAAATATGTCGATCATGAACAAAGCCACATTGAAGGTTTTAAAGATTACAAAACCGGTTATCATGAAGTGACAATTGAAAAAAATTCTAAGCTTTTTGAAATTATCGGTGTTGAAAAAATTATTACTAACTCATCACATCATCAAGCGGCAAAAACTGCCGGCAAAGGTTTAAATGTTTGTGCGCGTGCATTTGACGGCATAATTGAAGCAATTGAAAATCCGCAACATCCTTTTTGTTTTGGCGTGCAATGGCATCCCGAATTTGAAGTATCTATAGCTGATTATAAAATTTTTACCGCTTTAGTTGATGCGGCGACAAAATATAAGAAAGGAAAATAATGCTGCAAAAAAAATTGAGCGCAGAGAAAGGAATCAGAATCGCCAAATATATTGCTCATTCAGGTTTTTGTTCACGTCGTGATGCAGAAAATTTAATTCTTGAAGGTCGCGTTAAAGTAAATGGTCAAGTTATTGAAACGCCGGCAACTTTAATTTTTGATCAGTCGGTGAAAATTGATGATAAATTAATCAACGCTAAAACAACAATCAGATTATGGTTATTTCACAAACCAAAAAGCATTATTACTACTCATAAAGATGAAAAAAATCGCCCAACAATTTTTGATTTATTACCTAAAAATATACCACGCGTTATTTCTGTAGGGCGTTTAGATTTTAATACCGAAGGGCTTTTATTGCTTACAAATAATGGCGATTTTGCCCGTTACTTGGAATTGCCGCAAACTAAGATTTTGCGCCAATATCGGGCGCGCGTTTTTGGAAAAATAAATCACGAAAGATTAAAAAAACTTAGCAAAGGAATTACCGTTAATGGAGTTAGATACGGTTCAATTAAAGTTGATGTTGATAATGAGGGAGATTCAAACTCTTGGCTGACCATTACAATTTCTGAGGGCAAAAATCGTGAAATCAGAAAAGTGATGGAGCACTTGGGTTTGCAGGTAAATCGCTTAATTCGAACTTCGTTTGGTCCTTTTGAACTCGGCGCTTTAAAGGTTGGCGAATTGCAGGAAGTTTCGCGCTTATCGCTTAAAAAACATTTTGGTGACAATTTTAAATTCTAAAAATATTACCAAAAACTTTGCTGTAAAAATTTTAACCACTGCTGATAATTTTTAAACAATCATCATAACCAAAAAGCTGCAGTAAATAATGAATGATTTGATCGATTTTTAGTTTTAACTTCGATAAATTTTGTAATAGCTAAAGCTATGAAGCAGATCAAGATATAAGACTTGATCGAGGTTTCTTTAAAATGGTAAATTGGTCTCGTTCTAAAATCAGATTTAAAAATCCCAAAGGCTTTTTCTACATGCCAAAGGTTTTTATGATGAGCATGATTTCTTGATCCGCGAGATTATTGCAATTGCTGTAACAGCTTTTAATTCCAAGTACCAGAGTGGCTTTGTTTATAAGATCTTGGTTTAATTCATAATCTTAATTTCTTTCCCTTGAGGCTACAGTCTCGTAAATCAACTTTTTCGTCGAACTTTT
>JANRKR010000091.1:0-1579 GCA_033763375.1 Rickettsiales bacterium
ATTTCAAACTAACAGCAGACTTAAAAATTTTCTTCTCAATGATTTTACCATGCTTGATAGCAGAAGTTATGGAAAAACCAGTTTTGTTTTTTTACTAAACCATCACTAAGAATTAAAAATTTAAGCAACTTATAATAATAAAATTAGGATAAAATGACAAAAAGATATTACGAGCCTACAAGAGAAGAAAGAGCAAAAATCTACGAACAGAATATAAAAGATTTGCGTGATTTTGTTGAAGGTAGGTCGTCAGGAAGAAAAGATTGGCACAAGCAAGTTTTATTGAATTTGTTAGATCCAAATCAAACAAGACACTTAGATCAAACAAAATTAGATCAACTAAATAATTTTCTTAAAAATCCTAAAATTTGGGAGCTATTTGAGGTAATTTCTAGTGATGAATTAAATAATTTTCTTTATAGATTAAGACAATTAAGATTTAACAAATTTTTTTTAAGAGGAGCCCGTGAGTATCCCAGAATAGCAGCTAGCCTAAGTAAATCGTTTAGATCAGCTCTCATTGATCTTGGGATAAATTCAAAAATACTTTCTAACATCCTTAATAACATTGCTCAATTAGGATTTAGCAAAAACGAACTTAATATTAACGCTTCAGATTTAAGAGATCCAATTAATCGTAATCTTAACTCAGCAAGTGCAATTAGTATTGCCAATATTCTCAACGGTGCTGCTCAGTTAGGATTTTACAAAGATGAACTTGGGATTGATATTAAAATTTTAAGAGCGGTAATTAATCGCAGCATTGAATCAGCAAGTGCAATTGGTCTTGCTAATACTTTCAATGGATTAATGAATTTAGGGTTGCTTGATAAAAAATTTGTAAAGGAAATTAGATCATTTATCTCGAATGAAAAAAAACAGCGAGTACTGGATGAAGAAAATACATTATCAGATGAAAGCTCTATCAATTTTTCTTTTTCAGTAGCTAGGGTAGAGTTTTACTGCCAAAAAGTTTTAGGTGAGAAATTATTTGGAAAAAGTTTTTTGAAAAGCATTTCAAAAAGAAGTAATAGTCAAATCCATAGTCCAACCTCTCTCGAAATAGAATTTATTTCAATGCTAAGTGAAAACAATTTTAGCTATGATGTAGAGCAAGAACAATATTATAAAGATGTGCCAATTCTAATAACTGATTTAGTAGTAAAAAAAGATGGAGTCACTTACTAAATTGAGCTTGATGGTCCTAAACATTTCACAAAAAATTCTTCGGGAGAATTAATTAAAACTCAAAAAACTGTAGTTCGTGATGAGATTTATAAAGCCTTTATTGATCGAAAAAATAAAAAAAGAAAATCAGGTGAAAACGAGGCAGTTTTTTTAACTATAACTTCAGCTGAAGTCAGAGAAAACAATACAACATTAAAAAAATTTTTTAATGAAAAGTTAGAAGAAGCTTTAGAAAAGCACCAAGAAAAAAAAACTAAAAAAAGAAAGCGTCGTGATAAAGAAGATGAAGAAGAAATTATTTCAAAAAAAAGTTTAATTAGTTATGAGCCAAGCCCAAGCCCTAAACTATCATTAAAAAGAAAGTTTAAAAAAAATCATAATAAGTGTGATG
>JANRKR010000092.1:0-16169 GCA_033763375.1 Rickettsiales bacterium
ATGGCGAGGAGTTAAGCGACGTGGCCGTCTTGGCGTGGAGCGCACCCGCGCGACGCGGCAATCTCATTATGCTGGTACAAACTCGTGATATTGCCGCGTCGCGCTGGTGCGCTCCTCGCAATGACGAGTGTTATGAAGAATTTACTATTAGCATTTACCCGCAATATCTCGCCTCACAAAGCCACCTTGCCAGTCAATTAAATCAATAGCTTTATAAGCCTTTATTCTTGCGCTTTTAAAAGATTTTGCTTGGGCAACGATATTTAAAACTCTGCCACCATTAGCTAAAATTTTATCATCTTTTTTTATTGTTCCGGCATGTAAAATTTTTACGCCAGCTATTTTTACTGCTGATAAATTTTTTATTTCAGTAAATTTTTGATAGTTTTCCGGATAACCTTTTGCTGCCATAACTACGCAAACTAATTTTTTATTTTCATCAAATTCAATTTTTATTTTGTTAAGTTTGCCATCAATTGCTGCTTCGATTAAATCAATAAAGTCAGTTTTAATTCTAGGCAAAATAACCTGTGTTTCTGGGTCGCCAAAGCGGGCGTTAAATTCTAAAAGTTTGGCATTGTTTTTATTAATCATCAAACCGGCAAATAAAATTCCTTTAAATGGTGTACCAATATTTTCAAGACCGCGCAAAGTTGGTTTGACAATTTTATTGATAATTTTTTTTTCCAATTTTTTATCAATAAAAGGTGACGGGGAAAAACTGCCCATGCCGCCAGTATTTAAACCAGTTTCGCCTTCACCAACTTTTTTGTGATCGTGAGCAAAGCCAAGTGGAATAAAATTTTTGCCATCACAAATTACAAAATAACTTGCTTCAAAACCTGTTAAAAATTCTTCAATAATAATTTTATTGCCAGCGGCGCCAAATTTTCCCAAAAGAATTTCTTCAATAGTATTTTCTGCTTCAGTTGAATTTTTAACAATAACTACGCCTTTTCCAGCAGCGAGTCCATCAGCTTTTACAACGCAGGGAAATCCTAATTTTTTAGCAAATTGCAACGCTTTTTTAGCGTCAGAAAAACTTGCAAAAGCCGCGGTTGGAATTGCATTATCAGCAGCAATTTTTTTCATAAAAATTTTTGAACCTTCAAGCTGTGCTGCTTTTTTTGAAGGTCCAAATACAGGAATTTTAGCTTTTTGTAAATCGTCAACTAAACCTGCAACCAAAGGCTGTTCAGGACCTATAAAAACAAAATCAATTTTTTCTTTTTGGCAAAAAGCAATAATTTTTTGATGATCGTTAATTTCGATATTAGTAACAATTTCAGCAACAGCGCTGATCCCGGCATTTCCGGGTAAGCAAAAAAGTTTTTTTAATTGACGGGATTTTGTAAATTGTTCGCAAATCGCGTGTTCTCTGCCACCAGAGCCGATAACTAAAATTTTTTTCATTTAAGCTAATTTATGATTTTAGATTTAATATTTATGATCTAATCTTGCTGGCAAAGATTATTTTAACAACTCCTAAACTTATAAATTCATGAGCCTCAAAGAACATACCGTAAAATCTTATGATAAAGATTTGCATTCAATTGCTGGAACCCTTGAAGAAATGGTTGATCTGGTTTTGATCTCAATTGATATGGTGGCAGAAATGATCAAAAATAATCATGACGATTATCTCGAAAAAATTACCACTCACGATTATAAAATTAATTCTCTTGATTTTTTGGTTGAACGCAAAATCACCACAATGTTGGCATTGCGTCAGCCTTTAGCGGTTGATTTACGCTTTATTGTTTCAGCTTTAAAAGTTTCTTCTAATCTTGAAAGAGTTGGTGATCAGGCTAAAAGTATAATCAAAAAAATTCATCGTATTGGTGTTAAATCTTTTGATGATCACGTTAAAAAGTCGCTGCTTGAAATGGTCGAGCTTTCAAAAATTATGGTGCGTGATTCAATCTTGGCTTTCAATAATCAAGACGTGGAAATTGCCGAGGCGGTCTTAAAACAAGATGATAAAATTGATGAAATTTACAGCAGCCTTTTTGGTATTTTAGAAGGTGATAATTTTAGTAAAGAACAGGCAGAAAAAATCATTAATATTTTATTTATTGCCAAAAGTTTTGAGCGACTTGCTGATCATTCAACCAACATCGCCGAGATCACTAAATATGTGGTAACTGGCGAGACGAAATAGAAAGATTTAAATGAAAAACCAAAATCAGTTTCTCAAGAATTACTTAGAAGAATTAAATCTAACTGAAACTGAGCATACAAACCGATTGGCTTTCCAAAAGCTTTTAGAAAAACTTGCTAACGATTTAAATTTAAAAATAATTCATGAACCAAAACGCGATGTTTCTGGGTTTGGATCGCCAGATTTTCGTATTGAGGACAAAAAAACAAAATCTTTAATTGGCTATATTGAAACCAAAAGAATTGATGAGAATCTTTCTAAAATTATTAAAGACGAACAAATTCAGAAATATCAAAAACTTTCTGAAAACCTGATTTTAACTGATTATCTTGATTTTATTTGGCTCTTCAAAGAAGAACAAACCCAGCGTGAAAGAATCTGTTTTAGCGACGATCTAGAAAAAACCAAATTTGAACCAAAGCCAGAACAAGTCATCAAAGTTCAAAATTTGTTGCTAAACTTTTTGCAAGTCAAACCAAAGCTAATTGGAAAAGTTAAAGAATTATCGCAAAAGCTTGCTAGACCAAGCTTGGAAGTAAAAAAATTTCTTTTTACAGAAATTGAATCTCAAATTTCTGAAATAGAAAAATCTAAAAAATCTCTAAGAAGTGGTGAAAATTATCAGCCAAAAGCAGATCAGCTTTTTGGTGTTTTTGAAGTTTTTCAAAAAAATCTTTTTACTGAAATTGAAGCGAAAGATTTTGCTGACAGTTTTGCTCAGATGCTGACATACAGCTTGTTTTTGGCAAAGTTAAATGCTTCGCCAGATCAGAAAATAGGTTTTGAAAATATCAAAAATCTTATTCCAGATTCTTTTCATTTGATCAAAGAATTAACCAAATTTTTTGATCTTCTTACAACTGAGAAATACAGCAAAATAAAATGGGCAGTCGATAATATTTTTTCGGTTGTCAACAACATTGATTTAGCAGCAATTTCTGAAGATCTAAATTTTAGAACTAAAACGACCAGCGAAAAAGATCCTTACATTTATTTTTACGAAGATTTTTTAAGTGCCTTTGACCAAGAATTAAGAGTTGATCGCGGTGTTTATTACACGCCACCAGCAATTGTTGAATTTATTGTTTCTTCGGTTGATCAAATTTTACAAAAAGAATTTTTACTTACTGAAGGATTGGCTGATAAAAAAGTAAAATGCCTTGATTTTGCTTGCGGTACAGGAACTTTTTTGCTTGAAATTTTTAAAAATATTTTAAGCAAACCGCAATTCGATAAAAAATCTTTTGCCTTTGAAAATATTTTACAAAACCATCTTTTAAAAAATATTTTTGGTTTTGAATTATTGATTTCGGCTTACGCAATTGCTCATTTGAAGCTTTCGCAATTTTTAAAAGAACAAGGCTTTGATTTAAAAAAGTTGTCGCAAAATCGCATACAAATTTATTTGACCAACACGCTAGAAGATAAAAGTGAAGAACAAAAACAAACGGCGATGGATTATTTAAACGCCGCAATTTCTCTTGAAGGGCGCGAAGCAACAAAAATTAAAAATGATTCTGAAATCATCGCCATTCTAGGAAATCCGCCTTATAATGTGCGTTCAAAAAATCCCAGCAAAGACAAAAAAGGCAATTTAACCGCAATTGGCAAATTGCTTGAAGACTACAAACCAGAAGATGAAACCAAAATTAATATTGATGACGACTACATAAAATTTATTCGTTTTGCTCACGCCAAAATTTCTAAAAATGGCAAAGGCATTGTTGGCATTATCACCAATAATAGTTTTTTAAATGGCATTACGCACCGCAAAATGCGCAGTCTTTTGCTTAAAGATTTTTCCAGCATTTATATTCTTAATTTGCATGGCAACTCAAATATTGGTGAAACCACGCCAGAAGGTGAAAAAGATGAAAATGTTTTTGCTATAAAACAAGGAACTTGCATTTCAATTTTTGTAAAGAACCCAAATTTTAAAGGTGATTGCCAAGTTTTTTATCGTGATTTTTGGGGCAAGAAAGAAGAGAAATTAAAAAATATTTTAGAAACAAATTTGTGGCAAAATTTTACTGAAATTGACTGGCAAGAATTTAATCAACAATTCCGCAAAACTCGCTGGGGCAAAAAAGAAGATTTGCTTGAAGAAAAAACTAGCTTGCAAAGTAAGGCAAACAAAAAAGTTAAAAAATTAGATGAAAAAAAATCCAGCAAAACCAAGCGCGCTGGCTTTGTTGATGATTTAAGTTTTTTCACGCCAATTAAAGATTTAAAACCAATCACAGAATATGGCGAGGCTTGGGGAATTCATGAAATTTTTAGGGAATTTGGCAGCTGTGTCAAAACTGATCGTGATGAATTGTTAATTGATTTTGATGAAAAAGATTTAACCAAAAAACTTGAAATTGCTTTTGAACAAAAATTTGAAGCTGATTTTGTCAAAAAATATAACATCACCAACTCAAGTGGCTACAAATTTGCCGACAAATTGATCCAACAAAAATTTGAAGCTGATAGAATTGTTGCAATCAATTATCGCCCATTTGATGCAAGAAAAATTTATTACAAAGTTGGTTTTACTAGTCGCCCAGCTTTTGAGGTGATGCAACACTTTTTTGGTGAAGAAAATTTAGGGTTAGTTTTTATGAGAACCATAATAGGAGGTGATTTTAATCAAATCATGATTTCTAAAGTGATGATCGACTTAAACTTCTATGGTTTTCAAACATATACTGCACCACTTTATTTAAAAACATCATCAGATCAACAAAGCCAAGCTCAAAACCCAAATACAACTTTTGATTTATTCGACCAAAAAAACAACGAAATTAAAGATTCAAGCGCTGCAAAAATTGAAAATTTTACTGGTGAATTTCGTAATTTTATTGACCAAAAATATCAGCAAAAATTTTCACCAGAACAAATTTTGGGCTATATTTACGCGGTTTTGCATAGTTCAAATTATCGCACTAAATATTTAGAATTTTTAAAAATTGATTTCCCGCGCGTTCCTTTTGTTTGCGAAGTTGAAGTTTTTAAAAAATTATCAGATTTAGGAAAAGAATTGATCGAAGTTCATTTATTAAACAAGAAGCTTACAAGCAAAATTGGTGAAGCAAAAACCGCTGACAATAAATTTGATTATCTTTGTCAAAAACCAGTTTTTGTTGCGGAAAAATCACAACTTTTTTTTAACAAAACTAGCTATTTTGAAAATGTCAGCGCTGAAATATGGAACTTTAAAATTGGCGGTTATCAGGTTTTAGATAAGTTTTTAAAAGAGCGCGAAGATCGAAATTTAAATTTTGATGAAATAAAACATCTGACAAATATCATTAAATCTTTAGAATTCACAATTTCACAAATGGCAAAAATTGCCAAAATTTTTTAAATTATAAATAAAAATGCAAAGCCGAGAAGAAAAGCGCGAATCAGGTCAAATTGCCAAACTGGATAATAAAGATTTAATGGGTTTTTCCATAAATTTTCCTAAAGAGAAAATGCTGCGCAAGCCCGACTGGATTCGCGTTAAAGCGCCGCAATCAAAAGGCTATTTTGAAACTAAAGAACTGTTGAACGAAAAAAAACTTCACACTGTTTGCGAAGAAGCAGCTTGTCCAAACATTGGTGAATGCTGGGCGCAAAAGCATGCCACGGTGATGATTCTTGGTTCAGTTTGCACACGAGCTTGTTCATTTTGCAATATTGAAACCGGCAAACCTGATTTGGTAAATCCGCATGAGCCAGAAAATGTTGGCGATGTTGCTAAAGTTTCGGGCTTAAAACATATCGTAATTACTTCGGTTGATCGCGATGACTTAGCCGACGGCGGCGCTGATCAATTTGTTAAATGCATTGAAAATGTGCGCCGCAAATCACCGCAAACTACCATCGAAATTTTAACGCCCGATTTTTTACGCAAAAACGGCGCCGTAGAAAAAGTTGTCGCCGCCAAACCTGATGTTTTTAATCACAATATCGAAACCGTTCCTGGGCTTTACACCACAATTCGTCCAGGTGCGCGTTACTTTCATTCGCTTTGGCTTTTGAAACGCGTTAAAGAAATTGACGCTGCAATGTTCACTAAATCGGGCTTGATGGTTGGGCTTGGCGAAACCAAAGAACAGGTTTTACAAGTTATGGACGACATGCGCGCTGCTGATATCGACTTTCTAACTATCGGTCAATATTTGCGACCAACTATGCGCCATGCGCCAGTTGATCGCTATGTTCATCCTGATGAGTTCGAGTTTTATAAAACAATGGCTTATAACAAAGGATTTTTAATGGTTTCGTCAAGCCCTTTGACGCGCTCTTCTTATCATGCTGGTGATGATTTTGCTAAAATGCGCGATGAAAGAAATAAGAAACTTTTGGTAAAAAATTAATTATTTTTTAAAATGAATCTTTCTGCAAATGTTATGAAAGAACCTTTGGCAATCTTTGCTGGACGCGGTCTTTTGCCGAAAATTTTAATTGAAGATTGTCAAAAAAAGCAGCGGCGTTTTTTACTTTTTTTGCTTGATGGCGAAAATTATGAGATTGATTATTCCGCCTTTAACCCAATAAAATTAAGATATGGCGAGGTTGAAAAATTTTTGTCAACTCTCAAAGAAAATAATATTAAAAATATAGTTTTTATTGGCGGCGTTACCAAGCCAAATTTTTCAGCGCTCAAAGTTGATAAGCGTGGCGCGCTTTTATTGGCAAAAATTTTGGCAAATAAAATTTTAGGTGACGATGCAGTTTTGCGCACTGTAATTAAATTTTTTGAAAAAGAAGGTTTAAAAATATTAGCAATTGATCAGCTTCTTGATTGTGTAATTTCAACTAAATCAACTATTACAGTCAATAAACCAACTTCTGAAAATTTAAGCGATATTGCTCTTGGCGTGAAGGCAATTAAAAATTTTTCGCAGTTTGATGTTGGGCAATCTTTGGTAATTGCTCAAAAACAAATTATCGCCGTTGAAGCTTTGGAAGGAACTGATCAAATGATTAAAAGATGTAAAGATTTATCAGGTGATTATTTGAAAAACTCGGTTTTAGTAAAAATGAAAAAATCTAAACAAAGTCTTAAAGCTGATTTGCCAACGATTGGCGTTGAAACTATTAAAAATTGTTTTGAAGCAAAAATTTGCGGAATTGCTATTCAAGCTAATTCCACTTTGGTTTTGCAAAAAGACCAAGTGATAAAAAAAGCTAATGAATTAGGATTATTTTTAACCGTAATCTAGAAGAATTAATGACACCTAAAATAATTTCTAAACCCAATTTATTAAAAAAATTTCCAAAACAAGTTATAATTCTCTTTAAAATTTTTGGCGACGATATTCGCCTGGTTGGTGGCTGCGTACGTGATTTACTTCTACAAAAAAAAGTTAATGATTTTGATTTTGCAACAAAATTCTTACCGCAAGAAACGATAAAAATTTTACAAGAAAATAATATAAAAGCATTGCCAACCGGCATAAAATTTGGCACCATTACTGCGGTTATTGATGGTAAAAATTTTGAAATTACTACCTTGCGTCAAGATCAAGAAAATGACGGACGTCACTGTAAGCCAAAATTTATTGATGATTATTTTTTTGATGCTGCCAGAAGAGATTTTACAATTAACGCGCTTTACCTTGATTATAAAGGTTTTATCTATGATTACTTCGACGGAATTTCTGATCTTAAAAACAAAGAAGTAAAATTTATTGGCGATGCCAATATAAGAATTAGCGAAGATTATTTGCGTATTTTGCGCTTTTTCCGTTTTAGCTGTCAATACTCAAAAACACTTGATAGAAAAGGCTTGATAGCTTGTGTAAAACAAAAATCAAATCTTAAAAAACTGTCGCGTCCAAGAATAAGAGCTGAAATTTTAAAAATGCTTTCAACTACTAACAAAAAAAATTTAATTACAGTTTTAAAAGTTTTAAAAAAAACAAAAATTGTTGAAGAAATATTTTTTTCGCAGCTTGATGTTAAAGCTTTAGAAAAGCTTTTTGTCCTTGAAAAGAAATTTAAATTATCAAGTGATTTAGATTTGAAAATAGCAGTTTTATTTCTTAAAAAAAATTTTGATTTAAAAAATTTTTACGAAGAAATTTGTGCAACTAATTTGGAAAAAAAATATTTCTATTTTCTGCAAAATAATCAGATAAAAAATTTTTCTGAGTTTAATAAACTGTTAATTGCCAATTCCAAAGAAGTGGTTTTAAGCCTTTATTTATTTGGTTTGGCAAAAAGCTCTTCTAGACAAAAAACTTCTTTGACAAAGAAAAATATAAAATATTTGCAAGAATTTTCTTTACCTGATTTTCCGCTGGAAAGTTCTGATTTGATTGAATTAAAATTTTCTGGTAAAATTTTGGGAGAAGTTTTGCAAAAAGCTAAAGAATTTTGGGCAAAAAATAATTTTGATCTTACAAAATCTGATCTGATAAAATTTGTTGCTCAATTTTCTAAGTAAGCTTATTTAATTATTTGTCTGATCTCTTAAACCACTATCGCGTAAATCAAGTTTCTCTAAGAAAATTTTGAATTGCGAAAAGTTCGACGAGAAACTTGATTTACGCGACAGTGCCATTAAAAACTTTAAGCAGTAAATTAACCCGTAAAACGATGGCAACTTCCAAACAAGAACAGCTCTATAATGAAATTGTTGAATACTATAACTACGCCGATCGTTTGTTAAAAGCGGTAGAAGATAATTCTCACGAATTGGCAAAACAGCAATTTGCAATTGTTGAAGAAATAGTCACAAGACTTGAAGATTGCGCCGATATTCTAACCACGCAATATATTGAATTTATCAAAACTGGTGAATCTGAAAAAATTACTGAAATGGTTAGATCTTCATTAAATAGCATTTCCGCCAAGATTGAAGAATGTCGCAATAAAACTCTGATGCTTTATAATTTAAGCGAGAATGAAAAAAATATTTCGATGTAATCATGGAAAGTTTCTCTGAAGTTGTTGCAAAAATTAATAATGATCTAAAAAAAATTGATGAAATAATTTTAACATTTTCCAGCGCCAAAGCTCCGCTAATCAAAGAAATATCAAGTCATTTAATTGCTTCCGGCGGCAAAAGAATAAGACCGATAATTTTAATTTTAGCTGCCAAACTTTGTGGCAGTAAAACTAATTCTGCTTATAATAATTTAGCAGCAGCAGTTGAATTAATTCACAGCGCCACTTTGTTGCATGATGATGTAGTCGATAATAGCTTAATTCGTCGCGGTAAAAAAACTGCCAACGCTTTGTGGGATAATAAAGCCAGTATTTTGGTTGGTGATTATTTATTTTCGATTGCTTTTCAGCTAATGGTAAAAAGTGATGATTTAAATATTCTTGATTTGCTGGCAAAGGCTTCAAGCATTATGGCTGATGGCGAAGTTATGCAATTGGAAAATTCTTCCAATCTGGCGATTTCACAAGAAAAATATTTTGAAATTATTTTTGGCAAAACTGCAGTGCTTTTTTCTGCGGCTGCGGAAGTTGGCGCTTTATTAAATAAACGTCCGCAACTTGAAGTTGAAACGTTGCGCAATTTTGGTAAAAATTTGGGAATTATTTTTCAGATTGTTGATGATATTTTAGATTATTCAGCAAAAGAGCAAATTTTAGGAAAAGATTTGGGCAATGATTTTTTTGAAGGAAAAGTTACTTTGCCAATCATTTTAATTTATAAGAAAGCAAGTGTTGCTGATCAAAAATTAATTACTGAAATTTTTGATAAAAACTTAATTACTAATGAAAAAAATCAGCAAGATTTTGAAAAAATTCTCAACTTGCTTGAAAAATATCAAGGTCTTGCAGAGTCAAGAAACAAGGCTTTGTTTTATCACGAACAAGCATTAAAAAATCTGGAAATTTTTACTGATAAGAATTTTTATGATCTTGATGCCAAGCAAGATTTGTTAACAATTCTTGATTATTCTTTGGCGCGAATTTTTTAACTAATTTTATTTTTCTTGAAAATTTCTCTAAAAAAAATTTCGGTTATTTTTATAATTTTCTTTTTTTGGCGCTTTGAAGCTTGCGCTCAAGTTGTTGACAGCAAATTTTATCGCTGGACAGTTTATGAATTGCAAGAAGATGAATTGCAAGACAAACAATGTTATATTGTTGCCAATCCAATTAAATCAGAATCTGATCAACCAACCAGAGCAAAACCTTACATTATGATTACGCGTTTTCAAAGACAGCGTAGTGAAGAAGTCAGTATTTACGGTGGTTTTGAATATAAACTTAACAGCAAGATTTTTGTGGCGATTGATGATGACGCGCAATATCGCTTTCCCACTAAAAAAAATATAGCGTGGGCAAAAAATAAATATGACGATGTTGAAATTATCCAAAAAATGCTTGATGCCAAAACAGTCAGAGTAAGAAGTGATTCTGCGATTGGCACTTTCGCAATTGATGAATATTCAATGCAAGGAATTGCTCGCGCCTATTTACGAATGCGTGAAATTTGTAAGTAGAATTATTTCCAGAATTCACCAACTTCAATATCAACTTGCAGCGGAGCATCTAAAATAAAGGCTTTTTCCATGATGTTGCGCAAAAATTGACTGGCAATTTCAACTTCATCTTTTGGTGCTTCAATAATTAATTCGTCATGAATTTGTAAAATAATTTTAGCGCGTAATTTTTCTGCGCTGAATTTTTTATTTAAATCAATCATCGCTTTCTTGATAATATCAGCAGCACTTCCCTGAATTGGAGCATTAATAGCAAGGCGCTCCGCTTCTGCGCGAATGATCGGATTTTTATTATTAATTTCGTTAATAAAACATTTGCGACCAGAAATTGTTTCTACAAAACCATTTTTTTGCGCCTGCGCAATGTAATTTTTCATATAAATATCAATTCCCGGATAAGCTTCTAAATAAGATTTGATATAAATTGCTGCTTCTTGACGTGAAATATTTAATTGGCGCGAAAGCCCGAAAGCACTGATTCCGTAAATTATACCAAAATTAATTGCTTTTGCTTTTGAACGAATTTCATCGGTAACGCGATCTTGAGCGATATGAAAAACTTGTGCCGCAGTTATTCTGTGAATGTCTTTATTTTCACGAAATGCTTTCAGCAAATTATCAATCTTTGCTACATGCGCAATAACTCGCAGTTCAATTTGTGAATAATCAGCCGAAATTAAAAGATGATCTTTCGCAGCAACAAAACTTTGACGAATTTTTTTTCCTTCCAAGCTTTTTATTGGAATATTTTGTAAGTTAGGATTGTTGGAACTAAAACGTCCGGTAATTGTTGAAGTGGTTGAAAAATTACTATGAATGCGATTAGTTTTGGCATTAATTTCTTTAGGTAGCGCGTCAGTATAAGTATTTTTTAATTTAGAAAATTTACGAAAATCTAAAACCTTGTGAGCAATTTCATTTCCTGCTTCGGCAAGCTCTTCAAGCACTTCAGAATTTGTTGAAAAAGCGCCGGTTTTTTTTGATTTTTTGGAAGAATCCAAGCCAAGTTTTTCAAAAAGAATTTTTGCTAATTGTTGAGTTGAAGCAATGTTAAATTCTTCGCCAGCCAGTTGATGAATTTGCGTGGTTAAATTCTGAATTTCTTTGCCAAATTCTTGCGACAAATTATGTAATTTGTGAATGTCAATTGCTACGCCTTTATTTTCCATTTCTGCAATCACTTCCAAAAGCGGTAATTCAATTGTCAAATAGGCAAAATTTAATTTTAGTGCAAAAATGCGTGGCGCTAAATTTTTATAAAGTTGGTTAATGGCAAAATTTCTAAAACAAAAAAAATCGATTTTTTTTTGTAAATTATTAAAAACTTCTTCAGTTTTATTTTTTGAAATTGCACTAAAAATTTCACTAAATCCTTGTTTTTCAATATCTTCGTTAAGATTAAGTTCTATAAGCTCGCGCAGGTCATTTTTTATTGATGAATTTAACAAGTGATTAATCAGCAAAACATCTTGATAAGATTTTACTTTAGCGATTTTTAAGAAACTTTTAGCGTTAAAAAAAACTTTAGTAATTGCGTCATTTTCTAGAATTTTTGCGAAAGCTGAAATGTCGAAATGTTCTGCTTTAGTTGTTTCAAAATCTTGTTTGGAAAAATTAAAAAGATCTGATGATTGATTTTTTGTAACAAGATTTTTGGCGTCAGAAATTTCGCCGTAAAAAATTTCTTCTACAGATTCATCAATTTTATTAGTTGAAATGGTAATAAAATTATCAAAATAATCGATAGTAATAATACCGTTTAGAAGCGCTTGAGAATTGATTCTATCAATTTCTTGCGAAGAAATAATTTTAGTTTTTTTTAAGTCAGAAAAATAAGTTTCAGATTTCTTTTCTTGAAGTTTTCTAGTGGATTCTTCGCTAAAGTTTTTGGTGGTTTTATCGTAAAAGTTATCTTCTGCAGAAATTTCAAATTCTTTTTTAACGCGCAAAACCAAAGACCTAAAACCTTGATTTTCAAGGAACGAAATTAATTTATGCGGATCAATATTTTTGATTTTTAAATCATCAATTGAAATACCAACTTCAACATCTTCTTTTAAAGCGGCGAGAACTTTTGATAATTTGGCATTTTCAATTCCATCGCTTAAAAGCTGACGGCGTTTTTCTTGTGTAATTTTATCGAGATTAGCAAAAATATTTTCTAAACTACCAAACTGTTCAATTAATTCAGCTGCGGTTTTAGGACCAATTCCTTTCACTCCCGGAATATTGTCAGAAGAATCTCCAATCATTGCCAAAACATCTAAAACTTTTTGTGGTTTAACAAAAAATTTTTCTTTCACTTCCGTCTCGGTAATCATTTTATTTTTCATGGCGTCATACATGACGATATTTTCATCAATTAATTGCATCAAATCTTTATCGGAAGAAACAATTAAAATTTTACTATCGCTTGCACTATATTTTTTAGCGATAGTGGCGATAATATCGTCAGCTTCAAATCCGGCTTTTTCCAAAATAGTCAGATTAAGCGATTCAGCAGCTTGGCGCACAATTGGAAATTGTGGAATCAAATCTGGCGGGCAAGGTGGACGATTGGCTTTATATTGCGGATAAATGTCATTGCGAAAAGTTTTTGAACCGGCGTCAAAAATAATTGCGGCATGAGTAACTTCTAAACCTGCCAACAATTTTATTAGCATATTGGTAAAACCATAAACAGCGCCAACTGGTTTTCCATCTGGTCTGGTCAGCGGTGGCAACGAATGATAAGCGCGAAAAACAAAACCATAGCCGTCAATTAAGGCAATTTTTTTCATAATTCAAAATTAAAATTTATGTTTAAATTTTATACCTTAGCACCATATTAAAAAATAATTAATTAATTAACTAACAGTGTCTAATCACAAATAAATTAAATTTATGTATCGCCTTTATCATCATCCAATCTGCCCATTTTCACGCAAGGTTAGAGTTCACATGGCGGCAAAAGAAATTGGCGTGGAATTAATCACTGAAAATTTCTGGGAAAGAAGAAAAGAATTTATCGCCATGAATGCAGCTGGAACAGTTCCAGTACTTTTTGACAATAGTAATTCGGCAGTAATTTGTGAAAGTTCAGTGATTGTCGAATATATCGAAGAAAAGCACAGCGAAAGCAAAAGTTTTTTAGGTGATACAATTTTAAAAAGAGCAGAAGCGCGTAAAATTCAAAATTGGTTTGACATAAAATTTTATAATGAAGTGGGAAAATATGTTTTAAATGAGCGCTATTTTAATCGCTATTTGCCAAGTGCTAAAGCTCCTGATTCAGAAGTTTTAAGAATCGCTCGTCGCAATTTAAACGTGCATTTAAGTTATGTTGAATATCTTTTGGAAAGTAGAAAATATTTAGTTGGTGAACAAATTTCTTTGGCCGATTTTACCGCAGCGTCACATTTTTCGGTTCTGGATTATTTTGGCGATATTAATTGGCATCATTATTTATCGGTTAAAGAATGGTATAGTTTAATAAAATCACATAAAATTTTTAGCGAAGTTTTGCGTGACAGAATTGCTAATATTAATCCGCCGGAATGGTATTCTAAACTAGATTTCTAAAAATCTTTAAAATGATTAATCTTGACGAAAAGAAGGCGCGCGACTTTCTTGCAAAGAATAAAATTGATAATTGCGAAATAAAAAAAATTGCTGGCGATGCATCTTTTCGTTCTTATTATCGAATTTCTTATTCTGACAAAAAATGGATTTTGATGTTTGCGCCACCAAGTCACGAAAATATTGGTCCTTTTATTAAGATTGATAAATTTTTAATAGATCATGGTTTTTCTGCGCCACGAATTTTTGCAGTTGACGAAATTAACGGTTTTATTTTATTGGAAGATTTTGGCGACGATACTTACAGTAAAGTTTTGGCAAAAAATAATTCTAAAAGTCAGGAACTTCATTTATATAAAAAAGCCTGTGATGTTTTAATTGAGATTGGCAAGATTAAGGCTGAAATTAAATTACCACATTATAATAATGCCTTACTTTTTCGCGAAGTAATGTTGTTCATTGATTGGTATTTAAAATTGCAAAAAAAAGAAATTTCTTTGGCACAAATATCTAGCTTTAAAAATCTGTGGTTTGATTTATTTGACCAACTAAGTAAAAAAAATTCTGACAAAGAAAATTCTGTTTTGGTTTTGCGTGATTATCACGCTGATAATTTAATGGTTTTAACAAATCGTCAAAATCATCAGCAAGTTGGTTTGCTTGATTTTCAAGATGCGGTTATTGGTGCAAAAGCTTATGATCTGGTTTCGCTTTTAGAAGATGCCAGAAGAGATTTAAATCAAGAAAACCGCCAAGAGCTTTTGCAATATTATTTACAAAATTTTGCTGGTGATAAAGATTCTTTTTTACGCGATTACGAAATTTTATCTTTACAAAGAAATATAAAAATTATTGGAATTTTTTCACGATTAAGTTTGCGTGACGGCAAACATCAATATTTAAATTTATTACCGCGAGTTCTTGATTTTGTTAGGTCGCGTCTTAACTCAGAAAATCCAGCTTTTTTAGAAATGTCTCAACTGCTAAAAAAATTTATCTAAATATGAGCGTAAATAATTCATCCTCAAATATTCCATCTTCATCGATTGCAACTCTTTCGTTAGTTGAAAATTTGAAGATAATTTCTGACGTTCAAGAAATAATTCAAAAACAAACCGTAGAAACTGCCGAGATGCTTTTTGGATATTTAATTAATATTGAAGACAAATATATAATGACAGGAACTATTCCAGAAATAGTTGATGAGAATCTTGCTAAAGAAAAAAGATCACAAATTAACGAATGTTTAAAAATGCTGAATCGTTTATTCAAATTTTCTCGTCAAAATCTAAATAGTGGCGAGTTCAGAATCATTAATCGTAATATGATTAAAGATATGGATAAAAAAACTTATGCAATTTGTATTTGTTATGAAGGCGGAGTTTATTTAGATATTTTATGCGACGTTGTTAATGCTGAAAATAATGCCAGAGCACCATCACGATCTCCAAAAGTTACCATTGCTACTCGCTTTACTGATAAAGAAAATACTTTGGGAAAGTAATACCAATTCCTAATCTTAAATGATGCAATTGAATTTCTCAGGACTCATCTCTGCGTACAAAAGTATTTTTGAGGAAAAAATGTTCTAAGTAAGTTTTTTTACCAAAAAGACTGGCTATTATCCCAAGAAGCACAACCAGACCCCGTCATGAAGACGGGGTGACAAAGTCATGAAGACTAAGGTAACAATATTGAGTAAGATTTAGCAACACTGTTACCACATCATGAAGACGGGGTGACAAAGTCATGAAGACGGGGTGACAGTGTGGTTGGATCTTAACCAAGATTGTCACCTGCGTCTTCATGTTGTTGTGACTTAATTTTAGATTCGGATTTTGTCACCTGAGTCTTCATGACGGGGTCTAAAAAAAATTGTGAGTCAAGGATAATCACCAAAAGACGAAGCTGATTTAGAGGCACTGTCGCGTAACCCTACCTTTTGCTGCAAATTTTGTTGTTGATTCATTTTTTCGCTCCTCATGGATGTCTATATCCACTCTAGTCGC
>JANRKR010000093.1:0-17107 GCA_033763375.1 Rickettsiales bacterium
GTTTTGAATTGCTGCGCAGCGACTAAATCGCTGCATCCGCAATAGAATTTTTTGGACTAACACGTTAATGGGTTTTTGTTCTAATTTTAGAGTAAATGGACCCCGTCATGCGACGGGGTGACAAGAGTGTGACGGGGTGAAAATAGCAAGAAGTGGCAACAAAAGTAAGATGGGGTGACAAGAGTGTGACGGGGTGACAAGAGTAAAAAAAAGGGGGGTAACAAGAGTAAGAAGGAGTAAAAAGAGACGGAGTGAAAATAGTAAGAAGTGGTAACAAAAGTAAGGCGGGGTGACAAGAGTGCGATGGGGTGAAAATAGTAAAACATGTTAACAAGAGTAAGGCAATTGTAACAAGAGTAAGAAGTGGTAACAACTAACCTCCGTCGCATGACAGGTTAACAGTTCCATCATAATTGTCACCCCTTCTTGCTCTTGTCACCCCGTCGCATGACGGGGTCCATTTACTCTTGTATTAAGATATGATTAGAAACGAGAACCCATTAAAGTATTAATCAGGATTTATTTTAGAAAAATCTAGATCCTGTTTGCAAACAGGCTCTAATTCTTCAATCAGATGATAACATCCTCAATAATCATCTGAATTTTTTCAACACCCATCCAAGTATTGATATTCAAGGTTCCAATCAAACTCATTGGTTTGGTAAATTTTGCATCGAGTAAAATTTCTGCCAATTTTGTATTGGCGCTGCGAAAGGCTACAGTTTGAATATTGCCGCTAAAACCAATCACACTTTTGCAAGAAAAAATTGCGTTGATATGTTCTTGATTTTTACCAATCAAATTTGCTTTAACTTTAATCACATCGCGTAATAAAAATTTTGGACGTGAATTGCCAACGCCAAATGGCTCTAGCTTTGAAAGCTCTTTTAAAAGTTCGATATTAAGTTGTGGTAAGTCGAGCGTGATATCGAATTCAGCTTTTTTTTGAGCAGAAATTTCTAATATTTTTGCGCCTAAATTCTGATTAAAAAATTGATGCAACTGCGAAATTTTTTCCGGCAATACTGAAAATCCGCCCGCCATAGCGTGTCCGCCGCCCTCAAGCAATAAGCCTGCCAAACGTGCTTTTAAAATTTCAGCGCCAAAATCAATTCCTGAAATTGAGCGGCACGAAGCCTTGCCTTTCTTGCCTTCATCATCAATGGCGATTACCGCAACTGGTTTGTTGTATAAATCTTTCAAACGCGACGCCACAATTCCAATGACGCCTTGATGCCAATTTTTTGCCACGGCAAAAATTACCGAATCATTTTTGCTAAAGCCGTTAGCGCCTGATTCTAAAGCAGTCAAGGCTTCTTCCAAAACTTGAATTTCAATTTCTTTACGCTGTTTGTTGAAATTCTCTAATTGCAGTGCGATTGCTGTGACTTGCTCTTCACTATTGCTTGATAAAATTGTTGCGCCCAAATCCGATTTGCCAACGCGCCCGCCAGCATTGATGCGCGGACCTAAAATAAATCCTAAATGATAAGCGTTTGGTTCTTCATCTAAAGCTGCTAAATCACAAATTGCGCGCAGTCCTAAATTTTTTCGGCTCTTCAAAATTTTTAAGCCAGCACTCACAAAAGCACGATTTAAGCCAGTCAACGACATTACATCGCACACCGTTCCAAGTGCAACGAGGTCGAGAAGATTTAATAAATTTGGTTCTTTGATTGAAGGATTATAAAAACCCAGTTCGCGCAGCCTTTTATTTACAGCAACCGCAAATAAAAAACTCACGCCGGCAGCGCAGAGATTTTTGTGGGGAAAATTTTCATCAAGCAAATTAGGATTAATCACCGCAATTGACTTGGGTTTTTCTAAAACTCCTAAATGATGATCAATCACGATAATTTCTAAACCAGCGGCAGCAGCGTCTTCCAAGGGTTTGAAAGCAACGGTGCCACAATCAACGGTAATAACCAAATCAGTGCCGGTTTTTTTAAGATTCAAAAGCGCTGCTGAATTTGGACCATAACCTTCCAAAACGCGATCGGGAATATAAATTTTAACCTCAACTCCAATTTCGCTAAAAAAGCGTTTGAGCAAGGCGGCAGAAGTTGCGCCGTCAACATCGTAATCCGCAAAAATAGTGATTTTTTTATTTTGATTTATCGCCTCAACCACGTGCGCCACCGCTTTTTCCATATCGCCTAATTCAAAAGGATTGGGCAAAGCGGTTTTAATTTTGGGCTCTAAAAAATTTTCAATTTCATCAAGAGAAATTTCGCGCGCCGCTAAAAGATTACTCAAAGTTTCCGACAGCCCAAAACGCTGATAAATAGCAGTTGCCAGGCGCTCATCAAAATTTTTTTGCTGCCAATTAAGACCAAGAATTGAAGTTTTTTGTAAGTTATCCATTAAGTTCTCTTAGGTTTTTTCGGCAATTTTTTGCCAATTTCCACGCCAATTTTCCAAATATTTTTTTCTAAAAATGCCTCGATAGTTTGACGATTGGCTTTGTTTAAAAGGTTAGAATGAGAAATTTTATTGTTTTTTGCATAATCAGAAAGCGTGATTATTTTTTTATTTTCCAAATAAGCTAACCTTTTATGATAGCTGTTGCACAAGGCTTTTCCGACAATTTCTTCCATAATTTTTGTTGCACCTTTTTTATCAAATTCTTTGAAAGCATCATAATAATTTTGGCGATCAGCAAACTTAATATTAATTGCAACAAAACCTTCGCGAATTAGTAAGTAATTATTAATCACGCGGCCAATGCGACCATTTCCATCAATAAATGGATGAATATTTTCAAAATCTAAATGCAATTTGGCGATGCGCTTAATAATGCTTTCATGAGCATTTCCATGATAATTTGCTAACATTTTTTGTAGCAAATCAACAATTTGATTCGGGTTTGGCGCTATATGATTTGCGACTCGCACATATTCATTATTTTTTCTAAATCTGCCGGCGATTTTATCTTTAATATTAGAAAGCAGCATTTTATGCAGAGTTAAAATCATCTCAAGATTTAGCTCTTTTTCTTTAGCTTTTTTATCAATATATTCAACAACGCGCGCCAAGTTTTTGGCTTCAAAAATTTCGCGCTGGTTAATGTAGCGATCAAGATCAATTTGTAGTAGAATTTTTTCGGTTTCTTCGAGCGAAAGCGTGCTGTTTTCAATAGCGTTTGAGTTGTAGACTTGTTCACTTACTTCGCTTTCAGAAATTATTTTAAGCAGAGCTTCTTTGTTAGTTGCGGCTCTATGATAACGTTGACGCAACGAAATTATATTGTTGAAAATATCTTTAGTTTTTGGCATTTGGTGAAAAATTCTTAATTAAATTATTTACGTTTTTAGTTTAATAAACGTGAACAACAAGCAAAATTTGCTATTTATTCACGGTTATTAGTAAATAAACATGAATTTATGTAAGATTTTTTACAGTATTATTTTTAAGCAAAGACTTCAGCTGAATAATTGCCACTTCATTGAGTCTTAAAAGACGTTGAGATTGAGTCAATTTTTGTCTGATCAATTCTGCATTCAAACTTTCCAAATTAGCCAAACAGATAAGCTGCGCAACATCAGCATAATCGCGCAAATTTCCTACGAGTTTAGGATTTTTTTCGCGCCATTCTTTTGCGGTAATTCCAAACAAGGCTTTGTTGATTAAATCAGCTTCGGTAGCAAAAATAATATTGGCTTCAGTTTTTGAAATTTGTTTTGGAATTAAGTGTTCAATAATTGCATCAGTATGAATGTGATAATTAATTTTGGTAAGCATACGTTTGGCATTCCAGCCCAAAGAAAACCTTTCACTTTCTACAATTTTAAGCCGCTGAAATTCTTTGATTAAATAAAGTTTAAATTCTGCTGAAATCCAAGAAGCAAATTCGAAAGCGATGTCTCTGTGAGCAAAAGTGCCGCTGCCGTAGCGCCCAGATTTTGAAGTAATTCCAACAGCATTGGTTGTTTCAATCCATTTGCTGGGAGAAAGCACGAAAGAATTAGCGCCCGCTTCTTGCCAAAAGGAGTCGAATTCGACCCCTTTAAAATTTTGATTGTTAATTTTTTCCCAAAGACCCAAAAACTCGATTGTGCTTTTTGATCTCATCCAATTTTTTACTACATCTTTTGGCTCATCAGAATTTTTGTGACGAGCTATGTCGGTTAAAGAAATATAGTCTTCATTGCCAATTTTAATTATAGAGATTTGCAGTCCCTTTGCGATGATTTTTTTCATAGGTTTTGTGGTGATTATTGATTAAAAATTCTCCAAATTAAATTTAGCTTTTATCCCTTTGGGATACGGCAACGCGGCACGAGCCGCACCCCACGCTTGTGGGGAACCCCACCCGTATGTTAAAGGTACATACGGGTTAAATTTTATCATAAGAAATTTTTTCTGCCTTTGCTCCTGGATGAGTTACGGCGCCAAACCTTGGTGAGCCTACGGTTTGGGCGTATTTCCATAGAGTTCCTGACTGGTAATCATTTTGTCGTGGACGCCACGCGGCTCTGCGCGTTGCAATTTCGGCCTCAGATAAATCAACATCAATTGTGCCTTTTGTCGCATCAATGGTGATTTTATCGCCATCTTTTAGAAGGGCGATTGTGCCGCCAACTGCGGCTTCAGGGCTAACGTGACCAACGCAAAATCCGCGCGTGCCGCCAGAAAATCTGCCATCGGTGATTAAAGCAACTTTACTTCCCATGCCTTGACCATAAATTGCCGCCGTGGTCGCCAGCATTTCACGCATTCCAGGGCCGCCACGTGGGCCTTCATAGCGAATTACTAAAACATCACCCTCTTTATATTTTTTTTGTTCAACCGCGCTGAAACATTCTTCTTCCGAGTCAAAACAAAGTGCTGAGCCTGTGAAAACCAAGGCGTCATTTTGCAGCCCTGGGTTCGGCGAAGCCTCACCCGATGCCGCATCTATTGGCATAGCACTCCTTATCAATTGTTGATTCTGCAGCCCTGGGTTCGGCGAAGCCTCACCCGCTATTCGCTCAAAATGACCATTTAGGTCATTTTGCCGGCCATCTTGTCGATCGTTGATCGACTGCGAGCTCCGTCGCTCAAGCCCCGCGACTTTTACAACTGCGCCATCAATTGCTAAATTGCCTTTCAGCGTTACAACGCCGCCACTTTTGGAAAGTGGTTTTTCAGGCAAATAAACTACATCTTGATTTGGATTAAATTTTATATCACGCAAATTTTGGGCAATAGTTTCACCAGTCACAGTCAGGCAATCAGGGTGAATAAAGCCTGCATCAAGCAAAACTTTTAAAATCATTTGCACGCCGCCAGCTTCATAAAGGTCTTTGGCGACATATTTTCCACCTGGTTTCATATCAGCAATATAAGGTGTGCGGGCAAAAATTTTGCCGATTTCAAAAATGTCAAAATCAATACCGCATTCATTGGCTAAAGCTGGCAAATGCAAAACTGCGTTAGTTGAACCGCCAGTTGCGGCAACAATCGCCGCAGCATTTTCCAAGGCTTTTTTAGTTACGATGTCGCGCGGCTTGATGTTTTTGGCAATTAAATTCATCACCGCTTTGCCTGAATTGTAGGCATATTCGTCACGCGATTCATAAGGTGCGGGCGCGCCACTTGATCCGGGCAGCGCCAAACCAATTGCTTCAGAAACACAAGCCATAGTATTGGCGGTGAATTGACCGCCGCACGCGCCAGCTGAAGGGCAGGCAGCTTTGGTTAAAATTTTTAAATCTTCTTCCGACATTTTTCCTGCATCTCTTTGTCCTACAGCTTCAAAGACATCGACAATTGTCACGTCGCGACCTTTGAATTTTCCGGGTAAAATTGATCCGCCATACATAAAAACTGAAGGCACATTTAAGCGCAGCATTGCCATCATCATTCCCGGAAGCGATTTGTCGCAGCCAGCTAGTCCAACTAAAGCGTCGTAGCAATGTCCGCGCACTGTTACTTCAATTGAGTCGGCAATAACTTCGCGTGAAACTAGTGAAGATTTCATGCCTTGATGACCATTGGCAATGCCGTCAGTTACTGTAATTGTGGTGAATTCGCGTGGCGTTCCGCCAAAATCTTTAACGCCTTTTTTGGCGGGTTGGGCTTGACGTTGCAGCGCGATATTACAAGGTGCTGCTTCATTCCACGCGCTGACCACGCCAACAAAAGGCGAAGCTAAATCTGCGTCGCTTAAACCTTGCGGATAAAGATCAGTTTTAATGTTGTAAAGCATGGTCTTGCGACCTTCGCAGCCGTGAGAATTGGTAACATAACGCGAAGGTAATTTTGATTTGTCGAACTTATTCATGGTTTAAAATTATTTAAATATGAGGCGTTGCTTTATTTTAGAAAAATGCCTAGATATTTATTGAAATTCTGACGCTGCTGTTGTGCAATCGCTTTATTAGTAATTTTTTTGGCGATTATCTCAAGAAGCACAGCCACCCCGTCATAAAGACGGGGTGACAAACTCATGAAGACGGGGTGACAACGTCATGAAGACGGGGTTTTAAAAAAATTGTTAGTCAAGGGATAATCACCATTTTTTTAGAAAAATTTAGATAAATCTTCATATTGATCAATTATAATTTCCAATGAAAAAAATTAGCGCCTTCTCTTTAATTGAGCTTTCAATAGTAATTTTAATCATCGGAATTTTAATTGCTGGCGTTACTCAAGGTAGTCGTTTGATTTCAGCATTCAAATTAAAAACCGCTCAAACCTTAACTGAAAGCTCGCCTATTGCTGGAACTAAAAATTTAGTTGCCTGGTTTGAAACCAGCTCTGAAAAAAGCTTTGATAATACTGAAAATGATGATAACGCCCAAATACAAAACTGGTATGATATTGATCCTCAAAACAACATTTCCGATAAAGCCACCAACGATTCAGGAGATGCTGCCAATTATCCGGTTTACAAAAAAAACTGTATGAATGGTTTGCCTTGCCTCAAATTTAACGGCACTTCGCAAAACTTTACTTCCACCCAAAGCAATGGTGGCGTTACAAGAGAACTAACCATGTTCATAGTCTTTGCTACTGATGCTTCAGCATTTGAGAGAGATATTCTTAGTACGAGCGGTGCTTGGGTTTCTGGTTCTTCATTTCGTTTTAAACAATGGCAAACTACAATTGATTATCAGATACCAAGCTCTATCGACGTTTATTCCCCAAATTTTATTAAAAATGCTCCTTCGATTGTTTCTTTGGTTGATTATTATACCGCGGTAAAATCTTACATCAATGGAACTTTAGGAGACAATACAACTATAGCATCTGATGCACAATTAACCAAAAGCTTTTCGGCATTTGGTATAGCACCAGGCAGCACTTACCTAGGATCAATTGGCGAAATAGTAATTTTTGATCGCGCTCTAAAAGATGAAGAGCGCAAAGCAATCGAAAAATATTTAGGTCAAAAATGGGGGATTCTACTTTCATCTTAAGGAAAATTTTTTAATACAACTTTGCCAAAATTAATGGTAATTTTATCTGCCAGCTCAAGTTGAACTAAAGCAATATTTACAAGTTTTGCAGATGCTTGAGTTTCTTGAATAATTTCGTCAATAGTAATCGGCGTAGCGCCAAGTTTAGCAAGAATTTCTTGTCTAATTTCTTTAATTTCAACATCGCTTGGAACTTTTTCAACAAAGCTAATAAATTCTTGTTCTTCAGGTTCTTGCAGAATTTTCCTATCTTTGAAATCGCTAGTTAAAACGGCAATTTCTTCTAAAATATCTTCAATATTTTCAGTAAGTTTAGCACCTTGTTTAATTAAACGATTAGTGCCAAGACAGCGCGGATCAAGTGGTGAGCCCGGAACGGCGAAAATTTCGCGTCCTTGCTCAACACCAAATCTTGCTGTTACTAAGCTGCCTGATCGCAAACTGGCTTCAACTACAACAACTCCTAAAGCCATGCCTGAAATAATACGATTACGCTGGATAAAATTTCCGCCTTTTGGCGGCGCATTAAAAGGCGATTCTGAAACCAATAATCCTTGCTTGGAAATTTGATGATAAAGCTCGCTATTTTCTTTAGGATAAATGTGATTAATGCCTCCGGCAATTACTGCAATTGTGCCAGTTTTTAGTGAAGCTTGATGTGCTGCCGCATCAATGCCACGAGCCATTCCTGAAATTGTTAATAAATTATTTTCACCTAAATCTGCAGCAATTTTTTTAGCAAAAATAACGCCATTAAATGAAGCGTTTCTTGGACCAACAATGGCAATTTTGTAATTATTTAAAAAATCAATTTTACCTTTAGCGGTAAAAAGTGGTGGCGGATCAGGAATTTCGCGCAGTAATTTTGGATAAATTTCTTCGCAAAATAAAATTATTTCCGCGCCAAATTTTTGAGAATTTTCCAGCTCTTTTTGCGCGTCACTTGCCGAATAAATTATGATTTGTTGTTTTGAACCGCCTTGAAGAGCAAAGTTTGGCAATTGTTCCAAAGCATGCTTTGCTGAGCCAAAAATTTTAATGAGACGAAAAAATGTTGATCTTCCAACATTTTGACTGCGTGCTAATTGAATCCATTCAATTTTTTGTTGCAGCGCCAAAGCGCCACAATCCAATGTTGGATTGCCTGTTGTGGTGATTGTCATGGTGAAAATTGGTGAAAATGGTGAAAAATTTTTAACTTTTAATACGATAACCGCGCTTAATTAAGAAAAAAAGCACGATTCCTAAAATGAAATTAATTGCCAAAATGTATAAAATTCCAACTGTTAAATCGCCGTCATTTTTTCCAGTCATGCCAAAACGAAAGCCATCAATCATATAAAAAAAAGGATTAAAATGCGAAACATTGCGCCAAAATTCTGGCAATGAATTGGTTGAATAAAAAGTGCCAGAAAGAAATGTTAAAGGCGTGATGACGTAACTAGTCATCGCCGACATATGATCAAAAGTTTCAGAAATAACGCCACATAAAACGCCAAGCAGACCTAAAAACATACAAGCAAAAACCAGATAAAAAATGGCGTGAGGAATTGAATAAAATTTAAGCGGCACAAAAATTATAATGGTCAGAAACGCCACAACTGCAACGCAAATACCGCGTAAAACTGCGCCAATAGTGAAAGCAAAAAGCAATTCAAAAGCGCCAAGCGGCGGAATTAAATAATCGATAATGTGTCCCATAACTTTTCCCATCACAAAAGATGATGAAGAATTGGCAAAAGCATTTTGCATTGCTGCCATCATAATCAAGCCTGCTGACATAAAAACAGCAAAAGCGACACCGTTGATTTCGGTTAAATGATTGCCAACCGAAAGTGAAAAAACTGCCAGAAATAATATGATGTTAATTACCGGTGAAAATAAAGTTTGATGATAAACTTTTAAAAAACGCAGAACTTCTTTTTTAAGCAGCGTCAAGGCGCCAAACCAATTTATTGACATAAATTTATTGCTGAGATTTAATTGTTGATTAAGGTTTTTGGTTAAATAAAGCCTTACCAAATAAGCGTTAAAAAATAGGCGTTAAAAAAACATGATCAACTTAGAAACACTTCAAAACGATTTCAATCGCCAAATTTCTGAAATTAAAAATAAACAACAACTTGAAGAAATCCGCGTTAATTTTTTAGGTAAAAAAGGTTTGGTAACTGAGCTTTTTTCACAATTAAAAAATTTATCAGCAGAAGAAAAAAAATCTTTTGGCGCTTTGATAAATCAGCTTCGCGATCAAGTTACTAAAAAGATTGATGCTATAAAAGAAGATTTTGAAAATGCTGAATTAAATCAAAAACTAATTGAAGAAAAAATTGATATTAGTGCGCCAATCAGAAAAGAAAATCTTGGCTCAATTCATCCAATCAGCAAAGTAATGCAAGAAATTGAAGAAATTTTTTCTGAGCTTGGTTTTGAATTTGCTTCGGGCCCTGAAATTGAAGATGATTTTCACAATTTTACGGCGCTAAATATGCCAAAAAATCATCCGGCGCGCCAAATGCAGGATACTTTTTATCTGCAAAATTCTGATCTTTTGCTGCGCACTCACACTTCCAATACTCAAATTCGTAAAATGTTAAATTCAAAACCACCTTTGAAAGTAGCAGCTTTGGGACGAGTTTTTCGCCGTGATTCTGATCAAACTCACACGCCAATGTTTCATCAATTTGAAGGCTTTATTGTTGATGAAAATGTAACAATGGCAAATTTAAAATGGTTGCTTGAAAAATTTTTAGAAAAATTTTTTGAAGTAAGAAATTTAGAATTACGTTTTCGCCCCAGCTTTTTTCCTTTTACCGAGCCTTCGGCAGAAGTTGATATCAATTACGCGCTTGAAAATGGTCGAATTAAAATTGGCGGCGATAAAAATTCTGCGGGCAATAAATTTATGGAAATTTTGGGATGCGGCATGATTCACCCAAATGTTTTAAAAAACTGTAATATTGATTCTGAGAAGTTTCAGGGCTTGGCTTTTGGAATTGGTGTTGAGCGCCTTGCGATGTTGAAATATGGCATTACTGACTTGCGTATGTTTTTTGAAAATGACGTCAGATTTTTAAAACATTACGCTTTTTAAAAGCTGTAGAACAAAATTTTAAATATGTCAAAACCGCAAAAAATTAACGAAAAAGGAACTAATCAGTTAAAAAGTTTTTTAGCAGCCGAAATAACCAAAACTGATAAAGAAGAAATTTTAGATTTAACCGAAATTAATAAGGCCGCTGCGGCAGTTTCTGTTACAAAAATAAACGAAGAACGCCGAGAAGAAACTAAGCTTTTAAATCGTTTATATGGCAAAAATGATCTTGAAAATTTTTTGTTAATTATAAATCAATATCCAAGATTTTTATATGATAGTCAAAATCATGAAGGTCAAACTTTCTTACATTTAGCTTGTCAAGATGGAAAGCTGGATTTTGTTGAAGCTTTATACGATAAAACTCAGGGTGCTATTTTTTCAAAACCTGATGATTTTTTACCTGCTTTTTTACCAGAAGAAGTTTCGGTCTTAGATGATTCAGGGCGAACTCCTCTTCATATTGCTGTTATTAATAATCAAACAGAAATTGCCAAATTCATTTTAAGTAAAAAAACTTCTGAAGTTTTAATCCGGGATCATAGCGGAAAAACTGCTTTTAATTATGCTGACGAAAACTTTAACCAAGAATTAATTGATGAAATTGAAAAACCTAAAGCTTTTGCAAAACAAGAAGATTCTGCAATAAAAAAAGTTGCGGTTGAAAAAATTGAATCTGGCAAAAAAACAAGCGGCAAAAAAACAAAAACTAAAAATAAACCTGATGATTTTGATCAAATAATTGCTGAAGCAAAAGCTGAAAATGCAAGACTTTTGAAAGAGCAAAATAAGAAAGAATCTTCTAATCAAAAATCACCTAAATCACCTAATCCTGATTTAGCAATAGTCAAAGAAGTTTTTGGCGATAATTATAACCCAGAAAATCTTGAAGAAGATTTAATTTACGCGCATTTATTTCTTGATATAAAAAACAAACGACCATTACAAGCGATATCAATAAAAATAAAATGGTTAAAAGAAAATTCAAAACATAGAAATGAGATTGATCAAATTCTTGAGCGTGAAGATAAAGAAGGTGATACAGCTTTTTTAGTTGCTTGTAGATTGGGAAATTTTGAAGCAGCAGAAATCTTATTAGAAAATGGAGCCAATCTATTAGTATCTAATAAAATTAATGGATTTAACGCATTGCATTTATGTTCTGCATTACAAGATAAAAATGCTATAAAAGTTATAAATAGAATTTTTGAGAAAGCGGAACTCAGTTTTTTAAGACAAAGAGTTAATTTTGAACAAGCTAATCATAATACTTCATTTATTTGCTGTTTATTAACTAATTTTCCAAATAGAGAAATTATTTTAAGCAAGTTGCTTGAAAAAGGCTGCGATCCTAATGAGTTATTTTATGGTAAAACTCTTTTGGAAGCTACGATTGAGTCGAAAAATATCAAAGCAGCTGAAGTTTTAATTGCAGATCCGCGAACTGATCTTTTAGCCAAAGATAATAATGGAATTTCTATCAGTAAAAAATTGGCTAAAGCATTTCCAGCTTTAGAAGAAAAAATAAAAGCTTTTACAAAGCTTGCCATTCAAAAAAGCTTAGATATTCAAAGTCAATTTTTACAAGCGTGCAAAGAAGAAGATTATCAAAAGGCGCTAGATTTATCTGCCAATATTACGAATGTTTTAGTTCGTGATAGCGAAAGCAACAACGCTCTACATTTTTGTTTTGATAGTTTAGGAAAACTTGAAAATCCTTTGACCAACAATGATCCACATACTAGAAATATATATAATGTTGCTAATAGAATTATTAATAGCTTATACATAAATGAATCTGGGGCTAGTAGTTTTTTGACGCTTAAAAATTCTCAAGGATTAAATATTTATGATCTTATTTTAAGAAATCCCAAGTTACCAATTTTTACCGCGTTATCAGGTCTTTTTGATAAAGATCAAATTGTTGATAATGAAACAAATAAAACATTTTTACATATAGCAATTGAGAATGAAAATTTCTCAGCAGTCGCTAATTTGATAATTCTTGGACATGATCTTTTAATTAAAGATTCTAATGGATTAGCCCCAATTAATCTGCTTTTAGAAAAAAAAGATAAATTTATAGATTATATCAAAGAAAAAGAATGTAGCGCTACTGTTCAAGAAATGTTGGCAGCAGCTGAAAAAAAATTAAATGAAGTTCCATCACGAATAGTTGCCAATACTGATGAACCGCCAAGCAAGCTTCAAGAACAACAAAATCAAAAAACAAAATAACACAAAACCCTAAAACTTCTGGTAACATTTAAACAAAATTAACTGCGATATTAGAGTTTTTTTGCGCTCTAAAACATAATCAGCACTGAAAGTTACATTGTCTTTGTGATAAGCAGCAAGCTCGCCGCCAAGCTTTAAACTGCCGCGATCAACATTAGAAATTTGTGAATTAAAACTAGAAGACTGATTTTGAAAGCTGGCTTTGGTTGTTGGTGCGTCGTTAATAAAACTATAGCCATAAGAAGTTTTAAAAAGTGCGGTAACTTTTCTAAATTCAGGAAAATCAATAATCTTAGCATCAAAGCCCAAATTTATGCCGGCACGCATTTCTAAAAAATTAGCGCTAACTGAATTAACCTTTAAATTTAAACTGTCTGCGCCTTTCTCGCTGTAGCCGCTAATGTCGTTGTGTAAAAAATTAAATCCTATTTCTGGCATAAATTTAAAATTATTTTTTGCCAGATTTTTAACTAAACCACCTTTGATTTTCAGAGCGTATGTTTGCCCCAAATATGATGCAACCGCATTGGTTGATGCATAGTTTATAGCGCGATTAGAACTAAAATGATTTAGCGCCAATCCGGCAATCGCATCAACAAAATATTTGTTAAAATTACGACTGCCGTAAAAATTAATTTGGTAACTATCAATTAAATTTTGTTTAGAAAGATCAAGGGTTTTAGTGCTTGATTTAGCGGTGCTGATAGAGGCTCCAACTAATGTATCGTCAGAAATTTCATTTTCGCCACCAAAAGCAATTCCAGCCAAACTGGCTTTGTAGCCATCATCATCTTTAACATTTTTTTGTAATATTGAGCCACCAAAAATCTGACCCCAAATTCCTTGTGATGAAGATGTTGATAAAGTTTGGCTATGTCGCAATTTTTCCAAATGATTTTGGGCAATTGATATTGAGTTATTAGTAATATTGTTGGTGGTTGTAATTGCTGCTTTACTTGATTGCGGTGCCAATTGATTAATTGTTTGAGTAGTTGCTTCAGAATTTGCTGCGCTTGCATCAAGATTTTGTTGAAACTGAGCCAAATTGCCAGTTGAGTTAGAGCCAATCTCAACAAGGTTTTGATAAATATTTTGTGCATTTTTATTTGATGTAACCTGATCTGGCGCTAAGTGATTAACATTTAAATTTAAAGCATCGGAAGTTTGCTGCACTTCAAATTTCAGCAAGCCAGAAATATTAGAGTTTTTGCCATCAACTAAAATATTTTGATCAGAAATTAAACCATTTTGCGCGTTAGTAAAATCACCAATAATGATTTTATATTGCGAATCATCTTTGATATATTTTTGATTTTGAGTTGTAGAAATTGCAATTTTTATTCCTGGATCAATAGTTGTAGAACCGCTAATCGTAAGACTTCCAACCGAATTATCTTTCAGTGCAAAATTTAGTTGATCATTATTTTGCAGTGTTAAATTTCCAATAATTATTTGATTTTTATCAGCAACATTAATCAAGCCAGAACCACTGCCAACAACGTTACCAAAGATAGTTAAATTATCGGTAGCATTAAAATTTAATGTGCCGGCAATTGAAATATTATCAGCGTAAATATTGTTCGCAGTATTGAGCGCTGCGTCATCGTTAATATTTAAATGTGCCAAAGAGTTACTATTGCTGCCAATATTACTTATGGTAAAAGAACTATCCGAAATATTTAAAGTGCCGCTTCCAGCATTTAAGCCACTAATTGCGCCACTAACCGCAGAACCATTATTGAGATTTAATGTTGAATTATTATCGATAAAAATATTGTTAGCGCTGATCGCTGCGCTTGAATTTAGAACGCTTTGAGCCTTGATTGTTAAATTGTTTAAATTGTTGAAATTTGCAGTTTGATTAAAATTTATCACATCGGAATTTGATCCAATATTAACATTGCCTGAATTTTCACCTTCAACCACATTTGAAATTGTACCGCCAAGAATATTTAAAGTTGCTAATCCAAGAAAAACTCCGCCGGATAAAGTGCCGTAGTTATTGATAATTGCAGCGTTGCCAGAATTATAAATAGCATAATTTATTGCCGAAATATTTCCTAAATTAGTAATTGTTGCATTGTCGCCTTCATTTCTGATTCCGTAAATACTGGATTGCGCCGTGCTAATAGTGCCAGAATTTGTAATTTCACTAAACGCATCTTTATTATAAATTCCGTTACCGCTGCTGTTAATAATTCCAGAATTTGTGACGATGGCATGATAATTTTGATCGGCATTTGAAGCGCTGCCAGCGCTGACAAAAATTCCATGAGCTGAAGATGAAATTGTAGTATTAATAATGCCAAAATTATTGATTTGACTACCATTACCGCTGGAATAAATGCCGTAGACCTGCGTGTTTATTGCGCCTGAATTATTAACAGAATTATTATCGCCACTTAAATAAATTCCATAAGCGCTGCTATTGCTGGTGTTAATAGCGCCAGAATTATTGATTAAATTGCTATCGCCGCCAGCGTAAATTCCATAAGAAGTACTACCAATTGTGTTGATTGTTCCCAAATTATAAACTTGTGAAAAATCAGAAATACTAATGCCACGACCCGAACTGCCAGTTGTATTTATAAAAGCATTACTATCATTGGTAATTTGATTATAATCGCCCGTAACTCTGATTCCGTAAGATCCAGAAACTGCGCCAGAATTACCAGTGGTGATTGTAAAAGTATTTTTGATTTTATTAAGTGAAGAAGATGAGCCTGAAAGCGAACTGCTAATACCGATGCCGCTGGTGGTGATATTGGAAGTTGTGGTATAATCAGTTTGTCCGGCGGTTAATGTGACAGCTTGGGCTTTGGTCGTAACAAAAAACAGCAAGCACAATTGTGCCAGCTTGTGGGTTTTATTTGGTGACATGGTGTGGTGGTTTTGGTTTAATTATAAATTGGTGGTTTTGGTAATTTTTTCTAACTCCGTCATTGCGAGGAAGGCAAAAGTGCGACGCGGCAATCTCATGAGCTCGACCTTGATTTCACAAGATTGCCACGTCAGTTCTAACGGACTTCCTCGCAATGACGAAACTATTTCTAAAATACCTATTTTTATTTTTAACAAAATTCTGGCAGCTCAGTTTCAATTTTTAGGGTTGTAGAAAAATAATTTGGAATCTCAATTTTAAAGGCATGCAAACAAAGTCTTTTACAAATATCTTTGCGTAAAACTTTGCTACCGCCATATTTTACATCGTTTAAAATTGGATGACCAAGTTCTTTGCAATGCACGCGCAATTGATGAGTGCGACCGGTTAAAGGTTTTAGTTCAAGCAAAGAATAATCGATAAAATTTTTTAACAATTTGAATTCAGTTATGGCTTCTTTGCCTTCGATTAAATCTGGCAAAACTTTTTCGTTTTTTCCTAAAAATTTTTTCTTCAGCGCAATATTAATTACGCCATCAGTTTTTTTTAAAACACCGCAGACCAAAGCCAGATAAGTCTTTTTGATAGTTTTATTTTTGAAACTATTGGTTAAAAATTCTGCCGTTTTATTATTTTTAGCAATCAACAAAATGCCGGAAGTATCTTTGTCAAGACGATGAACCAACTGATATTTTTTTGGTGTGATAAAATCATCAATTGAAATATCAATGCCGCTACCACCTTGCACAGCAAGACCAGAAGGCTTATCAATAGCGATTAAATTTTCATCTTCAAAAATTATCCAAGAGTCGAAACTCTCCATTTTATTTTTAGAAATTTGTGGAGATTTTTTTTGATTCTCAAGTCGATTTTCTAAATCAGTAAAAATTTCAACTTGGTCTGAATCTTGAATTCTGTAAGATGCATCAACTCGAGCGCCGTTAACTTTAGTTTTTTTTTCACGAATTATTTTTTGCGCCAAAGCAAAAGAAATATCAAATTTTTTACAAAGAAATTTATCTAAGCGAAGGCCGCTAAACTCTTGATTTATCTGGATTAAATGCACGGTTTTAAGAAAATATTAATTTGGTGGCGTAAAAACCAAAAAACAACGCAAGGATTGAAATTGTAACCGAAGCTAAAACATAAACGAAAGCTTGTAAATGCTGACCAGCTGTGGCGAGACGAAAAAAGTCCAGGCAGAAAGCTGAGAAAGTTGTAAAGCCTCCCAAAAATCCAACCAGTAAAAAGTTTTTTAATTTCGGATCAAAGTTCTCAAAATTTTTAATAACAAAATAATAGAGAACTCCTGCCAATAGTGAGCCAACAGCATTAACTAAAAATGTTGACCAAGGAAAAGAGGTAAAAAAATGTGCTGATTTTATTAAACGAAAAATTACTTCGCCAAAAATATAACGTGTCACTGAACCAATAGCACCGCCAATTGCGATTAAAATGAGATTCATATAAAAATAAAAAGTTTGTGTCACCCAC
>JANRKR010000094.1:0-21294 GCA_033763375.1 Rickettsiales bacterium
ACAGGAATTTGATTTTTCTCAGCGTAATCAATCAGTTTAGTGCGCGAGTTTAAGTCCCATTCACGCCACGGCGCAATGATTTTAATGTCGGGTTTATTAGCGTAGTAAGAAAGCTCAAAACGCACTTGATCATTACCTTTGCCAGTTGCGCCATGAGCAACGGCATCAGCGCCAACCATTTTAGCAATTTCAATTTGGCGTTTAGCAATTAATGGCCGCGCAATTGAAGTGCCAAGTAAATAAACGCCTTCGTACAAAGTGTTGGCGCGAAACATTGGAAAAACATAATCGCGCACAAATTCTTCGCGTAAATCTTCAATAAAAATTTCTTTGACGCCCATTTTTTTGGCTTTTAAGCGCGCTGGTTCAAGCTCTTCGCCCTGCCCTAAATCAGCGGTGAAAGTTACAACTTCACAACCGTAATTTTCTTGCAACCATTTTAAAATAACCGAAGTGTCCAAGCCGCCAGAATAAGCTAATACAACTTTTTTTATTGCTTTTTTTGGCGTAATTTTATTTGTCATTGATAAGTTTTAGTTGATTATTAAATTAATTTGTGATTTTAAAAACTGCTTTGAAGCCTTACAAATGGCTGTTTCTAGCTGTAATTCTCAAATGGAAAAAATAAAATGCAAATAAAAGAAGTTCAAAGTCGTGAAGAAATTGCCAGTACTTTTCCGGTTTTAACTCAGATTTACGAAGAGTTGCAAGCTGAAAATTATATCGAAGATATTTTAAATATGATGCAGCGCGGTTATAAAATGGCTGGCGTTTTTGAAGAAGAAACAAGCAATAAAAATTGTATCGGTGTTATTGGAATTCGTATTATCAGAAAACTGCATCATGGCAAAGCACTGGAAATTGAAGATTTTATGATCGATCACAAGAAACGTGGTATTGGCGTTGGAAAAATGCTGATGCGCTGGGCGGAATGGCAGGCCAATAACTTTGGCTGCAAACATATTATCGGAACTCTTGAAACTAAAAGATTGGAATCACAAAAAATCTTTGCTCGTGAGAAATTTATTTTAGATGGATTTTTTTTCAAAAAATAATGACCAAAAAACGCTCAAAAATTAATTACATAAACAATCTGATTAAAAACATTCATCCCTTAAAAAAACAAAAATCTATTGCAGATGCGCCAATTGATTTGGCACGCAGCAATTCAATGAAACTCAAATCCAAACATGGCTTGAATTTGATTAAATATAGTTTTCGTAAATATTTTATCCTGCCTTTTAAAATTATCCGCATTGCTATTTTTGATACTATTAATCAAGACGGCGTTGAACACGCTGGATATTTAGCTTTTTTAATTATTCTTTCGCTTTTTCCTTTTTTGATTTTTTTAATTTCAATTGTTGGACTTATCGGCGCTTCGGAAGTTGGTATTAAAGCAATTCATTCAATATTAGATGCTGCACCAAAAGAAATGGCGGAAGCTTTATCGCCTCGCATTTATGAAATTATTTCTGGTCCACCTCAAACTTTTTTAACTATAGCAATTATCGGCGTAATCTGGACTGCGTCTTCTTCGGTTGAAGGTTGTCGCACCATTTTAAATCGCGCTTATCGTGTTCATTATCCACCACCTTATTTTTTGCGTCGTTTGATTAGTATAATCGAGTTTTTTGTGATTATTTTTATTATTGTTTCTGGCATCATTATTTTTGTAGTAGCGCCAAATATTTTACAAAAAATTGAACAAGAATTTTTAATTAATTTGCACATCAATTATAATTTTTTTTACATTCGTTATTTGGCAATTTTTTTCTTGTTAATCTGCGCTACTTCATTGCTTTATTACGCCTTACCTAACTCTAAACAAAAATTTAGCCAAACCGTTCCCGGATCAATATTAACGGTATTTCTATGGATTGGTCTAGAACATTGTTTTGCTATTTATCTGGAAAATTTTCATCAATTTAGTTTTGTTTATGGATCGCTTGCTGGCGTTATGATTTCGCTGATATTTTTTTATTTAATCAGTTTAATTTTTATTTTTGGTGCTGAATTCAACTATCATTTTCACAGAATTTACAAAGTTTTTTTAAGAAAAAAATCTGATGAAAACTAAAAATTCTGCAGAAAATAATTTATTTTGGCCTAACTTTAAAGGTTATCGCGACATTGATTTGAAGCTTAATCGTGTTTATGATCTGTTGACAAGACTTGATAATCCGCATTTAAAAATTCCTCCAGTAATTCACATCGCCGGCACAAATGGCAAAGGTTCAACCTTGGCTTTTTTATATAATATTTTTAGCGAAGCTGGTTACAAAGTTCATTGTTACACTTCGCCACATCTAGTTAAATTTAACGAAAGAATTATTTTAAGCGGCAAAGAAATTTCTGATGATTTCTTAAATGAGTGTTTGCTTGAATGTCAAAAAGCTGCCGAAAAATCACCACAAATTCCGGTAACTTTTTTTGAAGGAATTACGGTTGCAGCTTTTTTAGCTTTCAGCCGCGTAAAAGCTGACTTAGTGTTGCTTGAAGTTGGAATGGGTGGCAGACTAGACGCAACTAATGTTTTGGCAAAAGTTTTATGCGCAGTTATCACGCCAATTTCTTTTGATCACACTGATTTTTTAGGAAAAACTTTAGATAAAATCGCTTTTGAAAAAGGTGGAATTATCAAAAAAAATTGTCCCGTAATTATCGCTAAACAAAAATCTTTAGCGCTAAAAACTTTACAAAATATTGCGCGGGAAAAAAATTCTGTCGCAAAAATCTTTAATCAAGATTGGCAAGTTAGAAAAATAAAAAATGGTTTTATTTTTTTTGGCTTTGGCAAAAAAATGATTTTACCTTTACCTAATCTTTTAGGCGCACATCAAATTGAAAATGCCAGCACGGCAATCGCTGCATCAATAACTCAAGATCAATTTAAAATTGATGAAAATCATATAAAATTAGCACTGGGAAAAACTTTTTGGCCAGCACGTTTACAAAAAATTAATCACGGAAAATTTTTTAAATTATTACCAAAAAATTGTGAATTATATCTGGATGGAAGTCACAATTTACAAGGCGCTAATACTATTAAAAAATTTTTCCAACATCATAAAAATAAAAAAATCTTGGTTATTTTTTCAATGTTACAAGATAAGGATTGCGCTGGTTTTTTAAAAAAAATTTCTGACAAAATTGATTATTTAATTACCATGTCAATTGATGGTGAAAGCAAATCCAGAAAGGCTTCACATATTAAAAAAATCGCAGAAAAAATTGGCATAAAATCACAAATTGCTAAAGACTTTAATCAAGCTTTTACGCAAATTTTGCTGATAAAAAAATCAGGCAAAAAAAATATCGAAAAGAAATTTGAACAAGATTTTTTAATATTAATTTGCGGCTCGCTTTATTTGGCGGGAAATTTTTTGAAAGAAAACTTATCGGATAATGTAGTCAACAAAATTGGCGATACAAAAAAGATCAATAATAATCGAGGTAAAAACCGGATCCCATTTGGTAAAAGATTCTTGCAAAAATAGTTTTCGCATTAACTTTTTACCCAGCTCTTTACGGCGCTCTTGGCGCAATTTTTGTTTTTCTTCTTTGCTTAATTTTGGTTTACGCGGAGAACATTTTTTCAAAACATAAATATGCCAAATAAAATAAAAAATTAAAACTCCCGAAACGATAACTCCAAATAAATAAAGATGGGCTAATTTGATAATTTTGTTAATTAAGAAAGCAGCAACATAACCGATAACTCCCCACCAATAAATTAATTTGTCAGTGCTTTCCTGACCTTTAATTGCGGCTATAAAAGATGTTTCAATTTTACTAAAAATTCTGTTCATAAAATTAAGATTTTATTTTGTCATCCTTGTTGATGGCATATTTTGTGCCTTCCCAAGGCATTTCGAAATCGAAATTACGAAATTCCTGCATTAATTTTACTGGCTCGTAAACAACTTTCTTTTGTTGTTCATCATAGCGAACTTCTTTAAAACCAGTAAGCGGAAAATCTTTGCGCAGTGGATGACCTTCAAAATCATAATCGGTAAGAATGCGTCGTAAATCCGGGTTGCCAGAAAAAACAATTCCGTACATATCAAAAGCCTCGCGCTCAAACCAACCAGCGCCATTAAAAATTTGTGTTACGCTGTTAATTTTTTCACCATCATTAAGGGCAACTTTGATTGTGATGCGATTATTCAATTTTAAGCTAAGTAAATTGTAGACAACCTCAAACCTTGGGGTTCTGACGCCAAGAAGGTCACAGCCAAAAAGATCAATAAAACATTTAAAAGAAAGATTTTGATCGTCGCGCAAAAATTTTAAAAAATTTACGATTTTATCTGCAGCGATGTAAGTAATCAGATTACCATTTGCTATTGGCTCAACTATATTTGCATCAGAAAAATTTTCTTTAATGTAAGCGGCTTGCGCCTCAAGATTTTTTATCATTTTAGCGATTAAATTTTCCAGTTCTTTTGATTTTTCTTTGTAAAAGCGTAATGCCATAAAGCAAAGCTTCTGCGGTTGGCGGACAGCCTGGAACATAAACATCAACCGGCACTATACGATCACAACCACGAACTACTGAATAAGAATAGTGATAGTAGCCGCCGCCATTGGCGCAACTTCCCATCGAAATTACATAGCGCGGTTCTGCCATTTGGTCATAAACTTTGCGCAAAGCTGGAGCCATTTTATTTGTAAGAGTTCCGGCAACAATCATAACATCGGACTGACGCGGAGATGGACGAAAAATCATACCGAAACGATCAAGATCATAACGACTTGCTGCGGTTTGCATCATTTCAACAGCGCAACATGCCAAGCCAAAAGTCATTGGCCAAAGAGAGCCGGTGCGCGCCCAATTAGCAAGATCATCAAGTTTAGCAGTTACAAAACCACGATTATTAATGTCTTCACTAACTTGATTTAAAATAGCGTCCTGATTAAGCGGACTAAGATTTGCGATTGTCATTTATTATTTCCATTCAAGTGCACCGCGCTTCCATTCGTAAATGAAACCAACGGTTAAAAATATTAAAAAAGTCATCATCGACCAAAAACCGAAAACACCAATTTTTTTAAGCGAGACTGCCCAAGGAAAAAGAAAAGCAATTTCTAAATCAAAAATTATAAAGAGAATTGCCACTAAATAGAATTGCACATTAAATTCGCTACGCACTTGTCCTTCGCCTTCAAAACCGCATTCATATTGTGAAAGCTTTTCAAGGTCAGGTTTTGATTTGGCTAGCAAAAATGGAATTATTATAATCACGCAAGAAAGACCAATTGCTATCATCAGAAATAATAAAATTGGTAAATATTGCGAAGAAAGTAAATCAATGCCGGTTAATGCATTAACAGTCTTTGAAATAGTTTGCAGACAACTCATTTTTATGGATTTGTTGATTGTATTTTACAGCGATATTGTTTTGTATTTGAACAAATTATTTTCTCAAAGCAGATAAATCAATTCAAAAAATTATGACTACTCAAACTTTTACGGCATTGGTAACACCTTTTAAAAATAATAAAATTGATGAAAAATCGCTGGAAAAATTGGTTGAATTTCAAATCAAAAATGGTGTTGATGGAATTGTGCCTTGCGGCACAACGGGAGAGTCGCCAACACTTTCTCATGATGAACATAATTTAGTAGTTGATCTTTGCGTTAAAATTGCCAATCGAAGAATTAAAGTTATGGCGGGAACAGGCTCAAATTCAACTTCTGAAGCAATAATTATGACTAATCACGCCAAAAAAATTGGTGCTAATTCTTGTCTGATTGTTGCGCCTTACTATAACAAACCAACTCAAGATGGAATTTATCAACACTTCAAAGCATTGAATAGCTGCGATATTCCTTTAATTATTTACAATATTCCTGGACGATCAGTAATCAACATTAGCGATGAAACAATCGCGCGTTTGTCCGAGTTAAAAAATATAGCCGGCATTAAAGACGCTACCGGCGATTTAGCGCGAATAGCGTCTCTGCGACTTTTAATTAAAAAAGATTTTTTATATTTATCAGGTGAAGACTCAACCGCTGTAGGATTTAACGCTATGGGCGGCAATGGCGTAATTTCAGTTACCGCAAATATCGCGCCAAAATTAGTCAGTGATTTACAAAAATTTTGTGCCAACGGCAATTATCGTTTGGCACTTGATTTACAAGATCAGCTTACCAGTCTTCACAGCGCAATGTTTTGTGAAACCAATCCAATCCCGGTAAAATATGCCGCTTCTTTGCTTGGACTTTGTAGCAGCGAAATTCGCTTACCTTTGATTGAACCTTCAAAAACAGCAAAAATCAGAATTGAAAATGAAATGAAAAAATTAGGACTTATATAATCCGATGGTTTTTTCCAAAAAACCTAAATCATCAAATAAAGCTTCATTATCATTTTTATTAGCAACTTGCGCCAAACTTAGTTTTTCTTTGTTAAAAATACCGGTCTTTTTTCTTAAATTTAGAATACCATAAGCGTTGAAAGATATGCCATCCTCAACTTTTATCAGATCTTGAGTTAAACTTTGTTTATTAAAACTTCTGATCGTCTTGCTAAAATTATCAGGCAATTTTTTTAGCGAAAAAATGTTTTTAATGGCTTTTTTGTAACGCTCTAATTCCTGAATAATTTCTTTATTACTATTAGCTTTAGCAACTTTTAGCGCCAAATCTACATCACCAATTCCCCACTTTAACACTGTTAATACCGATTCTTTTCTGCCTTTGGCGGTGGCAAGATGCAAAATATCATTGCCAGAATTGGTAACAACTTCCGGATTAGCACCTTTTTCTAATAATAAATTAATAACCGCTTCTTGACCGGAACTAACGGCAAATTGTAAAGCATTAAAGCCGGAAGTAGTTTTAATTTCCTTGTCAATTCCTGCCTCAATCAGAACTAAAACTGCATCAACAAATCCGCCAATTGCCGCATAATGAAGAGAGTTCATGCAATAGTTTTCAGCAATTGTAGTAGAATCTTTTTTAGCACCATTATCTAACAGATATTTTAATATTGCAGCGTGACCAAATTCAGCTGCAACAATTAAAGGTGTAAGACCAAAAGAAGTTTTAGTTTCTTTATCTACGCCATTATTTAGCAAAATTTTTATAATTTCTAAATGTCCACTTCTGGCAGCATAATGAATTGGCGTCCATTCACGATCTCCTGAACCTGATTTTGGATTATTTTCAGAGCCTTGCGCCAACAAAAACTTAACAACATCAACCCAACCATTTTTTGCAGCGTAGTGAATTGGCATGAGAAAATCATCATCTCTTAAATTAACGTAATGCTTGATCTCTTTACTATTTGAAGCGATGAATGACAAAACTTTTTTTAATTGTTCAAGATCGCCAAATCGCGCGGCAATATGTAATATCGGATGTTCTGGCTTATTAATAACCTCTTTTGCCTGATTGGCATCAAATTTTGTAGTTAAAATATCTACATATTGGGCAATTAAGGATCTTACTTCGGTTAAACTTTCTTGAGAAATTTTTAACAAACTTCTTTCTGAAAATTCTAAAATTTTATCTATAATTTTTGCTAACTCTGAGTTCATTATTTAATTGATTGATTAATTAGATTCTAATTAGTTTTTAACAGGAAGGAAATTTGAAGAAATATTTAAATTAAATTTAAACTTTTGCCGAATTTAAATTGATTTTACAAGTAAAACGTAAGGTCTTCTAGAATTAATTACATTATTGGTGATTATCCCTTGACTCACAATTGTCACCCCGTCTTCATGACGTTGTCACCCCGTCTTCATGACGGGGCTGGTTGTGAGTCAAGGGATAATCGCCGCGAAAAGTTCGACGAAAAAGCTGATTTACGCGATAGTTTAATTCAGCGTCCACGACTATGTTGTCTTCCCGCCACGCGCTCTTTAGCTTCAATCATACTTGCCCAAAAACCCTTGTCACCACGCTTGTTTAATATTTGTGCTGATTGAATCAGGTAAGTTAATTTTTGTCCCAAAATCATTGAAGTCCAAAATCCAACCGGTTTTACAATATCGACAATATTAACTTCGTTGAGTTCTTTTCTTTCTTGTTCAACTTGCTTTGAAGTTATGATTTCGTAAGTTCCGCTGCTAGATTGATTTTTTTTAGCTTGTAATTCTGCTTTAACTTCAGAATGAGCGCGCGGAATTTCGCTAAATTTTTTGCGCAACAATTCTTCATCTTCTTTAATGTATTTTTTATCGGATTTAGGAAAAAATTGCTCACTCTTCTTTTTTATTTTAAGAAGATTTTTATACGCACGCTCTAACAAAAAAGTTAAAACCAAGCGAATTAAAATTATCAAAATAAAAACCGCAGAAAATATCAGCAATAAAGTTGGCAGAGCTTTTTTTAATGAAACTAATAATCCAAACAAAAATTCTAACATATTAATTTACTTAGTTATCACAAGTTTCTTTCATCTTTTTATAGGCTTTGGCAAAGCCAATTAAAGAGTAAGTGTCATTAGCAATTTTGCCATCACGAGCTATTGCGGTAACGATGAATTCTTCAGCGCGTTGCATTTCTTTGATAATTTCAATATCGTCAGCTTTATCATTAGCCCAAGCAACTGACAAATAAGGAAAAAGATAATATTTTTTTGATCCAAAAGAAATTTCAACATCCGACTTTTTTTTATAAACAAAACCCGAAGAAACACTTACTTCATCAGCATCGTTGATAATATTGGTAACTAAAAAATAAGGTTCGCCTCTTTTATCAAAATTACCTTCACGTTTTATTGGTGTTGAAGCAATATAACAAACTGTTTGATCAACTCTGCTAGCTTTAAAAACATTCCAATCCTGAAATTTGGCTTGCAATTCTTGCGCCGGCAAATTGTTGCAAAAAAACATTAATAGCAGAAATTGAACATATCTTATTAATTTCATAACTTGACTTATTTTTAGTCTAAAAATATTTTGCGCCATCTTTTTTGTAATCAGTAATATCGGCTTTAAATCAGGTTTCTCAAGTAGATTTACATTGCAGAGATTAAGATAAAATTTAAGGCAAATTTATAAGTTAAAGATTTACAATCAGCTTTCTACTTATTCGCAAGTTATCATTAAGTTTTTTTAAAATATCCAATAATTTATCCAAAAGTTTCTAGATCATGTCCAATTCAGGTCACGAAAAACACAATCCTCTTGCTCAATTTGAAGTACACAAAATTTTTGATTTAAACATTGGTGGTTTTGACATCAGCTTCACTAACTCGGCGCTTTACATGGTAATTGCCACTTTCACCATCATCACTTTCATGCTTTTGGCAACCAGAAAAAAAGCTCTTATTCCTTCCAGATTTCAAACAGTTGCCGAATCAGTTTATAATTTTATTTTCGATATTATCAAAGGTACAATTGGCGAAGAAGGCATAAAATTTTTTCCTCTTATTTTCACTCTTTTTACCTTTATTTTACTTTGTAATATTTTTGGTCTTACTCCTTACAGTTTCACTTCCACCAGCCAAATTGCAGTTACAATTTCTCTAGCCTTAATTGCTTTTTTTACGATCACAGTTTTTGCTATTTATCGTAATGGCTTTGGCGGATTTTTACATATGTTTTTACCAAGCGGCGTTCCGCTTTGGATGGCGCCAGTTATTTTTGCCATCGAACTATTTTCATTTTTAATTCGCCCAATCACATTGTCGGTTCGTCTCTTTGCAAACATGGTTGCAGGTCACGTATTACTTAAAGTGGTAGCTGGTTTTATTATTTCACTTGGCATAATTTTTGGTACTTTACCATTTTTATTTAGCGTGATTATGACTGGCTTCGAACTTTTTGTTGCAGTTTTACAAGCTTATATTTTTGCAATTTTAGTTTGCGCATATATTGGCGAAACTACGCGCGAACATTAAAATTATTCTTTAAAATTATTCTTTTCTAATTTGGCTTGAAATCTGCGCGAGCCACTTATTTTTTATCCCAACCAATGGGTTTTTCGCAGATAATTAACTTTTAAATATAGGTAAAATATGGAAGAAGTAGTAGTTAGTAATTTTGAAGCATTCAAATATATCGGCGTTGGTCTTTGCTCTTTGGGCATGGCAGGCGCTGCTCTTGCCATTGGTAATATTTTTGGCTCTTTCTTTAATAGCATTGCCAGAAATCCTGCTGCTGCACCAAAATTAGAAAAATATATTTATATTGCTGCCGGTCTTGCCGAAGCAATGGGAATCTTTGCCGTTCTTTTAGCATTCTTGATTATGTTTTCGTAATTTGAAGCGATTAAATTTCTTAGCTTGAAGCAAATTCAAGCTAAGAAATAATTAGCTAACAGTGTCTACATAATATACATTTCCAAATAATTTAAATCATGCCGCAATTAGATTTTACAACTTACATTCCACAAATTTTTTGGTTAGCGCTTTGTTTTATCACTCTTTATCTTACAACTGCTTTGGTAATTTTACCGCGAATTTCTGCCATTTTAAAAAAGCGTCAAGACATTATCGACGCTGATTTATCAAAGGCTAAGGAACTTGATGATAAGATCAGCGCTTTGGAAATTGTTGCTGATAATCTGCGACAAAATGCTAATCAGGCTTATCAAAACAAACTGGATGAAGCTTCTAAATCAGCGATAAAAATGCGCGAAACCATGATTGAAAATCTTAAAAATCAAATCGATTCAGACATTAAAAAGTCACAACAAGAACTAAAAAATCTTATCGAAACATCAAAACAAAAAGGCGATTTAGTTGTTAAAAATTTAGTCACTCAAATAGCCAATAAATTGCTATCACAATAATTCAGGAGAAAAATGTTTAATGAAAAATTTTGGCTGGCAATTGCTTTCCTAGCTTTTATTGCAGCACTTTTTAAATTTGCCAAATCTTCTATTATCAAATCGATTGACGATAAATCCAAAAAAATTGCTGAAGAAATTTTACAAGCTCATGATCTAAAAGAAAAAGCTGAAAAACTTCTTCAAACTGCCGAAAAATACGCCGCGGAATCTGCAGTTTATTCTAAAAAATTAATGCAAGATGCTGAGATTGAAGCGCAAAGATTTTTAGATGAAGCAAAAAAAACTGCTAATGAGGAAATTAACAAAAAAACCAATGCCGCTTTTGAACGCATTAAACAAGAACAGTTACAAACTATTCGCAACATTAAGAGCGAGATTTTGACTTCAGCATTAAATGAAATTGAAAATGGAGTTTTGAAAAATCTTGACCAAAAACAAAATGAAATTGTTCTTTCTCAAGCCACTTCTGTTTTGAGCAAAAATATCTAAATTCGATGAAACTTACTCTCTCTTGGCTTAAAGAATATATTGAAACTTCCGCAACTGCGGAAGAAATCTGCGAAAAACTCACCAATATCGGTCTAGAAGTTGAACAAGTTGAAGATAAATCTAAAATTTTATCACCATTTACAGTTGCAAAAATTATTAGCGCCTTGCCTCATGAAAATTCTACCAAATTAAAAATTTGTCAGGTTGAAACTGCTGATTCTAAAACTCCGCTACAAATTGTTTGCGGCGCTGCTAATGCTCGCGCTGGTTTAAAAGTTGCTTATGCGCCAATTGGCTCAATAATTCCAGCCAATCAAATGTTAATTAAAAAAGCAAAAATTGCCGGCGTTGAAAGTAACGGCATGTTGTGTTCGGCACGCGAACTGGGCTTAGGAAATGAAGATTCAGGAATTATTGAAATTGATGATAAATGGCAAATTGGCACAAAAATAACTGAAGTTTTTAATCAAAACGATGCTATAATTGAAATTAATGTTACGCCAAATCGCGGCGATTGTTTAGGAATTTACGGAATTGCACGCGACCTTGCGGCAACAAAGATTGGCACTTTAAAAAATCCTCTTATCACCAAAAAATCTGGTCAATTTACTTGTAAAATTGAAATTAAAAATGAGGCAGAATCAGCTTGTAATTTTGCGGTTTTTCGTCATTTCAAAAATGTTAAAAATTGTCCATCACCGCTTTGGTTACAACAAAAATTAAATGCCGTTGGTATTAATTCAATTTCAGCGATTGTTGATATTACCAATTATGTTATGCTGGTTTTAAACAAACCGCTTCACGCTTATGACGCCAGTAAAATCAAAGATCAAATTCATATCCGTTTTGCTAAAAATAACGAAAACTTTATCACACTTAAAAATGATCAATTTATTTTGGATGAAAAAATTTTAGTAATTGCAGATCAAGAAAAAGTTTTGGGAGTTGCCGGTATTATTGGTTCTAATAATTCATCTTGCGATTTAGAAACTTCAGAAATTTTATTGGAATCAGCTTTTTTTGCACCGGAAATAATTTCTTATTCCGGTCGTAAATTAAATATTTTATCTGACGCTCGATTTCGTTTTGAGCGCGGAGTTGATGAAGAAAGCTGCGAAAGTGCAATTGATTTAGCAACACAATTAATTTTAGAAATTTGTGGTGGCGAAATCAGTCAAAATAAAATTGTTGGAAAAAAATCAGCAAACAAAAAAATTAATTTTGATTTAAGTAAAATTAAAAAATTAACTGGCATTGAAATCGCTTCCAGTCAAGTTTCGCACATCTTACAAGATTTAGGATTTCTTGTAGAAGAAAAATCTGCAGAAAATTTTTTAGTAACCATTCCAAGTCATCGTCACGATATTTTACAAGATCAGGATTTAGTTGAAGAAGTAGTGCGAATTTTTGGTTATGACAAAATTTTAGCAACGCCAATTGAGCAAACTCAAACTTGGAAAAATTCCAATAATATTTTACATCAAGCTAGATCAAAACTTGCTGCGCAAGGAATGATAGAAACAATTAGTTGGTCTTTTGTTGATGAAAATCTGGTCGAAATTTTTGCTGAAAAAAACCCGAAATTAATTTTGAAAAATCCTATCAGCAACGAACTAAATTATCTGCGTCCAAATTTGGCGATTGGTTTAATTACAACTTACCAAAAAAATTATTTGAGAAATTTTAGCGATTTATCACTTTTTGAAATTGGCAATGTTTTTATTGACGATACACAGAAACTTATGATTTCAGGTATTCGCGCTGGAAAAAATAAGGAACAAAATCATTATCACGATGAGAGAGATTTTGATGTTTTTGATGTTAAGAAAGATTTTTTTGATGTAGCAGAAATTTTTGGTTTAAAATCTGACAGCCTGCAAATCAACTCTTTGGAACCACCGAAATATTATCATCCTTATCGTTTTGCCGCTTTGAAATTGGGTAAAAATTTGGTAGGATATTTTGGCGAAATTAATCCTAAAATTATCAGAAAATTTGATCTAAGAAATCGTATAAATATTTTTGAAATCTTTGTCGATAGCTTACCAAATCAGAATAAGTCAAATGCAAACAAAGCTTTTATAACTAATGATTTACCAATTGTTGAGCGTGATTTCGCTTTTTTGGTTAATAAAGATCAAGCAATTGGCAATTTTATAAAAACCATTCTTAATTGTGATAAACTAATTAGTGATGTAGATATTTTTGATATTTTTAGCGGTCATAATATTGCGCCCGATAAAAAATCCGTAGCATTACGCGTTAAAATTCAACCAACTGAAAAAACTTTAACTTCACCTGAAATTGATCTTATTAGTAAAAAAATTATTGAAATAGTTGCCAAGTTTTATGGCGCGACACTAAGAGAATAAATAAAAAAATCGTCACTCGCGAGGAGTGCGAAGCGCTCTTCGTAATGAAGGATAAAAATGCTACTCGCGAGTGATGGATAAAAATTATTTTCTAACTTTTTTTGGCAAAGCAAAAAACGTGCTTTCGCTTATTCCATCCATATCGCAAACTGCAATTTCTGTTGGTGAAATTTCTTTGATACGATTAATCACTTCCTGAACTAAAATTTCTGGTGCTGAAGCGCCTGCAGTTAGACCAATATTTTTAACATCAGCAAACCAATCAGAATTAATATCAGCAGCTCCGCTAATCAAGTGCGACGGCAAACCGCATTCTTCACCAAGATCACGCAGACGATTAGAGTTTGAACTATTTGTCGCACCAATAACTAACAATACGTCAACCATTTTTGAAAGCTGGCGCACTGCATCTTGACGATTTTGCGTAGCATAACAAATATCTTTGGTTGCAAGCCCTTGCTGCATTTTAGGAAATCTTTTTTCCAGAATTTCAACAATTTTTTTAGTATCATCAACGCTTAAGGTTGTTTGAGTTACATAAGAAATTTTATCAGGATTTTTTACTACAATTACTCGAGCATCGTTTTCATCAGTCACTAAAATTACTTCTTTTTTAACTCGACCGCTGGTTCCTTCAACTTCAGGATGACCACGATGCCCAATTAAAATAATTTCATAACCTTCTTCTTCATATTTTTTAGCTTCACGATGAACCTTGCTAACCAAAGGACAAGTAGCATCAATAACATCTAAACCACGAGCCAGAGAATCTTCTTCAACTTTATCAGAAACGCCATGAGCTGAAAAAATTGTGATAGCGCCAGCAGGAATCTGACTTACTTCATCAACAAAAATAGCGCCTTTTTGGCGCAGCGATTCAACAACAAATTTATTATGAACAATTTCATGACGCACATAAACTGGCGCACCAAATTTGGCAATCGCTTTCTCAACTGTTTCAATAGCACGAGTTACGCCAGCACAGAAACCACGAGGCTTGGCAAGAATGATATTCATTTTAAATTAGCACAATTAACTTTTTAAAAACAAAAAGCCCTAAAAAACGAGAAGCAAAGAAAACTAAAAAATAAAAAACCCTGACCACTTTTGATGATCAGGGTTTTTTAAAGATATTTCAACAAAGATTATTTTTTTAGTAATTCTTCATTGATAAAATTAATAACCGAAGACAATTCCTCTTTGATTTTTTTTAATAATTCGGTTTTTTGTTCATAATTTTCTTCTGGATGTTTTTGTGCATATTCCAAAATTTTAGATAAATCAAAGGCACCAACCGAAGCAGCCGCACCTTTAAAAGCGTGCGATGCCATATACCAAGAATTATCGTTAGATACTTTAATAGCATCTTCCATTTTTTCGATGTTGCGATTGGCATTTTCAATGAAAATGGCAAATAGCTCTTTTTCAAATTCAGCATCATTTTCAATAATACTTCTTAAGAAATCGACGTCGATAGCCTTTTTAGAGGCGTTATCAGATAAATTATTTTCCATATTTTGAAGCTTTTGTTACAAGTTACCTTTCTAACTGATTCTATTAAAACTCTTTTCTTAAAGCCAAGGAGATTACATCTACTTTGGTTTTATAATGAACGTATAAACTATTATCAGTAAATGGCGCGCTATTATTTAGTCTGGAAGCAGCTTTTCTGTAGAATTGATGCATATAAGTTGCATCCATAGAAAAGCTATCAGTAAATTTATAGTTAAAGCCAATACTAGTCCAAACCTTATCAGAAGCTGGCACTCTTGCCTCTCTGTTTGCATCAGTTATTGCTTCTTTTTCATAAGCAAGACCAGTACGCAGCAACCATTTATCGTCAATTGTGAAATTAGCACCAACTGAATGTAATAAAGAATTATGCCAGTTGAAGTTTGTTGTAGTGCTTAAATTTTGGTTCTGCACAGCATTAACAGTAAGACTTTTTAATCTTGACCAACGTGTCCAGGTTAGATCGTAAGCCAATTCAACATCTTGATTTAATTTGTATGCAACACCAGCAGTTAAAGATTCAGGAGTAGAAGTTTTAGCTTGTATATCGGAATAGCCGTAACTTTGAACTTGCTCGCTGCCGCTGATACTGTGACCAACTTTTGAGCGATAGCCAATCCCAAATTTTAACTTATCATTAACTTTATATTTTGCTCCTAAGTTAAAGCCATAACCCCAGTCATCACCTTTAACTTTGCCTTGTTCATAAGTTCCAACAAAGTTTTGGCTAGTTAGAGAGGCAGAATAATATTGCGCTTGAAAACCAGCGCCAATAGAGAATTGATCATCAATTTTATAAGCTAAAGACGGATTGATATTGATGGTGGTAATTGAGCTGGCGACTGCGCGCTCTTTACCTTGCCAGTTTTTATCATATTGAGTCTTTAAACCAAAAGGCGAAGTTACAGCAAGACCAAAAGTGGTTTGATCATTAAGGCGTTTTGCAACATAAAATGCTGGTACAACTGAATTACTGCCAGCGTTTCTAACTTCAGTGCCACTAACCGCGCCAGAAGAATTGGCTGCACCTTGCGGATTAATGTCTAATTTTAAATAACTTGCCGAGAGCACAAACTCGCCATCTTTTACATCGGTCAAATTTGCTGGATTGAAAAACATGTCGCTGACATCGTGAATACCAGCAGCGGAGCCAGCGTAAGAGTTTGCTAAACCAGAGGTTGAGTAAAGTTCGGTAGAATAACCCGCAGCAAAAGCCTGTGAATTATTGCTAAGTAAAATTGCTAAAGAAGAGGCTAGTAGTTTTTGCTTTAGTTTCATGTGTCTGATAGTTTTTTTAAAGAAGGAAATTTTAAAAGAGTGCAAACTAACCAGAAGTTTCTGATGAAGTTTTAAGTGTAGATAATTCTTGCATAATCTGCAAAAACGAATTCCACAAAAACACTCTTACTTGCCATTTACATAAGGATAAAAACAAATAAACAAGACTATCGACCCAAATATCACAAGACTGCAAAAAAATGTCGCAAAATTAAAAACTTTCTAAAATTTCAATAAGTTGTTGATGACGAAAATAAAGCGGCAATTCACTAAGAGCTTTTATAGAAATTGTCGGAGAAATTTTATTGTGACCACTACCAAAAATAATTGGTTTACAACCAGAGTTATGTGCGCATTCAATATCTGTTATGGTATCGCCTACAAACCAAACTTCATCACGATTGACATCAATGTCACTTCCCAAAAATGCTAATTCAACCGGCGATTTATCAGGCTTGTCATAATCAGCGTCACTGGCACCAATTAATGAGAAAAAATATTTATCAACACCAATTTTTTTGGCTTCTTGGCGTAGAGTTGCGCCAATTTTATTACTAACCACAAATTGTAAAATTTCTTTTTGAGCGACCAATTCGATTAGGCTCAAAGCTTGTGGTAATAATTGAATTTGATCAAGATGAATTGAGCGATAAGTTTTTTGATAAATTTCACCAGCCTCTCGCCAATTTTCGCCAAAAATTTCTGGAAAAGATTCGCGCATTGATTTGTGAATTTGATTTTGCACTTTTTCTAAACCCCAAGGTTGTCTTCCTTGCGCATTCAAAGTTGCATCAATTGAGGTTTGAATTAATGGCCAAGTATCAACCAAAGTATTATCCCAATCAAAAATTATAGCTTTGGGTTTTGATTTTTTAAGCTTGGAAAAAGCGTTAAGGTTTTTTGCGAAATTCATATTTTAATTCTAAAAGCTTATTTTTGTTTAGCTGGACGCGGATCAAAGAGTTTTTCGAATTTATTTTTCATGCCATCAAAATCTTTGGCATCTTTTGGTGCATCTTTTTTCTTGGTAATTACTGGCCATTCTTTGGCGTATTTACGATTGATTTCAACCCACTTTAGTAATTCAGGTGACTCAGGAAAAATTGCTTCAGCCGGACATTCAGGAACGCAAACGCCGCAATCGATGCATTCATCAGGATCAATTACCAACATGTTTTCGCCTTCGTAAAAGCAATCAACTGGGCAGACCGAAACACAATCGGTATATTTGCAGCGCACGCAATTATCAGTAACAACGTAAGTCATATACACACTATTGTCACCCCGTCTTTATGACGGGGTATGGTTAAATTTAAGAAAAATTTCTACTCTTCTTTTTCAATATTTCGGTTTTCACTCTAAGCAAAGATAAAAAAACAAAATAACAAAAATAAAAACCAAACATCAATAATAAAGGTTTTAACATTGCCGGATCAATTGCCACGCCGCCACTGCGTATAATGCTGGCGCTCTGGTGCAGCGAGTTCCAATATTCAACAGAAAATTTAATTATTGGCACGTTGATAAAACCAACAATTGAAATTATTGCGGCAATTTTTTCGCCTTTTTTTTCATCATCAAATGAATCAAGTAAAATTATATAACCAAGATATAAAAAAAATAAAATCAACACCGATGTAAGTCGCGCGTCCCACACCCACCAAGTTCCCCAAATTGGCTTGCCCCAAATCGCGCCGGTTATCAAAGTTACAAAAGTGAAAGCGCAACCAATTACGGCAATTGATTTGGCGATTAAATAAAAAAATGGATTTTTCCAGATAAATCCTGAGAGGTTGAAAATTGCCATCAAACTATAAATCAAAAGCGCCATCCACGCTGCTGGAACATGAATATACATAATTTTCACTGCATTACTTTGCTGATAATCATTTGGTGAATTTAGAATTGATGGAATTGCCAAGCTTAAAAAAATCACCAAGCAAATAAAAGAAAATGGCGCAAAAAAACGAAAGTTTTTTTCGAAGTTTCTGAAGTAAAAAAGTTGTCTAAGCATTTTTTAAATTTTGCCCTCAAGATAATGAATTAAAAGCTGTTGCTTGATTTTTTGTTCGTTGGAATGATCAAAATCTTTAGACACTGTTAGCTAATTATTTTTTAACAAAATTATTTTTTACTAATTTCTTTACCTCACGGTCAAAATCAGAAATGTAGTTTTTATCTCGTTGTTTACGATATTTTATAAATTCTTTAAGTGCTTTGTCTTCGGCTTCAATAGCACTTACTTTACCAGCATTATGCAAAAGTTTTTTTTCAGAAATTGTTAAAAATTCGTCTAATTTTTTGATCCAATCTTGCATTTTCATCAAGCGTCCTGATTTGGCCTGAAGCTCAGCAAAATCAATATAGAGCGACACAATCAAATTTAGCTGATCTAACTCACTTTCGTTTAGATAATTTTTAGCAATCTTAATGTCGTTTTCGGTGATATATTCATCTTTAAAATTGGTTAGTCCCATGAAAGGTTTTGATGAATCAGCTCTTTCAATTACAATTTCAGCAGCAGTTCTTCCACAAACAGCAAAATGCATTTTATTTTGCACGGTTGCGAAGAATTTTTGGGTTAATTCGGCATCAATTTTATAGTCAATTGATGTGGCATAAATATCAGTAACTTTTTGATAAAATCTGCGTTCGCTTGATCGAATATCACGAATGCGTTGCAGCAATTCTTCAAAATAGCGCGCTCTGCCGTCAATTTCTTTCAGGCGTTCGTCATCCATGGTGAAACCCTTGATCAGATATTCTCTTAATCTCTCGGTTGCCCATTTGCGAAATTGTACACCACGATTTGAGCGCACACGATAACCAACTGCTAAAATCGCATCTAGGTTATAGTGTTTAGTTTCATATTCTTTGCCATCTGAAGCAGTTATTCGGAAATTCCTAATAACTGAATTTTCATCTAATTCAGCTTCTTCAAAAATATTTGATAAATGTTCATTCACCGTTGGAACTGAAACTTCGAAAAGCTCAGCAATTAATTTCTGAGTGAGCCAAACATTTTCATTTTCAATTCTAACCCGAATTTTCTGTCCATCGCCAAGTGGTTGGAAAATTGCAATTTGTGGTTTTAGTTGGAAGTTTTTGGTTTTTTTATTTTTCATAAATTTGGTGTTTTTACTAATTAAATTTTGCCCTCAAGATAATGAATTAAAAGCTCTTGCTTGATTTTTTGTTCATTTGAATGATCAAAATCTTTCACCATAACTTCGCCATTTTTCATTTCATCTTCGCCAATAATTATCACGAATCGACTGTCATTTTGCGACGCGCGTTTCATTTGTTTTTTAAAATTACCAGCAAAAACAAATTCGGTTATAAAGCCTGAATTTCTAAGCTTTTGAGCGATTTCAAAAGCATAGATTTTTTCATTTTCAGAAATGTAATTAACTGCAACCGCACGAGTTTTTTGAAGTTGTAATTTAGTTAGCAGCATCAACCTTTCAATTCCAGCGGCAAAGCCAATTGCTGGCAGTTTTTTACCCGACATTTTTTCAACCAAATTATCATACCGTCCACCAGCTAAAGCGGTGTTTTGCGCGCCTTCGTGGCTGGTGATAAATTCAAAAACGGTTGAAGTGTAATAATCCAAACCTCTTACCAAGCGTTGATTGACGCGGTGTTTTACTGAAAGTTTAGTTAATAAATTTAAAATATTATCGAAGTTTGATTTGGCTTCTTCAGAAAAAAAATCGGCAATTTTTGGCGCGTCAATTAAAAGTTCAATATCTTGTGCGTCTTTAGAATCAAGGATGCGCAATGGATTTTTTTCCAAACGATTTTGCGAATCAGCTGATAAATCATTTTTAAATTTAGCGAAATATTTTTTTAAAGCTTCTTCGTAATTGAGTTTGGTTTGGGCACATCCCAAAGAATTTATTTCTAAAGTTGTTTGATCTAAAACGTCTAAATCCTTTAAAATAGAGCTTGCAAGCAATATCGCTTCAACATCGCAGAAAAAATTTTCTTCACCAAAAATTTCAAAATTAATTTGATGAAATTGCCTTTGACGCCCTTTTTGCGGACGTTCATAGCGAAAAAGCGGACCGTGAGAAAAAAGTTTGCGCGGCAAAACTTGTTGCAATTCACCGTTAGAAATTAAGGCACGCACAACTCCAGCGGTAAATTCAGGGCGCAGCGTTAGAAAATTTTCTGAACGATCTGCGAATTTATAAACTTCTTTCGCCACAATGTCGGAAGTCTCGCCTAAGTTGCGTTCAAAGACTTCGCTAAATTCAAAAATAGGAATTTGTAATTCTTCAAAACCAAAAAATTCGCTCTTTTTTTTGGCCACAGCAATGATGTGATTAAAAACTTTTATCTCATCGCCAAAAAGATCTTTGGTGCCGCGAACTGGCTGTAATTTATGATCAGACATTAGGTAAAATTAAGAATTTTAAAATTAAGAATTTAGATTTAAGTTTTAGTCGATCTTACTTTGATTGAACCTAATTTGTGAATTATTATTTTTGAGAATTTCTAATTTTAAAAAAATCACCATGACAAAAAACATCTTAGAAAAAATCAAAAAAATTAACGGACAAAACCAAGAATATTGGAGCGCGCGCGAGCTTTTCAAGCTTCTTGGTATAGTTTAAATATAGTAAATTTTCCCATAGAATTTAGCTTTTATTTGAATTGCTACGCGGCAAGTGAATTGCTGCATCTATAATAGATTTTTGTTTTTTACTTGAATTATATTTAACATAATACTTAGAGACCCTTAAAAAATTAAATAATCACTCGTCATTGCGAGGAGCGTCAGCGACGCGGCAATCTCACGAATTTTCTCAATATTTGAAAGATTGCCGCGTCGCTGACGCTCCTCGCAATGACGCATTATTTTCGAAGCCTAAAAAAACATCC
>JANRKR010000095.1:0-4035 GCA_033763375.1 Rickettsiales bacterium
TTATGGTCCTCATCCTTTAGCAAGTGCAGAAATTATACAAGAAAATGTAACTAGTATTGAAAGCAATAGAATATTAGATCCATCACAATTGAGATCATCGCCAGCAAATAATAGATCATCAACTCAGTTTGTAAGAAGCGGTAGTAACCTTCCTCCAATCAATGAAAGAGAAAGTATCATCGATTCTTCAAGTTCACAGTCACGTGATGGAAGTCCGCAAAGAATAGCAACAACACCTAATATCCAGCAAGAACTGCGTGAAACTTCCATAAAAAGTGATATTCTAAGTCAAAGCATCAGATTAAATAATGATGGTTCGTCGCCCAATGGTTCTTCAATTACCGATGATGATGATGAAGAACCAGACCAATTCTCTTTAAACACAATAAAAACTAAAGTTCAAAAAGAAGAATCTGGACATAAAGTTGAAGAAGAGCCTGAGTTTATTCATCAGCAAGTAAGAGACAAATTAAGAAAGGCTCAACAACCACAAAAAAACCAGACTGAAGAAACATTTGGTGATGAAGATGATTATGCAACAGGAGTTTATAATCGAAACAAACAAGGCGACAATATTATTGATACTGAACAAGCTAATAAAATACTTTCTGACTCTGGAGTTCAGTCTGGACGATCTTCAAATGAAGCGGGAGATCCTGAAAAATTATTTAGCGCTTATCGAGGATTAGGATCATCAAGGTCTTCACAAGAAAAAAACCCTCTTTATGCACCCAGACTCAGTATCAAAGAAAGGTCTTCTGTATTGTCTCCAAATAACTCTCCTAGAGCAGGGGAAACTTATAAGAAGCAAGTAACAGACAGTTCCATAATTTTGCCAGAAGTTCAAAATGATCTTACTGAAAAACCTTCCGAAGAAAGAGTTAAAGTGTCAGATCGACCAGAAAGAAATAATGATTTGAGACAAACTCCTAATAATCGACGTATTCTGGAAATGACACCTCAAGATTTTTCTGTGGTTGTGAATAAGGTAGAAGCAGAGCTTAATAAGCGACAATCAGAAAGATTAAATCCTGATGAAGTAGAAACAAAACCAATTGGTGCAATTTTTTCTGGAACTTCAACTCCAAACCCAAGTCAATTAAGAGAAAGAGTTGGATCACCTTTAAGAGGAACTCCTCAAGCAAGAAGAACAGATAGTGAAGAAAAACCTTCAGCTAGCCCTAAGCTTCCGGCTTCGGGTCTTGAAATAGTTAACTTGAGCAATACTAATAATGAAAGACAAATATAACTCAAAATAATAAGATTGAAATTTTTAAGCGTTGTCATTTGGCAGCGCTTAATTTTAAGCACCTCATCATATTTCAAAAGATTACTATTTACTTTGTTGCCAAAGCATTTCTAGCATTATTCCCCGATTCAAAAAAAACGGACTAATACGTTAATGGATTTTTGCTCTAATTTTAGAAGTAAATGGACCCCGTCATGCGACGGGGTGACAAGAGTAAAAAAAGGGGTAAAAAGAGTAAAACAAAAGGGGGTTACAAGAGTAAGAAGGAGTGAAAATAGTAAGACAAGGTAACAAGAGTAAGAAGTGGTAACAAGAGTAAGACTGTGTAACAATAGTAAAACATGGCAACAAGAGTAAGAAGAGGTAACAACACTAACACTTGTCACCCCGTTCTACTCTTATCACTCCGTTTTACTATTTTTACTCCTTCGTAGTCTTGTCACTCCGTCGTACTCTTGTCACTCCGTCGCATGAAGGGGTGACAGTTCTATCATAATTGTCACCCCGTCGCATGACGGGGTCCATTTACTCTGGTATTAAGATACGATTAGAAACGAGAACTCAATTAACGGATTAATCAGAATAAAAAGCCTTTATAGCACATCCCGAAATAATTGACACTTTTAAACAAATAAATTTTAGGGAAAAATTACGACAAAAAATATAAGCTGCATCAGGCGATACAGCGTTATTTTTCGAGCAAATTTTTACCAAAATTCTGCAGTTTAAAAGTGTCAATTATTTCGGGATGTGCTATATCCCTTTGGATACGGCAACGCGCACGCGAGCCGTGCCCTACACTTGTGGGGAACCCAGCCCGTATATTAAAGGTACATACGGTAATAAAAATATAAATCTTAGCAAATGTGTGGAATTGTTGGCGTTGTAAGCACCAAAAATGTGGTGGCAAAAATTATTGACGGTTTAAAAAAGCTTGAATATCGCGGTTATGATTCAGCTGGCATTGCAGTGCTTGAAAATAGCGGTTTTAAAACCATTAAAGAAGAAGGAAAAATTTCCAATCTGGAAAAAAAACTTAAATCTAAATCAATTCAATCAACAATCGGAATTGGTCACACGCGTTGGGCAACGCATGGTCGTCCAAGCAAGCAAAACGCTCATCCGCACGCTTCATCAAAAATTTGCGTTGTTCACAACGGCATTATTGAAAATTATCAAGAGCTTAAATCTAAACTACAAAAAAACGGCGTAAAATTTTTAAGCCAAACTGACACTGAAGTTGTGCCGCATTTGATTGAACATTATTATCAAAAAACTTCTGATATTAAAAAATCTTTGGCTTTGGCTTTAAAAGAAATTCACGGAACTTTGGCGTTGGCAGTTATTTTTATTGATCAGCCAGAAATAATTGCTTTTGCTAAAAAAGGTTCACCATTAATTTTAGGAATTGGCGAAAATGAAAATTATGTGGCTTCCGATTTTTATGCGATTGCTCAAAACACCAATAAAATCATAGTTCTAGAAGATGGTGAATTTGGCTTTATCAAAAAAGATTCTTATCAAGTTTTTGGCGCTGATGGAAAGTTGTTGCATAAAAAAATAAAAATTATGACCGGCAAAAATAATCAAATTTCTAAAGATGGTTTTGATCATTTTATGCTTAAAGAAATTTTTGAACAGCCGCGCGTTTTGGAAGAAACAATCCAAGCCTATGTCAATATTGACAAGCACACAACCAATTTACCGAATTTTCCTTTTGATCTTAAAAAAATTAATAAATTAACAATTGTTGCTTGCGGAACTTCTTATTACGCCGGAATGTGCGCTAAATATTTAATTGAAGAAATTGCAGCAATAGAAGTTGAGGTTGATATCGCTTCTGAATTTCGCTATCGTCATCATCCATTTCGTAGTGACAATTTAATGATTTTTATTTCACAATCCGGAGAAACCGCCGACACAATTGCGGCATTAAAACATGCTAAATCAAATAACCAAAAAATTCTTTCAATTGTGAATGTGGCGTTAAGTTCAATGGCGCAACTTTCTGATGTTGTAATTCCAACTATCGCTGGTCCGGAAATTGGCGTGGCTTCAACCAAAGCTTACAGCGCTCAGATTTTAATTCTGGCGCTTCTAGCAATTGAATTTGGTGTTGCGCACGCCAAAATTGATAAAAAATTACAAGCTAAATTAATCGACGAAATCATCGAATCTGGCGTTAAAATGAATGATTTTTTTATCAAAAAAAATATCGCCAACATCAAAAAAGTGGCGCAAGATTTAACCAAAGTTAATCACATTTTATATATTGGGCGCGGCGTTTCGCAAATTACCGCTTTTGAAGCGGCGCTTAAAATGCGCGAGCTTTCTTACATTGATGCACAAGGAATTGCCGCTGGTGAATTAAAACACGGAACCATCGCTTTAATTGACAAAAAAATGCCGGTAATTGTAATTGCGCCAAGCAATAAATTGTTTGAAAAAACTTTATCAAATACCGAAGAAGTTAAAGCCAGAGCGGGAAAAATAATTTTTATCAGCGACAAAAATGGTCAAGAAAAATTTGGCAAAATGGCTGATAAAAAAATTCTTATTCCTGAAATTTCAGGAATTATTCAAGAAGCTTTATTACCAGTTATCACCACTCAGCTTTTGGCTTATTATGTCGCACTTTTTAAAGGCAATGACGTTGATCAGCCCAGAAATTTAGCAAAATCCGTTACCGTGGAATAATCACAATTTAACCTCAAGACATGAAAAAACGTGCTTTAATAACCGGCATCACTGGCATGGTTGGTTCGCATCTGACTGATTTTTTATTA
>JANRKR010000096.1:0-10229 GCA_033763375.1 Rickettsiales bacterium
GCGTGATTAACACGAATCATTTCGGAGATTTTTTTTTGGAAATTATTCATAATAATATAATAAATACTCAAACTTGTCATTGCGAGGAGCGCTAGTGACGAAGTAATCTCGTGAAAACAAAGACAAACTCATGAGATTGCCACGTCGCTAGCGCTCCTCGCAATGACGGAAATTTATAGTTTTTAAAAACTAAAATTTATTGCGGATGCGCTAATTTACTTAGCGCGAAGTAATTCTAACTAGACTAAATTCAAACGAAGTTTGAATTTAGTTACTTTGAGATTGCCACGTCGCTAGTGCTCCTCGCAATGACGGAAAATTTAGATTAAATTCAAACGAAGTTTGAATTTAGTTATTTTTTACACATTAAACCTAAAATGAAAAACATCACCATCTTGGGTAATGTAATCTTTGCCTTCCAGCCTTAATTTTCCTGCGTTTTTTGCGCCCTCTTCTCCATTTAAATTTATATAATCATTGTAAGAAATTGTTTCAGCACGAATAAAACCTTTTTCAAAATCAGTATGAATTACACCAGCAGCTTTTGGTGCAGTTGCGCCTTTTTTCAACATCCAAGCATGACATTCTTTTGGACCAACTGTAAAAAAAGTGATTAATTCTAAAAGCTGATAAGAATTACGAATAATCTGCGAAAGCCCAGTTTCATTAAGTCCAACCGATTGAAGAAACTCAGATTTTTCAGCTTCACCTTCCAGCGTTGCAATTTCAGCTTCAATTTGAGCGCAAATCTTTAAAACTTTATAACCATTTTGATTGCCAAAATTTTCAACCATTTGTGAAAATTTATTGCCTGACAATTCATTTTCTTTTAGGTTACAAACAAAAAGCTGCGGCTTAGAGGTTATTAGTTGCAAGCCTTTGATGATTTTTTCTTCTTCTGCAGATTTTATTTCAATTAAGCGCGCTGCTTTTCCTTCTTTTAAAATTGTTAAAATGCGTTTGGCAATTTCAATTTGAGCAGCAATTTCTTTTTCAGTTTTTAGTTTTTTTTCCATTGCCGGAATTCTTTTTTCTAAACTTTCCATGTCGGCAATAATTAATTCGAGCTGAATTAATTCAATGTCGCGCAGCGGATCAACTTCGCCTTCAACGTGAGTAATATTTTCATCTTCAAAGCAACGAATTACATTTATAATAGCGTCAACCTCGCGAATGTGAGAAAGAAACTGATTGCCCAAACCTTCGCCTTTGCTGGCGCCGCGAACTAAACCAGCAATATCAACAAACTCAATTTGAACCGGAATAATTGTTTGTGAGCCGGCAATTTTAGCAAGCTTTTCCAAGCGAAAATCCGGCACATTTACTTTGCCAATATTTGGCTCAATTGTACAAAAAGGATAATTCGCCGCCTGTGCTGCAGCAGTTTGAGTTAAAGCATTAAACAAAGTTGATTTACCAACATTTGGCAAACCAACAATTCCACATTGAAGAGACATTTTAAAAAAGATTTAAGATTAAAATTGCCAGATTTAGTCTGATATTAATCTTAAAACTAATTCAAAAAGTTCTAAATAATATAAATTTATGATCAAAAATTCGGTTATCTTTTTGCTGCTGATTCTTTGCGCCTGCTTTGCTTATCAAAAAATTACTATCAAAGGTCGAGGCAATTTAAAACTTGAACAAGTTGATTTTTCAACGATTGCCGGCTGGCAAGAAGATGATCACAAAAAAGCTTTACAGGCTTTTATTCATTCCTGTAACAAGTTTTCAAAAATGCCACAAAACCGCTTCATTGGTGGGCAAATTGGCGATATTACCGTTGGTGATTTTCGCGATGTTTGTGAAATTGCTCAAGTAGTTAAAACCATGAGCGCCAAACAGGCAAAAAACTTTTTTGAGAATTGGTTCAAAGTTTTTTTGGTATCAGATAAAGCCGGAAAAAGTCAGGGACTTTTTACCGGATATTATGAAGCCGATCTCAATGGCAGCGCAGTTAAAAGCGAAAAATTTCAATATCCAATTTACGCTAAACCGAAAGATCTAACTTCTGAACCTTACTTAACCAGAAAAGAAATTACCGAAGGAGCTTTAGAACATAAAGGTTTAGAACTTCTTTATGTTGATGATGCTGCTGAATTATTTTTTATGCATATTCAGGGTTCAGGTCGAATTAATTTACCAGACAATACTATTATGCGCTTAACTTTTGCTGGTCGCAATAACCAACCTTTTATTGGAATAACTAACTACATGATTGATCAAGGTTATATATCACGCGACAAAACCGATGCTGAAAGTATAAAAAATTGGTTAAAAGATAATCCTGATAAAGCTTTGGAAGTTATGAATATTAATCCAGCCTATACTTTTTTTAAATTTTCTGATGGCGAATATGTTGTTGGCGCGCAAGGAGTTCCACTAACTCCAGAACGCTCTCTCGCTATTGATAATAATATTTTTTCTTATGGATTTCCTTTTTGGTTAGATACGGTTCTGACAAAAAAAGGTGATGTGAAAGAAAAATATCAACATCTTTTTATTGCCCAAGATACCGGTTCAGCAATTAAAGGAACGGTGCGTGGCGATATATTTTTTGGTCACGGCAAAGATGCTGAAGAAAGAGCTTCTTACACTGCAGCTACTGGAAAATATTATATTTTATTGCCAATCAATGTAGTTGACAAAATGATTTGAAACCTTTCGAACTTTGAAATATTTTGAACTTTTTACTCCGATAAAATTTTTTAAATGCTAAAGATTTTTTGATAATTCATTTTTGATGAAATTTTCTGGTGTAAAAAAATTTTTTTCAGCCTCATTTAAATTTTGGCAGAGATTTTGTAAATTATAATTCTTATCAAAAGCGTTGCCGTAAATGGCATTTGTGGAAGAAGATTCAATCTCGTTTTGCACCGCCCATAAAATTGCTAATAAAATTGCTGACAAACAAAGAGAAACGTCTGCATCTGCTGCCGCAACTCTGTATTCTAAACGCTTGCTAAAACTACTGGTAAATTTTGCCGGAGCAGGAAATCGAATGGCGCAAGTACGATTATCACTACCAAAACTTAAATTTACCGGCGCAGTAAATTTGCCTTTCTTAAATAAATTAAGATTTAAATCGTAAGAAAATCTGGCGTAATCTTGCTCTTTTGGTGCAAGAAAAATCATCATTGAATTGGTAAAGTGTAAAAGACCTTGAGCAATTTTGCGTAAAAATATTTCGTCACTGGCAAAAAGATTTTTATCATTTTGATTGTGCAGAGAAATATTGAACTGCAAAGAACTACCGCAATCATTGATAAATTGCTGTGACGCAAAAGAAGCAGCAAGATTTTTTTTATTAGCCAAATCTTTCGCCATTAATTTTATTTGAGAAATTTCTTCGGCAATTTTTAATAAATCGGAAGTGTAAGTGGTTTTGATTTCAATTTGTCCGGCGCCCTGCTCTTTCTCAATTTTATAAATTAAAGAATTTGGTGCAATTGCTGCAAATAATTCTTTAATAAAATCATCAATAAGCGATTCTGTAAAAATTTGTGATCCGTCACGATTGGTTAAATAAAATTCAAGCTCAACACCAACTTTGATATTTAAAAGCGTTACCATCGAAAAATCGTGACAGACTTTTTTTAGTAACGGAATTTTATAACTATAAAAATTTTGCAAAATTTGTTCTTTAGATAAAGCTTCCAAAGATTGAATCTGCATATTTATAAGTTATTTTTTACCCATTCGTTAAGCATGGTTTTTGAAAGCGCGCCAACTTTGGTGTCAACTAATTTGCCTTCTTTAAAAAGCATTAATGTTGGAATGCCGCGCACCGAATATTTGGAAGGAGTTTCAGGATTTTCATCAATATTGCATTTATAAACTTCAAGCTTACCTGCCATTTCAACTGCTAATTCTTCTACAATTGGTGAAAGCTGACGACAAGGTCCGCACCAAGGCGCCCAGAAATCAATTAAAGAAACACCTTTTGATTCCAAAATATTTTTAGTAAAATTTTCGTCGGTAAGTTCGTGTGCCATTGCGTATTTTCAAAAATTAAATTTTTATTAAAATTAATTTTCTTCACAGGTTTTTGAAAGACAAGCTAAAGCTTATAGAATTTGAAGGTTTGATCAAATTACTTTGATTACTTTGGGTTAGAAAAAGACTAAATAAAGTGCAGCAACCTTCATAATTAAATGCTATTGCGCGAGTCAAAACTCTTCCTGTAACCATGTCTTTAGTGGCGCTGAGACTTGCTGATGTTTTAGTCGTAAATTTGAACTTAGAAGAAAAAGATAATTGTTCTTTTTTTAACAAGTTTTGTGAATTTGATAAAAGCAACAAGTAATTACTTGTAAAAGTTAAACGATCTAAAGTCAGGCTGGCATTAATTTCGTTAACTTCATTTTGGTAATTTGATTCGTTAAGCTGGAAAGCGTATGAAATATAAAAAAGTTTTTTGAGCTTGTAAGAAGCTAAACCAATAATGTTTGATTTGTTATTGTCGTTAAACCCACGAATTGAAACATCTTGAGCCTGATCTTTAAAACGAAAACTTTGTCCCAAAGTTAAACCATATTCACCGCCATATTGATTAAAAAATGACGTTCTAAAACCATAGCTGGTTCTGGTTCCTGATTCGTTGCGATCGAAGCCAGCAATACGATCGCTAACGAATAAATTGCTAACAGTTAATTCTGAATTGTTGCTATCTTCATTAGGAAATCCATTGGCACTTTTTTTAAAAGTACTGGAAACAATATTTGCCATTGGCTCAATAAGAATACTATTATTTTTAAGTCTTTTGATCAAAGGCAGAGACCAATTTAGTGAAACTTCTGGCTTATTATTAAATGCAGTAGAATTAAAATTGTTATTTACGGCGTTATTGCCTTTGAAAGAATTTTCCAAAGAATAAAAGTCGGTTTGAATTTTAGTATTTAGAGTAAATAAATTTCCCTTCAAATTAAGTGGCAAATTCATTTCCGGAATAACGGTAGCACGACGATATTGCAGCCCGTCAGTTCTGGTTATTGCAATTGTATTAGAAGTTAAAGCAAATTTTTCTCCGGCGCCTAGTGGCTTGGTTTCAATATGTGAATCGATCATCGGTAAAATTATTGGCGAAGCTTTTTCAGTTAAAGGATTTTCTAATTCCTGAAATCTCATAGTTTTAACTGAAAAGTAATCGCGCTGATAAATATAATCGGCGTTAATTTTTGACATAGTATAGCCGGCATAATTATTGTGATAATCGCGCAAATAGTTACGATCATAAACGTTATTTACGGTAAAATCTAAACCGGTATTATTAGTAAAATCAAAAAGCCCGTCACCTTGCAAATTCCAACGATAAGGGCTGCGCGAACGGCTGATAGTTGTGGCGTCGTTTGAATAGATAATTTTATTATTAGCAATCTCAGGAATAATTTTATAAGAACCGTAAGAAGTTAAATGACGAAATTCATTTTTAATAATATATAGATCATTATTTGGATTAATGTAAGGCGTTAAAGTAGAATCTTTATTGGGTGCAATATTAAAGTAGTAAGGAGTTTGAAAACCCAAACCAAATTTATTTTGAATATATGAAGGCGCTAGAAAACCTGATTCTCTTTCTTTAGAAGGCAAAGCCGATTTTAAATAAGGTGTATAAAAAACTGGAAAATCATAAAGTCGAACTACAGCATTTTTAACTTTAAAATTTTGCTTTGTGCGATTGATGGTGATTTTTTCTGATTTAATTGAAATCAAATCTTTTTCTTTTCCCGCTAAAGAATTATTAGAGCCAATTTCTGGATTTGGACAAATTGAAAATATTGAAGAATTAAAGACGGTTATTTCAGGACTAACGCGGTCAATTTGATTTGATGTCATATAAGATCCATCTAGCAAAACCATTGTGCTATCGAAAAAAGTGCCAGAAGAAAAATCGTCTTTGATTTCAGCTTTGGTTGCCACGACGTTGCCAACTTCGATATTTTTGATTCTTATATTGCCAATTGCTTGAACCCAACCGCCATTTTTATCATATTTTATTTCATTGGCGTAGACCACGCTATTTTCCCGGCGCAATTCAACATTTCCAACAGCGTTAATCAGGTTATTAATTTGATCGCTGTCAATTTTATCAGCTTTTAAAATTGATGGTAAAACTATTTTATTTTCTTTACTTGCAGCGTAAGAATTGCAGGTTGAAAAAGCCGAGCTTAGAAATATAGCGATTATGGCGCTGTCGCAAATTCGGCGTAGAAAAATCATCTAATTTTTTCCTTAAATCAAATTTAGTTTTTTTGGTTTTACTTTTTTAAGCCACAAAGCAATCATCATTCTGGTTAAAATTATCGCTGCGAACATTGAAGAAATAATGCCAATTGAAAGAGTTACCGCAAAACCTTTAACCGAACCATTACCAAAAACATACAAAAAAAATGCCACAATTAATGTGGTAATATTTGAATCGATAATAGTTCGAAAAGCCTGAGAAAAACCTTGATCAACTGCTGCAAGAATAGATTTTTTAGCGCGCAATTCCTCTTTAATTCTTTCAAAAATTAATACGTTAGCATCAACCGACATACCCATGGTAAGAACAATTCCGGCAATTCCTGGCAAAGTTAATGTTGCACCAATTATTGATAAGATTGCTATAATTGCCAAAATATTAACACACATTGCAACATTTGCCAAAAAGCCAAAAAATCCGTAAAAGAACATTATAAAAATTGTAACAAAAGCAATTGAAGCAATTACAGCAACGCTGCCATTTTTTATTGAATCCAAGCCAAGAGAAGGACCAACTGTTCTTTCTTCAACAACTTTTAGCGGAGCTGGTAAAGCGCCAGCTCGAAGTAAAAGCGCTACTTGATTAGCTTCTTGTACAGTAAAATTTCCTGAAATTACACCAGAACCCTGATTAATAACCGTGTTAATTCTGGGCGCTGTGATAATTTTTCCATCAAGAACAATTGCAAAAAATTTACCAATATTTTCTTTAGTGATTTCGGCAAATTTTCTGCTACCAATATCATTGAAACGAAATGCCACAGCTGGCTGTCCTTCATGATAAGTTGCAGAAGCATCAATTAATAAATCGCCGCTTAATACAACCTCTTTTTTAATTAGATAACTGCGACCTTGATAATCAAAAAGCCTTTCTAAATCTGGATCAATTCCATCATTTTGAGAAACTGCAAAAGTTTTATCAGAAACATGATGAAAAGTCATTTTAGCGGTTTTACCTAAAATTGATTTTATTTCTTGCGAATTTTCAATTCCTGGAACTTGCAATAAAATACGATTATCGCCTTGAGCTTGAATTGTTGGTTCTTTAGTGCCACTTTCATCAATTCTTTTTCTAACAATTTCAATTGATTGTTTGATTAAATTTTGGCGCATTAATTGTAATTCGTGATCAGAAAAATAAATTTCAAACTGTCCGGAATTTTCATCAATATTGGTGCGACTACTTAGTTTTTTGATTATCTTTTTTGCTGATTTTTTTTGCTCATCATCACTTAAAGAAAAAACGATTTTATCACCTTTAATTTCTGGAATTGTTCTAACTGAATCATCACGAAAACTTGCTTTAATTTCCTCCTTCAAATTGTTAAGTTGTTCTTTGAAATAGTAATCAAAATCAACTTCCAGCATCAAATGCGAGCCGCCACGTAAATCAAGACCAAGATTGATTTTTTGACTTGGTAAAATTTTAGTTAAAGCTGGATTATTTTTTAAAAAAGATGAGCTGATTAATGATGGAATTGAGTAAAATGCAGCGAAAAAACAAACAAACAAAATTAAGGCTATTTTTGTTTTAGAAAAGTTAAGCATATTGCAAATATTTATTTTGATTTTTTATCTGATTTTGTAGTGCCAGAAATTTCTTTATCAGCCAATTCGCTAACAAAATTTTTAATAATTTTAATGGTAACTCCTGAAGCAATTTCAATGGCAAATTGATTTTCTTTGGCGTCAATTTCTTTGATTACGCCAATGATTCCGCTGGAAGTGACAATTTTATCTCCTACTTTCAGATTATTAATCATTTGCTGTTGTTCTTTAAATTTTTTAGTTTGTGGACGAATTATCAGAAAATAAAAAACAGCAAAAATTAAAATTAGCGGCAAAAAACTAGTAAAAGAAAATTCTTGAGTTGCGGCAGCAGAAGCTTCAGAAGATTGTGCTAAAGCGTCAGAAAATAAAATTTTGTTTAACATTTTTTAAAAAATTAAGATTGATAAAATTAATCGCTTTTGAGCAAAAGCTCTTTTAGTTGGTTAACATTTTCATTTTGCTGCTGTGGAGTTGGTTTTTCTGGATTGTTCAAATCTGGCATTTCATCAAAATTAGGCGGCAAAATAAGAGGATCTTCTGGCTTGCTGGAAAAGCAAGAAGACAATAATAATGTTAATGTTAAGATAATAATTTTTTTCATCTTTTTTTAAAAATAAAATCGTCACAAAGCAAAATAACTACGCCGATAAAAACGGCGGAATCAGCTAAATTAAAAGCTGGCCAATGATATGAAGCAATATGAAAATCTAAAAAATCAGCTACCGCGCCATTTTTAATACGATCACATAAATTTCCCAAAGCGCCACCAGCAATAAGACCAAGCGCAAAAGTGATATGTAATTTCTGATTATAATAAAGCCAATAAAATACTGCGGTCATAATTACAAATTGTAATATTGAAAGAATTAACGCAGCACTTTGTAATTGATTAAACATGCCAAAACTAACACCGCGATTCCACACCAAAACAATGCTAAAAAAGTCAAAAATAATGATTTCCGGATTTTTAACGCTTTCTTCAAGAGCAATTTTTTCAAGAGCAGCAAAAATTAATCTTTTGCTAAGCAAATCAAAAAAAGCCAACGTCAAGGCAATAGCAACTCCAAGTAAAAATAATTTTCTAACTTTCAAAATATTTCAGATTTAAGATTATTATGTTTTATACCGAGGTTCTTTGAACTTCGATATATTTTAAATTTTTTTTCGCGATACGAGACAAAATAATAAAAACATTAAACCAATTATGAAAATTATTTTTATGGGCACGCCGCAATTTGCTTGTCCAGCTTTAGAAGAATTAATTGCTCTTACTAAAAAAAATCCTGATTTTGAAATTGTCGCGGTCTATACGCGTCAGCCGCAAATTGCTGGTCGCGGTCATAAATTACAAAATTCACCAATTCATGATTTGGCTTTAAAAAATAATTTAAAAGTTATTACGCCAAAAACTTTAAAAAACTGGCAAACTCAAAAAGAATTTAGTGATTTTGACGCTGACGTTGCTGTTGTAGTTGCTTACGGATTAATTTTGCCACAAGAAATTTTAGACAATGTAAAAAAAGGCTGCATAAATATTCATCCTTCGCTTTTACCAAGATGGCGCGGAGCTTCTCCAATTCAGCGTCCAATTTTAGAAGGCGACAAAGAAACCGGTATTACAATTATTAAAATGAATAAAGATTTAGATAGCGGTGATATTATTTGTCAGGAAAAATTTGCTCTCACTGGCAAAGAAACTTATAAAGATCTGGCGCTAAAATTAGCAGAAATGGGAGCAAAAATTTTAATAAAAACTTTAGAAAATTTGCGTTATGATAATATAGTTCTAACCAAGCAAGACGATAGTTTGGCTACATATGCTAAAAAAATAGAAAAATCAGAATGCGAAATTGACTGGACAAAATCGGCACAAGAAATTGAACAAAAAATTCGCGGATTAAACGGGTCTCTTGAAGCGCATTTTATATTGAATGGTGAAAAAATAAAAATCTTTGCTGCAGAAATTATAGATCAAAATTCTTGCAATAATAAAGCTGGAGAAATTTTGGATGACAGACTGACAATTCAGTGTGGCAAAGGTTTAATCAGACCAAAAATTTTACAACGTGCCGGTAAAAATCAAATGTTGCTATCGGAATTTTTACGCGGATTTAAAATCGAAAAATCTTTATCTTAAAAAGAGACGTTTTTTTGTAAAAAATTAAAATATTTTAAAGCCCAAACTACTTTAGAATAATTACTCAGATTTTTTGATTAAAGCGATTAACTTGCTGTTAAGCTTATGCCAATCACGAATTGGCATTGCCGGAGCTCCTGCCACAACTTGCATTGGTGCAACATCGCGCATTATTCCGCTCATGCCGGCAACTTTAGCGCCGTCGCCAATTTGAATATGTCCATTAATACAACAAGCGCCACCAATTTGAACAAATTTACCAACTTTTGTGCTGCCGGCGATCGCGGTACAACCAGCT